>NZ_JBQCLK010000024.1:0-98598 GCF_051966115.1 Paenibacillus sp. SAFN-117
GAATGGGCGAAAATGATCAAACTAACTGGATAAACTACAGTTAAAATGGGCAACTTTGGGCGAAACGGCTGTTTTGGTGCAAACTAGCTGTAGGTTTTCCAGTTAGTTTCCATATTTCTTCCGAGCATAGAAATCTAACTGTATGAAATCCATTTAGTTTTCAATTTTCACACTATTGAAGCAATTCAACTCTATTCTGCCTTAAAAATCCATCCATTTTCATCATCTGATGGTGCCGCGGTCAGAGGCATGGGGGTCTAAATGGAACAACTACAGCTAGTTTGTAAAAATAGGCGTTATCAACAAAAAACCTTGATTCTAAATGTAATTCTTCCATTTACTTTGATCACTTTCCACCATTCCCTTCAATTTGCCCAAACCCATTAGAACCAACGGGTTTCTATTTGTGCAACATTTATATCCAAACTTATATTCCACCAGGCATATTAAACCTTTAAATCGATGGTTTCGCTCTGCGGAAGTTGAGTTAAAAAATTTCATGGCGGCAGGAAACTTAATTGAAGTGCAGCGCTTTGAAACATAGATTTCGAAAGAAAAATCCCTGCCTCCGCAGGGACATATTGTTCCTTTGCTAAAAAATATCTTCTTCCTATCGGCTTTAAATGGGTGGCGTACGAAATCCAAACATCCAAACACAAGATGGGCGATCCCGTATTCGATCGGGCGCAATCCCATGCCTCCGGCCGCATAAGGCTTGATCCCGTCCCCAACCTGATGAAAACCTAGCCGGTGTACACCCGCAATTCTCCCAACTCGTTCTATTGGGTTGAACTAACCGGCCTATCCTTTGGGAGAAGAAGAAATCCGTCAGCTAACGGGCATCATTCTTGTCAGTATTCTTGGCATCAGTCTTGGTACCATTCTTGTCAGTATTCTTGGCATCAGTCTTGGTACCATCTTTGTCGGCATTCTTGGTATCATTCTTGACTTCATCTTTGCCAGCATTCTTTGAATCGCCCTGGGCAGCTCCGCTTTCACTCTTCTCGGCGAATTCGAATTGAAATCGTTTAGGGTTCGGCTGGTCTCCAACATTAATGGACACTCCATTCACCTTAAGCTCTACGGCATTAGGCGCCCCTAAATTTAGATACACAGGCTCGGTAAGCTCCCAGGTTTTGCTGGCGCCGTTCTCCAAAATTCCCGAGTCTATCGATTTCTTCTCAGGCAAAGCATCGAGTCCGATCCAGCATCTCTTTCCGGTTACCGTCAATTCCAGGTTTATTTTGTCCGTTCCGTTTATTTGATAATAATCCACTCCGCCCTCACTCTTGACAAGCTCGACCACGGGCTGCGGTGTGGGGGTCGGTGATGGAGCGACCGATGGCTGCACAGAAGAACCGGGCGAAGGGGTGGCTGTTGCGTCCGGGTTATTGATTTCGGAGGTATGCCTATCGGTAATTTTATGCTTGTCAGGCTCCTCCAGATCATTTCCGGCAACGTGGTACTTGTTAACGAAGAACCATATCAGGAAAAGAATCAGAATCAGAAATGCCCACAGCATAATCCCGGTAACCCATTTCCCCCAACCGTCTCCCGTTTTGGCGCTGGCCCTGCTGCGGGTGACCGTCTCGATCGCCGTTTCCGGTTCCGTCGGCGGAAGGACATTGCTGTACAGCTTGAGCAATTCGTTAGGATCCAGTCCGACCGCTTCCGCATAGTTTTTGATAAAGGCGCGGACATAAAAATTACCGGGAAGCACCTTGTAATTCCCTTCCTCGATCGCTTCCAGATAACGCTTACGGATTTTCGTCGTTTCCTGCAAGTCTTCCAGTGATATTCCTTGTTCCAGTCTTTGCTTCTTCAGAATTTGGCCCAGCTCTTGCACACATTCACCTCCTGACTATTTCAGCCTTTAGTCAAAAATCCCCGTATCCGGAGTTAACTACGTCATAATTGATTTCTTCGCCGGGTTCATGTCTCAGTTCAATAATCACGTCAAAAAGATCATAGTCGAACGGAGAGTGCTTTATAAAAATGTCGGGATGCTCAATGACCTTCGTGGAGGGCATCGCCATAATTTCCTGCACGAGCATCCGATGCTCGTCCGAGGCCCGCATCGTAGACACAATTCCGTCCATAATATAAATATGATCGGGATTCAGCTCACCGGCCGACAAATGGCTGCGCATCGTCTGCTTGAGCAGCGTCGAAGACACGATAGTCCATCTCTTGTTTGAACAGACACTGCCGGCAATGATCGACTCCGTCTTGCCGACTCTGGGCATGCCTCTTAAACCGATGACCTGATTGCCGTCCCTCTTAAAAAGCTCTCCCAGAAAATCAACCAGAAGCCCCAGCTCGTCGCGGGTGAATCGGAAGGTCTTCTTATCATCCGAATCTCTCTCCGGGTACCGACCGTGTCTGACAGCCAGCAGGTCAACAAGCCTCGGAGTGCGAAGGGCATTGATCGTAATATTGTCCACCTTTTTTAACATTTTACCCATAACTTCTATTTTATCATCATCATCGTCATTCGTTTGCAGAAGCATTCCCCGGGTCCGGTCCTCGACCCCGTTGATTGTCAAAATATTGATATCAAGCATTCCCATTAAGGAAGCGATGTCCCCCAGCAAACCGGGGCGGTTTTTATGTATTTTGTATTCCATATACCACTGCTTCACTGCCAAACCGCGCCTCCCCCAATTTAGAAGTAAGGTGTTTTACCGGTTGCTTATATAAATTCTGGGATTGCCCCAATAGAAATTGACGAATATTCAATTGCCAATCCTCCAAAAGCAGCAAAAAAATAAGGCTTATTTCCTGCTTCGATATCCTAATTCTACAAATTTCGTCATTTTCCTTCTCTATCCCCTAATTTACTTTGTCAAAATTTAAAAACTTTACTATAAGTATACCATGGTTGCAAAAGAAAAACCTCCAAAAAAGGAGGCATTTTTTTTGCTTTTGTCAGGACTCTTTTACCCACTTGATCATCAGCTTTGCGATCATTTGCTGCTCGTTAGTGTCGGCCACATCCCACAGCTCCTTGAGCATGCGTTCTTCATTGTTCTTGGGGTCGATCTTATCCGCAAGAAATCCGCCAATCTGATAAGCAAGCTTGGAGATGGTTTCCTCGCTCATCCCTGCTTTTTCTGCTTCGCTGACACGATTCGACAGAAACTCTTTCCACTTTTCTATAGATTTCAATACAGTTGTTTCCACCTGGAATTCCTCCTTGGGGTAATGAAATGACAGTCCTAATATTTGCAGATTAAGCGACAAATATTCATTCCCCAATAGCGGTGTAATCAGGTGAACCAGCCTCCGTTAGGGCTGATGATCTGTCCGGTAATATAGCCTGACTCCGGAAGGGCCAGAAAATAGACCAGGGCGGCGATTTCATCCGGTTGGGCAAAGCGGCCGGCCGGAATTTCATTCTCTATTGCCGCCTTCTCCTCTTCATTGAACTGGTCCATCATCTCCGTTTGAACTACTCCTGGAGCTACCGCATTGACAGTTATCCCGGAAGGGCCCAATTCTTTGGCAAGCGCCTTGGTCATTGCATTGACCCCCCCTTTGGCCGTTGAGTAGACGACTTCGCAGGAAGCCCCGGTAATCCCCCAGACTGAAGAAACATTGATGATCCGCCCGTATTTGCGGCGAACCATCTCCTCCATAAACATCTGAGTGCAGAGAAAGGTCCCTTTCAAATTCACGCTCATGATATGGTCCCAATCGTCCTCAGAAACCTCGGAGAACAAACCGTAATGGGCTATTCCCGCATTATTGACCAATATTTCCGGCATCATCCCATGCTTCTCCAGCTTATCCCTCATTCTCATGAGCTGCTCCTTGGACCTGAGATCGGCCGTCGCGGTGACGACATTGGCCCCGAGTTCCAAACACCGTCTGGCCACCTCATTAGCCTCTTCATGGGAGTTTCGGTAATGAACGACAATGTTCATGCCTTCTCTTGCAAATCGCTCGGCGATGGCGGCGCCGATTCCCCTGCTGGCCCCGGTTACGAGAACCGTTTGTTGTGGAAAGGGCTTCATGCTCATCCTTGTGCATTCCTTACGACGGAAACAGCCATCCGCTCCCATTGGAAATGATCGCGCAGACGTTCATTAACCTCTTGCAATGTCATAGCCTCATATTTAGGCAGAATGGTGAAGAAGTCGCTTCCTTTGAACAGATAGCTGGTAAATTCGTTGGCCATCGCTTCCGGCGAATTAAGCATGCGCAAATATCCGCCCATTTTCTTTCTGCGGCATCTTTCAAAATCTTCTTCCGCTATTCCTTTCTCCAGAACGGGCGTCAAGAGCTGCTTCACTCTCGACAGAAGCTCCTCCGGATCGCGGGTATCCCCTCCGATCATGGAGAAGGAATATCCGGGAGTACAGTTATAACTGAATCCGAAGTTGTCGGAGATCAGGTTCTCCTCGTACAACGTTTGGTAAATTGCCGAGCTTTGGCTGAACAGGCAGTCCATCATGACGGCTGTGACCAGTTCCTTACGCAGCAAAGCATCCCCTTCGAGCTTACCGGATACTTCCTTGAAGCCAAACAAGCACTTCGGCTCGGAGACGGGAAGCACCGTCGTCTTCATCTCCTGCTTCACTTCGGCAGGCTCCGCCGGAAATAGCCGGTTAATGCTTCCCTGGGGAGAGAAAGTCTTGGCTTGCTGGTTGCCGCGAACCCATTGCATAACCTCTTCCGGGTCTACTCCGCCCACGACAAACAAGCACATATTGCTCGGATGATAGAAGGTGTGATAACACTCATACAGCGTTTCCTTCGTAATTTCCGCAATGGATTCGACTGTTCCCGCAATATCGATCCGCACCGGATGATTATGGTACATCGCCTCGATCAGGCCGAAATAAACTCTCCAGTCCGGCTGATCCTGATACATTTTGATTTCCTGGCCGATAATTCCTTTCTCCTTCTCTACGTTCTCATCCGTAAAATAAGGATGCTGCACGAAATCCAGAAGTGTGGTCAGGTTTTCCTTAATATGACCCGTAGCGGAGAAAAGATAGACGGTCCGGTCAAAGCTGGTAAAAGCATTAGCGGAAGCCCCGTGCGATGCAAAGGTAGCGAAGATATCTCCGGTTGGCTCTTCGAACATCTTATGCTCCAGGAAGTGGGCGATCCCGTCGGGCACCTTCACTTCTTCCTTCCCTTCGACGCGAAAATGATTATCGACCGAGCCATATTTTGTAGAAAACGTGGCGTAAGTTTTTTGAAAACCCTTTTTGGGCAGAACATACACGGTCAATCCATTGTCCAGACGGTCAACGTATAAGGTTTCATTCAAAGATTCGTAGCGGATGGTCTCCATCTTACTCACCCTCCTTATCGCGCAAGAAGTAAATCGTATCGAGGCAAACATCGTCGGCCACTTCACGGATTTGCTGAGGGGTTACGGCTTCCACCGCCGCAATCAATTCGGGAATGGACCTTTCCTTGCCCGACAGCACGCTGTTGAAATCAAAGCCGATCATCTCGTATGCGGAGTCCTGGATCTCTTTAAGCTGATTGACGATCATGGCTTTCGTTTGGGACAGTTCCAGATCGCTGATCTCCCCTCTGACCATCGCGTCGAGCTGTTCCCGGATAATCGATACCGCTTTCTCATAATTATTGATTTCAATCCCCGATTGAATCGTAATAATTCCCTTATGTCCATCCAAGCGGGAGGAGGCGTAATAAGCAAGGCTTTCTTTCTCTCGTACGTTCATAAAGAGTTTGGAATGAGGATATCCTCCCAACACCCCGTTATACATCAAGGCGGCGGCATAGCGTTCGTCCCCATAAGTAATGCTGCTTCTCAGCCCCATGTTCAGCTTGCCCTGCCCGACCTCCAGCCTCTCGATTACCGTATTGACATCCCGCTTGTCCCCGCAAGCCGCCGGCTTGGTAACATATGCAGGATTTTCCGAACGTTCGGAAGCCAGCAATTCCCTTAAGATAGATTGAACTTCCTCGCTCGTCGTATTTCCGACCACATACAGATCGATCGGAGAGCTTTGCAGCCACTGCCGGTAAGCCGAGTACAGAGATTGTTTATCCAGCTTCTCCAACTTGTCCAGTTGCCCGAGAGGATGAAGGCGGTAAGGCTCGTTCTTACACATTTCCTCCAGGCATCTTTCCGCGGCATAACGGATTTTATCATTGATTATGGATTGTATTCTTTTGCGAAGGGTCTGTTTTTCCGATTCTACATACTTGCTGACGAAATGATCGTTCTCCAGTGCCGGACGAGTAATGGCTTCGGTCAAAAATTTAAGTGCCTGTTTTAATAAAGGCTCTGTCCCGGAAACGTATTGATCCTCGATCATGTCCATTCGAAACTGAACGATTTGGTAATCTCCCCGTTTATAAATATCAAAGCCGAACCCGGCCCCATACAATTCATCCAGCCGCTCACGAAAGCGTTTGGTCTCAGGCAAGGCTTGCGTCCCCCGCCGCAGCACAAACGGCGTAAGTGCCGTCGGGGTTACGGTCTCCTCTGCAAGCGGTGTTCCGATATATGCGCTGATCGCATAGGTTTTAAAGCGGTCGGTCGGCAGGACGTGCAGGCGGATCGAATGAATTTCGCTTCGTTCAAACTTGGATGGTCTCATGCCAACATTGCTCCCTTCTGCTCCGTAGTCGTAACCATATTCTTAGGTATACTGAGTCTATTCCATTATATTCCTACAGAATGAGAAGAAGCAACCGAAGCCGGCTGCTTCCAACCATTCCGTTATGCTGATCAGGTGAGGTTCCGATATAGTTACTTACAGAAAATATGCTTGCCTATAGTTTTCACCTGCGGTCTTGTCCAAATCCAGGCAGAGGTCGCCGTCTCCGGGTTGAAATAATATTCGCAGCCCCCGGAAGGGTCCCAGCCGTTAATGGCATCCAATACGGCTTTCTTGGCCGTTTCGTTAGGCTGCAGCCATATTTGTCCGTCTGCTACCGCCGTGAAGGCCCCGGGCTGGAAAATAACTCCGGAAATCGTATTCGGGAAGCTCGCCGATTTCAGGCGGTTAAGAATAACCGCAGCTACAGCAACCTGCCCAACATACGGCTCGCCGCGGGCCTCTCCATATACGGCATTGGCCATCAGCTTCAAATCATTGTCGGATAGCCCGCCATGAGACGAAGCCGGCAGGTTGGCATTGGCCGGCGGTGCCGCGCCTCCACCACCTCCACCTCCGCCTGTCGGTGCCTGAGGAGCTGTCGGCCTCCAGCTTTTGGTCGCTTTCCAAAGCGCCAGTTTCGTCTTCGGTCCCACCAGCCCGTCAACTTTTAATCCGAAATCGCCTTGGAACCACTTGACCGCTTTGAGAGTCAGATACCCGTAATCCCCATCGATGTTGCCGTGATAAAAACCTAGAAATTTCAATCTTCCCTGCAGCTCATAAACGTCGTCTCCGGTACTGCCGTAACGGATCAGGTTCTCGCTGAACACTTCAGTGGACTTGTTCTCTTTGAATTGCATCGTTAAGAAAAAGGCCACAAGAATACAGCAAGTAATAACGATAAGCCGTTTATTCATTCGCATACTCAACCTTTCTTCATGATGTTGAAGTCCAAGTTGAAGTTATTATTTGAAAGGTTTCCCGCTTCTATACAGACGCCCTAGAACCTGTCGGGCCCGAAAACAACGAGTAGGGAACAGCAGCGAATACGGACGAAAGTGCGGATTCCTTGTTTTTAAAAAAATAAGCTGCCGGTCATCCGGCAGCTTCAGTTAACTTATTTTATTATGCAAGGAATGGCATAGTTAAAGGGACGCACGGTTTACGAACTGATCCGGGTCTGCTGGAATTGCTCCAAGGTAAGCAGAACTTCTCTCGGTTTGCTGCCCTCGTAAGGGCCCACAATCCCCTTGGCTTCCATCGTATCGATTAACCTTGCGGCACGGGTATATCCGATGCGCATTCTGCGTTGGAGCAATGAAACGGAAGCCTGCTTGGCCTCAACAATAATTTGTACAGCCTGATCGAACAGCTCGTCCTCGAACACTTCCTCCTGTTCCGTCTGCTCCTCCACCTCCGGCACCATCTCCTCCTGATAGTTGGCCTGCTCTTGGCTGCGGCAGAATGTGACGACGGCTTCGACTTCCTGGTCGGACAGGAACGCGCCTTGTACACGCAGAGGCTTGCTTGCTCCGACCGGCATGAACAGCATGTCGCCCCGGCCGAGCAGCTTCTCGGCACCGGCCATATCTAGAATGGTCCTGGAATCAACCTGCGAGGAGACTCCGAAAGCGATCCGGGACGGAATATTGGCTTTAATCAACCCGGTAATAACGTCTACCGATGGTCTCTGGGTCGCGATGATCAGGTGAATTCCGGCCGCTCTGGCCATCTGCGCCAGCCGGCAGATGGAGTCCTCTACATCGTTGGCGGCTACCATCATCAAATCGGCAAGCTCGTCAACAATGACCACGATCAGCGGCAGCGGTTCTCCGGGATTCGGATTATCCTTATTGGTAATCAAGGCATTATAACCCTCGATATTGCGGGTTCCGGTCTTGGAGAACAGCTCATAGCGCTTCTCCATCTCCACGACAACCTTCTTCAGAGCCAGGGAGGCTCTTCGGGGATCGGTGACGACGGGTGCCAGCAAATGGGGAATTCCGTTGTATACATTCAATTCCACCATTTTAGGGTCGATCATCAGAAACTTCACTTCATCCGGCTTCGCTTTAAATAGAATGCTTGTAATAATACCGTTAATACATACGGATTTACCCGACCCTGTGGCCCCCGCTACGAGCAAGTGCGGCATCTTGGCGAGATTGGCTACAATCGGCTGGCCGGTAATATCTCTTCCCAGAGATATAGATAGCTTGGCGTCCGCTTCATAGAAGGCGGTGCTCTCCATGACTTCACGCAGGGTAACCATAGAAACTTCCGTATTCGGGACTTCAATCCCTATAGCCGACTTCCCGGGAATCGGCGCTTCCATGCGGATATCCTTGGCGGCCAGAGCCAAAGCGATATCATCGGTCAACCCGACAATCCGGCTGACCTTGACCCCCACGTCCGGCTGAATCTCATATCTTGTTACCGATGGCCCCCGGACAACGTCCAGCACTTTGGCCCGAACTCCGAAGCTTTCCAGAGTCGCTTCCAATTTGCGGGCGTTTGCTTTATAGTCCATATGATCGGAGCCTTTGCCGATTCCGACAGGCTTCGAGAGAAGGCCGAAGTCCGGAAGCTGATACGGCTTGCCCGGTGTTTTATCGGGATCATTGCCGAACGCCAGCTCTTCATCCGCTTGCTCTTCTTCGTTCTTCCCGGCCTCCACGGGCTTGCGGGATTCGCTCTTCTCAATTTCATCGCGGAAATCCCGGATGATCGGAATGGCCGGTTCATCCTTCTGGCTTTCCTCGAGCAAATGCTCGGTCATTTTCACCGGTTTCTGCTCTTCCTTCTTATCCTTCTTGGAAGTCAGCAGTTGTACGAAAACCGGCTTCTTCTTCTCTTCCTGCTCGTAATCCGGGTCCGGCAAAGTTTCCTCATCGGGTTCGTCCTCGTCCGGATCATAAATCTCAGCAGCAGGCTGCTTCTTGAGCTTCTTGGAGGTCGGTACTTGCTTATGTACCAGCTTTCGCTTCGTGAATAAGGAGGCAATGCTCTTCAACATTCGCTCTCCAATGTTTCTAAACCGCTTGTTGAAGCTCTTGAACAGATCGACCATGGAGATACCGGTCACCAATAGAATCCCCGCCGCAAACAACGCATAGACGATAAGCTTGGAGCCCCAGAGTCCGAACAGCAAATAGAGGGCGGCATACAAGAAAGCCCCGATCATCCCTCCGCCGACTTCCCTGTGGAGAATGTTGGGCGAATCCTCGGCCCCTCTGAGCCCGTCCGCCATGCGCTCCCAGGTTTCGCTTATGATATAGGAGGATTTTAACGTATCCCCCAACGGATCGATGATAGTCATCATGGACATGTGGTTAAGGATAATCAGTCCAGCCAGAATGAGGCTAAGCCCCGTCTTCTTGGAGGACCACTTTCTCGGCCATGCCCGATTGATCATGACGTATACGGCAATATAAATAAAGATCAGGGGGATAACGAAATCAAGCACCCCGATCAGAAACCTGAATAAATAGGTTAGTGCACGCGCTACCGATCCTTGACGAGAAAGGGCGATGACGGACAGAATAAGGATCGCTATTCCGTACAGCTCGTACTTGATGGCTAACTTCGTGCCGGCATTTTTCTTTCTTTTTTTTGCCAATTAAGCCACCTCCGTTCCCTATTATATCATAATGGGCAAGAATGACATATAGTTGTCCGGTCGCAAGAATGCAAAGAAAACAACACCCGGGACAGGTCGCCGGGTGCGGTTAAAACAGACTGTTTCAGTTCTGTTCATACGCGGAAGGGGTGAAGGTAATGATTGTCCCCGGAGCATAAGCCGGGTTCAGATAATCGTTCACATTGGGGCTCAATAGACGGATAATCTTGGCCTGATTCGCACTCAGGCGCTGCACCTGCATTTCCACACCTTGAACTTGAATTTGCTCGAATGAATAATCCGCCTCTTCACTGCCTTCCATAACCAGATCCAGAGGAACAATGGAATGGATGGTCATTGGAACGTCACCTCTTGTCTGGGCGCTTTGCGCTCGGCAATCATTTGGTTAAGGCGCTGCAGCGCCTCTCCGATACCGCCGATAGAATCAATCAGCCCGTACCGAACTGCATCCTGACCGATGACCGTTGTCCCGATGTCGCGGGTAAGCTCCCCTGTTTTGAACATTAATTCCTTGATTTTCTCTTCACTGATTCGCGAATGCCTTGTGATGAATTGAATGATCCGCTCCTGCATCTTGTCCAAATACTCGAAGGTTTGAGGAACTCCGATCACCATTCCTGTCAAGCGGATCGGATGGATCGTCATCGTCGCGGTTTCCGCTATGACGCTGTAATCCGAGGAGACGGCAATCGGTACCCCGATACTGTGCCCCCCTCCGAGAACGAGAGTGACAGTCGGCTTAGATATTGTGGCTATCATCTCGGCGATCGCCAATCCCGCTTCTACGTCGCCTCCGACTGTGTTAAGGATAACAAGAATACCTTCAATTTTAGCATTCTGTTCGGCGGCCACCAGTTGAGGTATGAGATGCTCATACTTCGTCGTTTTGTTTTGCGGCGGGAGGATCATATGACCTTCTACTTGACCTATGATCGTTAAACAATAAATGTTGCTCTCGACCGTTGGAGTTGTTGTTTGACCAAGCTGTTGTATATTTTCCAGTGCCGCGTTCTTCTTCGGATCCTCAGTCACGGGTGCAGCCGGTGTCGGTTCCTGATTTACGAATGGTTCCACTGTATATTTCCCTCCAGATGTTTAGTCCTTCATACTTCCAGTAATGGCGGCGGTATTGAACGATTCCAAGAAAGGCCTCCCTTCTGCTTGCCCACTGCAAAAAAGGACCGGCCATAGCTCTTTACTTAGTATGAGTGTATAACGTCGCAATCATGCATCTTGGGACAGCTTGCAGACGAGAGCTTGTTGTAATTCAGTAGCTGACGGCCCGTGCTTCTTCACATACAGCCTGCTATTTAAAGACCGCGGCATTTCAGGCCATAATGACTGATTTTTCCATTGGGAAGGTTGATTCTTCATCACGGTTTGCTCTATCATTTGAAGGAAACCTCTTCAGAGTGGTGGTGCAGCCAAGCTTTCTGACCTTACTGTATGAAGCGGTGTTTTTCTTTCTTTGCAACCTATCTAAGAAGGAGGTTGACTTCCCTATGAAAACAATCCTAATCGTAGAAGACGATATCAGTTTAAATAAAGGAATCATGCTTACGCTCGCCCGGGACGGAATTGCGATCCGCCAAGCTTATGATCTGGCGGCAGCGAACAAATTGCTGTTGGAGGAACCTATCGATTTAATTATTCTCGACGTAAATCTCCCGGACGGCAGCGGCCTGGATTTCTGTGAACAAGTACGCCGGAGATCACGGGTTCCGATTATCTTTCTGACCGCAAACGATCTCGAGGCGGATATCGTAACCGGCTTTGAACTCGGCGGGGACGACTATATTACGAAACCGTTCAGTTTGATGGTGCTGCGCGCAAGGGTTATGGCGGTGCTCAGAAGAATGGAGCCGCAGAATGAGGATCAATGGACGATAGATCATCTTTCGTTCGATTTCGGGAAAATGGATTTCCGGAAACACGGGCAGCCCTTACTATTGAGCCGTACCGAACAGAAGCTGTTAAAAGTGCTTGTGGCGAATCGGGGAATTATTCTGACCAGGGAGCAGATCATGGACAAAGTATGGACTCATGAGGCGGAATTTGTGGATGAGAACGCATTAACGGTCACGGTTAAAAGATTGCTCGCGAAAATTGAAGAAGAACCTTCATCGCCAAAATACATTAAGACGGTGTATGGGTTAGGATACATATGGTCTGAGGGGAACCGGACATGAACCATTATCGGGAACTCAAGTTTAAACGAATTTATATCTTTTTCTTGTCTTCTTTTCTCATCTTGACTATCGGATATTCGCTCGGGATGCTGTATATGACCGAATTTGAAGGAATGACGGGATGGCTGACCATCGGCTTCGGCGCTGCTCTGCTCTTAATGGCAGGTGCCCTCGTTTGGGTTCTTCGATCACAGGTGAAGGCCGTGATCCGGACGGTTGATGATATCGTGGACGGGGCCATAAGCGGCCGGAGGCGGATAACGGGCTATGCGGAGACGAATCTGTCATCGCTGGAAAACAAATTGACCCGCTATATTGATATGTCCAGGGCCCATGAGCAGAATAAAGAAGCTGAGAAAAATAAAATCCAGGGACTGATTTCGGACATTTCCCATCAAACGAAAACCCCCCTCTCCAACATCCATTTGTATACCCAATTACTGGAGGAACAACCATTGCCCGATGAGAGCAGCCGTTACTTGGTAGCCCAAATCAAGACGCAGTCGGAAAAGCTGAATTGGCTGATCCAGTCTCTGATCAAAATGTCGCGGCTGGAGACAGGCGTTATTGCCATCCGGGCAGGAGCTCATCCGGTGCTGCCAACGGTCATGGCTGCCGTATCACAGGTTTATGCCGAGGCGGAGGCCAGGAAGATAAGGATCGGGGTATCCTGCGATCCGACAACGGCGGCCAGCCATGATCCGAAGTGGACTGGTGAAGCCCTGTTTAACATTCTGGATAACGCAGTCAAGTACAGCAACAATGGGGAACAAATTTTAATCTCGGTCAAAGCCGGTGAAATGTTCACCCGTATTAATATCGCCGACCACGGGATCGGAATCGCGGAAAGCGAGCTGAACCTGGTTTTTCAACGATTTTATAGATGCGCAAAGACGCCTGTAAATGAAGGCGTAGGAATCGGCTTATACTTGGCCAGGGAAATCGTCACATCCCAGGGCGGATATATCAAAGCCTCCTCCAAGCCGGGAGAGGGATCGGTTTTTTCCGTGTTTTTACCCGTAAATTAAGAGATTGTGTCTAATGTGTTATTTTTCAGACACCGGAATGTCAGATTGATCTGTTATAAATAGTCTGTACTCTTCGTACAGACTATTTTTGGGGGAGATGAAAGCTTTGTCGGTCCTGCGAGTTGATCATTTGAAAAAATATTACGGTAAAGGACATCCGGTCGTAAAGGCTCTCGACGGCGTTTCCCTGACCGTTGAGAAGGGGGAATTTGTCGCCATCGTCGGTACCAGCGGCAGCGGCAAGAGTACTCTGCTTCATTTGCTGGGCGGGCTGGATCGGGCCACGGAAGGCAAGGTTTACGTGGACGGGAACGATATTTTCAGCATGAACGACGAGAATCTGACCATTTTCCGGCGAAGATCGGTCGGGTTTGTTTTTCAGAGCTATAATTTGATTCCCATTCTGAATGTATACGAAAACATTGTGCTTCCTATTGAACTGGACGGCGCCAGAGTGGATGAACCGTATATCGATCATATCATTGGAGCGCTCGGGCTTAGGGAGAAGATCCACAGCCTCCCTTCCAGCCTGTCCGGCGGGCAGCAGCAAAGAGTGGCTATCGCGCGAGCATTGGCAACGAAACCGTCCATTCTGTTGGCCGATGAACCTACCGGGAATTTGGACAGCAAAACAAGCCAGGAAGTTCTTATCCTCATGAAACAGATGAGCGACAAGTTTAATCAGACGATGGTGATGATTACCCACAATGAAGAGATCGCACAAACGGCGGACAGGGTAATCCGGATCGAGGACGGCAGAATCGTTAGCCGATCCGACACCAGCGGGGGGTGAGCCGGTATGCTTCGAACCAATAATGGGAGAACGGTATTCCATATCGCCAAGCAAAGCTTGCGGGCGAACCGGCTGCGAAACCTCGTCGTCATATGTGCGATAGTGCTGACGACGCTGCTGATTACGTCAGTTTTTACAATGGGCTTCAGCATTAATAAATCGATGGAACGCGCGCTTATGAAAACGGTGGGAAGCGATTTCCATGGGGTATTTAAATATCTTACGCCGGATGAAGCAGAGAAGCTGATTCGGCATCCTTCCATCAAGCAATACGGCAGATCCGTCGTCGTTGGTCATGCCATAGACGATCAGCTCAAAGGAGCAAATGTGGAAATTCATCATATCGATGAAAGTACGGCCAAACATAGCTTTATAGAATTTTTGGAAGGCGGCCTTCCATCGGGTGAAAATGAAATTGCCCTGAATACTTGGACCTTGGATTTGCTTGGGGTCCCTCCTCAGGTAGGGGTAAACATCCGGCTCGATCTCGACATCCACGGTCAGAAAATGTCCAAGGACTTCGTATTATCCGGTTACTACGAGGCGGAACAGTATGTGGCGATGGCGGGACTGGCCCTCGTATCGGAGCTCTTCGTGCAGAAGAATCTCTCCCATATCGACCCCGAAGAATCCAGACGAACGGGAACTTATAGTCATACGATCAGCCTTAATGTCATGTTTAACAACGCTTGGGACATAGAGAAGAAGATCAAGGAAGTGTTGTCCGATTCCAAAGTGAACGCGTCTTATGGCGTAAACTGGGCCTATTCCAGCGTTTCTCTATCTGAAAATATTATGAATGGGCTGCCGTTGGCCGGCCTGGTTCTGATTATTATGCTGAGCGGTTATTTGCTGATCTATAATATATTCCACATCTCGGTTGTCCGCGACATAAAGTTTTACGGTCTCTTGAAAACGATTGGAACTACTCCCCGGCAGCTAAAAAGAATAATCTCGCTCCAAGCAAACCTGTTGTATGCGGCGGGCCTGCCTATTGGACTTGCCATTGGCTACGGAATTGGGCTCTGGTTGACGCCGATGATGACCTCCTTCTCATCTGTGGAAGCTTCTTATTCGGTTAGCCCGTTTATTTTCCTGGGCGCAGCATTGTTTTCCTATATAACGGTCCGGATGGCGGCCGGCAAGCCCGGCAGAACCGCGGCGAGAATATCGCCTGTGGAGGCTGTCAAGTTCTCCGGTATGAACGAGGGAATCCGCCGAAAGCGAAGCAAGCGCTCCCGGAACGGGGTGAAGCTGTCCAAAATGTCGATGAGCAATCTGCTGCGGCATAAGAAAAAGCTATTCCTTATGCTGTCCTCCCTGTCGCTCGGTATCATACTTTTCAGCATAATCTACACCGTAGTTTCATCGCTGAACGTCAACAAATACTTGAATACGTTCATAACGGGGGATTTCGTGGTAAAAGAAGCTTCTCCGGGCGACAGAAGGCTCCCACTGGCTAACTTAACGCTTACGGAGGATGTCAGCAATGCGCTAAGGGCAATCCATGGAGTGGAAAGATTAGATAAAGTTTATTACAAAGATGATGCTTTAAAGCTAAATGAATCGATTCTGTCGGTATTGAAGCCTTTAGCGGCTTCGGAGGATCCGGACATCCCTGTCTTTACCTCAATTTTGAATCAGGGTGCTGTAGGTCTGCAAGTTCACGGAATCGACAGCGGATGGTATGAAGTTGTTCAGCATGGGGATATCGTGTCCGGTACGTTCGACCGGGATAAGTTCGAATCCGGAGACTATGTTCTGATCTCGGAAGCACTGCTTGGGGAGGATCAGTATATCAGCTACTTCAATCCGGGTGACCTGATCAAGCTGGATAGTATGGAAAAAAGCTATCAGGTGATGGCCGTTCTGAAGACGGATGCGCTTTACGCAGCGGGTACCCAAATTTTCAGAAGCGGAGGCTTCAACGTATATTTACCGGCAGAAGAGTTTGCCAAATCCGTAGCCGATCCTCAAATACTTTCCGTTACTCTTCACGCGGATCCCGCCGTTCTGGAGCAAGTGGAACACGCTGTACAGACCATTACGGACCCGTTGGATTTGATTATGAAATCCAGGGAGGATTATAGGGAAGAAATGGAGGGGTTCATCCGCATCTTTCAGACCGTCGGTTACGGCTTGAGTATCATTATCGCATTGATTGGCCTGCTTAACTTTGTCAATACGGTTATAACCGGAGTATTCTCCCGCAGGAATGAATTTGCCGTGCTGGAAAGCATCGGCATGTCCAAGAAACAGCTAAAGAAAATGCTGGCTTATGAAGGACTTTACATCGTTTTGTTTACAAGCGCGATAGTGGGAACCGCAGGAATGTATTTAACCTACCGGATTGCCAAGGAGATATCGGAAAACATGGCTTATACGGAATTTCAAATGAATATCATGCCCATCGCCGCCGTACTTCCTCTGTTTGCCGTAATCTCATTGATCGTTACTTTGGCTGCTTACCAATGGCTGTCGAGGTCTACAATCGTGGAAAGATTGCGGGAGGCGGAGTAAAAAATATTCAGGTCGCACGGCCTCTCCCCATTCTCGTCCCCTATATACGAATGTCCGCACCACGTGGAAAACGCTGCGGCATAATCAATAAAAGCCTTTCGGCGCATTGTCCGAAAGGCTTATTATAGCTTGGGTTAAGTGACTTAATGCTTAGCCTCACACTTCCATAATGATTGGAAGGATCATAGGTCTTCTTCTTGTTTGTTCATATAAAAATCGTCCTAGTGCGTCTTTGACATGTGTTTTTAATGAGGCCCACTCATTAACATTCTCATTCATCAGCTTGTTTAAGGTGCCGGTTACAATCCGGTTTGCTTCGTCCAACAAGCCCTCCGATTCCCTGACGTATACGAAGCCGCGGGAAATAATGTCCGGGCCGGACAAGATGTTGCCCTCTTGCTTGCTAAGCGTGACGACAACCACCAATATTCCATCCTGGGACAGCAGTTTCCGGTCGCGCAGGACGATATTTCCGACATCGCCTACTCCCAATCCGTCAATGAGAACATTGCCGGATTGTACCTTGGCCCCTCTGCGGGCCACACCGTTCTGAACTTCCACCGTATCACCGATATCCACGATAAAGATGTCTTCCTTATCAACGCCTACCGATTCGGCCAGCAAACCGTGCTGACGCAGCATACGATATTCTCCGTGAATTGGCATGAAATATTTAGGCTTCATCAGATTCAGCATGAGCTTGAGCTCTTCCTGACTTCCGTGTCCCGATACGTGAACACCCGAAACCGAGCCGGGACCATAAATTACGTTGGCTCCCAGTCGGAACAGTTCATCGACAGTGCGTCCTACGAACTTCTCGTTACCTGGAATCGGGGTCGCTGCAATAATTACCGTATCACCGGGAAGAATATCGACCTTCCGGTGGGTAGAACGCGCCATCCTTGTTAAAGCGGACATAGGCTCGCCTTGACTTCCCGTAGACAGAATGACCACCCGGTCGGCAGCCATCCGATTGACTTCCTCGGGCTCGATCAGCATTCCTTCCGGAATATTCAAGTAGCCCAGCTCCGAAGCAATCGTCACTACATTAACCATGCTGCGTCCAATAACGGTAACTTTGCGGTGGGTTGATTCCGCAGCATCTATTACCTGCTGAATCCGGTGAATGTTGGAGGCGAAGGTAGCCACAACGACTCTTTGCCGCGCTTTGCGGAACACTTCCTCCAACTCGGCTCCTACGCTTCTCTCCGAACCTGTGAAGCCGGGACGTTCAGCGTTGGTGCTGTCGGAAAGCAGCATGAGTACTCCTTTTCTCCCAATCTCCGCCATTCGATGCAAGTCCGCATACTGTCCGTTAACCGGTGTTTGGTCAAATTTGAAATCCCCAGTATGCACAACTGTTCCTTCGGGGGTATCCAGACATACTCCTACAGAATCAGGAATGCTGTGATTGGTCTTGAAGAAGCTGGCTTTAATCGTTCCCAATTGCAGCTCAGAATCAGCATTAATCAGAATGCGCTTCGTTTCCCCCAACATATTGGCTTCCTTCAGCTTGGCCTCGACCAACCCGAGGGTTAACTTTGTTCCATATACTGGGACTTTCAACTGCTTAAGTATATAGGGCAATCCTCCGATATGGTCTTCATGTCCGTGAGTGAGAAGAATTCCTCTTACCTTATCCTGATTCTCCACCAGGTAAGATATATCCGGAATGACAATATCGATTCCTAACATGTCCTCCTCCGGAAACTTCAGCCCCGCATCCACCACAACGATATCGTTGGCATATTGCACCACATACATATTCTTACCGATTTCGCCCACGCCGCCAAGAGCGAAAACCGATAGCTTCTCGTTATTCTTTTTTGACAAGTTTATTCCTCCTTGATATATTGACGACGATTTTATAACTCACAATCAAAAAGAAACCGCACAAGTCACTTGCCATCATTATACATGAAAGAAAACACTAATTACAAGCTAAATCATTTACGACCTATTGTCTCCAAAAATAAAAAACCGATGCCTGCCGGCATCGATTTTTTTACCACATGAGAATCTTCAAATTTTTTACCGTGTTAATACGGCGTAATAAGATTCTTATTGAATAAAAAGCTTCCTTCTAATACGGCATTATTCTTCTTCGAAAACAGTATGGAGAGCTATTTGTATACTAGGACAGCAGTCCTTCGATATACTTGCCTTCTTCTTCAGTTACGGGAACAAGCGGCAAACGAACTCCTCCGACATTGAGGCCTTTCAGATTCAGAGCATGCTTGACGGGGGCCGGGTTCGGCACTTTATGCGGGCATTCGAACATGCCTCTGAAGATCGGGAACAATTCAGCATGTTTGGAAACCGCCTTATGCACCTCTCCCTGGTTGTACCATTCGATCATTTCCTTCATGTCTCTTCCGACAATATGGCTGGACACCGAAACGATACCGTAGGCACCGACTGAAAGGAACGGAAGTGTATACGAATCGTCCCCGCTGTATATTCTGAATGATTCGGGGGCGGAACGAACTAATTTGGATACATGGTCCATATCGGAATGAGCTTCTTTAGAGGCTACAATGTTAGGAATCTGAGCGAGCCGGAGCATCGTGTCCGGTTCAATATTAACCCCGGTTCTTCCAGGTATGTTATAGAGCATGATAGGAAGTTGGGTTGATTCCGCAATCGTTTTGAAATGCTGATACAGCCCTTCCTGCGATGGCTTGCTGTAGTACGGCGCAACGAGCAGAATCCCGTCAACACCCGCATCGGCTGCCAATTGGGTCATACGAATGCTGTCCGCCGTATCGTAGCTTCCGGTACCTGCAATAATTTTGCAGCGGCCATTGGCATGACGCACCGCAGCCTCAAAGAGTTTCACTTTCTCTTCATCCGTTAATGTAGGCGACTCTCCGGTCGTTCCGCAGACTACTAGGCTGTCGCTTTTTTGCTCCTCGATCAAATAATCGATTAATTTCTCGAGCTGCGTCCAGTTGACCTGTAACTGATCATCGAATGGTGTCACCATCGCCGTAATTAATGTCCCGAATTCCACTGCTATTCCCCCTACACCTTTTCATTCGCCATTCATTTTATGAAGATCAAACTTGTTGTGAAGCATGCGAATCGCTCTCTGCAATTCATCCCCTGGAACGAGCACCCAAATCGTCGTATTGGAATCTGCAGACTGCAATATCGTAACGTCCGCCTCCGTTAAAGCCTCTACGATCCGGGCCATAACCCCGGGAACTCCATTCATCCCTCCTCCAATGACGGCCACCTTGGCGCAATTGGAGCGGATTTTCGGCTCATAGCCGAGCTCCCTGACTATTTGAACAGCCAGTTCTGCAACATCGTCAAAAACGGTGTACACGACACCGGATGGATTGACATTGATAAAATCAACGCTTATTTGATTATGGGCCATTGCTTGAAAAACGGACCTGTGAAAATCATAGCGCCCTTCTTGAAATGCGATTTGAATCTGCGTGACATTGGGCACATGTGTAATTCCAGTAACATAACGATCCACTACATGCTGGCGGACCGCTTCCGGACGCGTAACGAGCGTTCCTGCCTCATCACTGAAGGTGGAACGGACGCGAATCGGTAAATTTGCCTGCATGGCGACCTCAACCGCGCGGGGGTGGATCACCTTGGCTCCGTGATGAGCCAGATTGCATATTTCCGCGAACGTAACGACCGGAAGAAGCTTGGCTTCTTCAACAATTCTAGGATCTGCGGTCAGAATGCCGGTTACATCGGTGAAGATATCGACCCTTTCGGCATTCAGCGCAACTCCCAGCGCAGTGGCCGATGTATCACTGCCGCCACGCCCGAGTGTAGCCACCTCGTCCTGAACAGCCGCTCTGCCTTGAAAACCGGTCACAATGACCACTTTCCCCTGCTTCAGCTCCTCAACAATTCTTGCCGGACGGATGGTTACAATTCTTGCGTCTCCGTAATTCCCGTCCGTCTCGATTCCGGCCTGCACCCCGTTAAGTACAGTGGCCGGAACCGATTCGGCGTTAAGCAAGCTGCAAAGAGTAACTGCGGATATCACCTCACCGCAGCTAAGAAGCATATCCTTCTCACGCCGGGAAACGCGGTTGCCGTGCTCAAAAATTAAATTCAACAACGTATCGGTGGCGTAAGGTTCGCCTTTCCTCCCCATCGCTGAGACGACGACGACTACTTGATATTGTTGGGCAAGTGCTTGTTTAATGTGCTTTATGACGTGCTTTCTGGCTTCCGCGGTGGAGAGGGAAGTTCCTCCGAATTTCTGCACAAGGATGGACACATCTTCACCCCCAACCAAATGGGACCTCAAGCCGCAATAAGCTGATCAGTTCTTCTCGGCAATCAGATATTCACCGATTTGTACTGAATTCCATGCCGCCCCTTTAAGCAGATTATCGGACACAATCCACATATTCAGAGCCCTTGGATTCGATAAATCTCTGCGCAGTCGCCCTACGTAAGTATCCAGCTTTCCTGTCGCCTCCGTCGCCAACGGATATTGCTGGGCTTCCGGATTGTCGACCAGAAAGAGTCCCGGTGCATCCGCCAGCAATTTCCTGACTTCCTCCATTTCAAAGTCGGAGTTCAGTTCGATATAAACCGACTCGGAATGTCCGAATGCGACCGGAATTCTGACACAGGTCGCAGTCACTTCAATCGACTCGTCACCCATAATTTTTTTCGTTTCCAAAATCATTTTCATTTCTTCATTGGTAAAGCCATTCTCCCAGAACTTGTCAATTTGCGGAATGGCGTTAAAAGCAATCTGATGCTTGACAGGCAGGGAGCCTACCGGAAGAATATCAGGTTGAACGGATTTGCCCTCCAGCACCTCTCTTGACTGCTTATACATTTCATCGATCGCCCGATTTCCTGCCCCGGACACAGCCTGGTAAGTAGACACAATCACGCGGGAGATTCCGTAACGATCATGAAGCGGCTTCAGAGCCACGACCATCTGGGTCGTAGAACAGTTCGGATTCGCGATCACGCCTTTATGTTCTTGAATCTTGTGCGCATTGACTTCCGGAACGACCAGAGGGGTTCCCGGGTCCATCCGGTATGCGCTGGTGTTATCGATGCACACGGCTCCGCTCTTGACAGCATGAGGCACGAGTTCTTTACTTACATCGCCTCCGGCGCTGAAAAAAGCAATGTCCACTCCTTCGAAGCTGTTCGGAGTGGCTTCTTCAATGGTCACTTCCCGATCTTTAAACTGGACCTTGGTACCCGCCGACCTCTTGGAAGCCAGCAGCTTTAATTCTTTTACGGGAAAGTTCCTTTCATCCAATAGACGAATAATTTGTTGACCTACCGCTCCGGTAGTTCCCACGATAGCTACATTGTACAGTTTTTGATTCGACATGTCCTGACTCTCCCTTATCTATCATTCTATGAAAATTGCTAAATGCAGTTTAGGTATAATTAAAACGTTCGATCAATAGAGGCTGTAGCTGCCTGCCTTGCAAAGCTTGTTCACAGGTTTCCATAATGAGATCCATTCTAGATACGAGAGAATTTGCTTTGACATTGGGGGCATCCTGCCCGAAGGGAACGAAGTAAATGTTCTTTGCTACAAGCAGTTTGGCTATGTTGGCTGCGTTCAAGCCGAGGCCGTCATTCGTGGAAATGGCGAGAACTACCGGTCTCTGATTTCTCATCTGAGCCTTCGCGGCCATCAGCACCGGACTTTCCGTCAAGGCGTTGGCCAGCTTGCTCGTCGTGTTCCCGGTACAGGGGGCGATAACCAGCACATCCAACAGCTTGGATGGTCCAAGCGGTTCAGCATCTACAATTGTAGAAATAATATCATTCCCCGTAATTTCTTTCAACTGTTTTTGCCAATCTTCTGACGTCCCAAAGCGGGTGTCCGTAGTCATTAGCGTATAAGACGCAATAGGAATGACTCTTGCACCCGCCTTCACGAATCTTTCTATTTGCGGCATCACTTCGGCATAAGTGCAGTGCGAACCGGTGAGCGCAAATCCAACCGTTTTACCATGCCAATTCATTCCTCAATTCCTCCCTTTTCCTGCATCTTCCATCAACAAACTGCTGAGGGCACGGGCAATGATTCGGCCAGCGGTCTTCGGCGCGACAATTCCCGGAAGGCCAGGAGCAAGCAGCGCTTTGATCCCTCTCTTCTCCGCGAAGCGAAAATCGGTTCCGCCAGGCTTCGAAGCAAGGTCAATAATCAAGGCGCGGTGAGGAATTTTGGCAATGATCTGTGCTGTGATAATCATAGTCGGTATCGTATTAAAAATCAAGTCGATCTCCTTGACATGTTCGGCTAAATCACGGATATAGAAAGGCTCGAAGCCCATTTCCCATGCCCGGGCATAATGCTCCGGCTTCCTTATTCCTACTTTTACCTTAGCCCCCAATCCCTGCAGCGTCCTGGCCATCGTCAGCCCAGTTCTTCCCATTCCCAGAACCATGCTTCTGGAGCCGTGAATAGTTATGTCCGTATTTTGGATAGCCATCATAAGCGCGCCTTCGGCCGTAGGTATGGAATTGAAAATAGCTACATCATCACGTTCAAACAGCTCAACAAGCCCGACGGAATTTTTGCCGCACAGCATTTTCAGATTAGGCTTGGCTATCCCCGTATAGATCTTGCAGTGGCCGGGGAGTGCTTTCATATGGGCATCGTCAAGAATGAGCTCCTCTGAAGAGAAGATCGACATCACTTGACCATCGTCTTCCATCCCCGAAGCAGGCAGAACGACTGCATCGCTCTTGCTCAAGGACTCGGGCAGAAGCTTCGCCCGGGTAACTCCGTTATATGAGGATTGAAGATTGTCAAAGCCGATCAATTGCACCGAAGCGTCCAATTCCGATAATTGCTCTATGACTTCCAACTGCCGGGCATCTCCGCCTATGAATGTAACTTGGATTCCGGTAAGCAATGTCAACACCCTTTTCTCAAATGCCGTTCTCGATAAAATAGTTTATGCCGAGGCCCAGTAAGGGGTGACAGCGTCAATGGCCCGCGTTTTGTTGCCGGACCGTCATCTCCCCGGCAACAACCAGTCTTCCCAAAAGTGACGAATAGCTTTCGAAGCCTATGCGGGATTCACGGTTCTTGAAAAGCCTGCCAGGAATTTCTGCGCTTTAACGGCGGCTAAACTCTTCCGCTGTTCCCGATCGCCTTCCTGCCTGCTTCAATTAAGATTTATACAGTACTTTTCACATAAAAATAAAAAAGACCGCCGAATTCCAAATCGGCAGTCTTCATTGAAAATATGGTTACGGCGGCATCATCAACGATCTCCGCTCGTATTAGGAACGTGAGTTTATTTGCCGGTATGTCCGAATCCCCCGGCGCCCCTCCCGGTCTCTGACAATTCCTCCACTTCTTCCAAGCGAACAGTGGGAACGTACTGAAACACCATCTGCGCAATTCGCTCATTTCGGGATATCACGAACGGTTCCTGACCATGATTGATCAGCAGAACCTTGACCTCCCCCCGATAATCGGCATCCACTGTTCCGGGGGAATTAAGAGCCGTAATCCCGTGCTTAAGGGCCAATCCGCTTCGCGGCCGGATTTGGGCCTCCAGCTCACCCGGCATGGCCAGACTAAATCCGGTCGGGATCAGGCCCCTTTCTCCCGGCTGAAGCGTGACCGGCTCCGATACAGCGGCATATAGGTCGAATCCGCTGGCCAGCTCGGACATTTTCTGCGGAAGCTGAATATCTTCATTTCCCGGAAGCCTCTTAATTTGAACCAAATGCTGCAAGTTGATCCCTCCTGAATCCTTGTATGACTTTATCTGATTGTCCAACCATAGCTAAAGCGAAAGGCCGGGAAAACAATTCCTTCGTCACCTGCCGAATTTCTTCCTGCGTAACCGCCTCAATCCTGCCGATAATATCATCGATGGTCAAATGGCGACCGAGCATAAGCTCGTTCTTGCCCATCCGGTTCATCCGGCTGCTCGTGCTCTCCAAGCTCAGGAGGAGACTGCCCTTCAACTGCTCCTTCCCCTTCTTCAATTCCGCGTCTGTCAGCCCCTGGACGATCATTTCTTCAATGATCTCCATTGAAACCTTGAGAACCTCTTCCGTCTGTTTGGGAGCCGTGCCCGTATAAATTACGAACATTCCGTTATCGACGTGCGAAGAGTGATAGGAATAGACAGAGTAAGCCAGCCCTCTCTTCTCCCTGATCTCCTGGAACAGCCTGGAGCTCATTCCGCCGCCTATCGTATTGTTTAGAAGAATCATTGCGTAGTAGCGAGGATCCGTCAGCGATAGCCCCGGCAAAGCCAAACAAATATGATTTTGCTCGGTTTTCTTCTCGTGATAGATCAGGTCTCCGACAAATCCGGGAGCTTCGTAAACGACCGGGGAGCCCGAACGGTGAGCCCCGCCAAAGTGTTTCTCCAGCAGCTTAACCGCATTCTCATCTATATTCCCGGCTACACTGATCACCGTATTATCGACTGTATAATGTTGGTTCATATATTCGCGCAGAGTATCCGAATTCATCCGGTTCAGATTGTCTTCGACGCCCAGAATAGTATAGCCTAAGGAATGATCGCCGTAAACGGCTTTGGCCAGCAGATCATGGACCAGATCATCCGGAGTGTCCTCATACATGGAGATTTCCTCCAGAATGACATTCCGTTCTTTCTCCAGTTCGCTCTCATCCAAACGGGAATGAAAGTACATATCCGCCAGTACATCCACCGCAATAGGCAAATGTTCATCCAATACTTTAGCATAGTAACAAGTATATTCCTTCGTCGTAAACGCATTGACGTTGCCCCCGATACCGTCGAACACCTCAGCGATATCCCGCGCAGAATAGCGGTCCGTTCCTTTAAAGAGCATGTGCTCTATAAAATGCGAAATGCCATTCTGCTCCGGTGTTTCGTTCCTCGACCCGGTCTTCACCCATATTCCGATCGCCACGGATCGGATGGACGGGATCGGCTCGAGAACAACCCTTAAGCCATTCGATAATTGATGTTTGATCACTATTTTCCTCCTATACAGGTTTCGCAAGGCTCCCCTGCTAACTCATTCTCCCGGATCGGGTACCCGATCGGAAGATAACAATTCGCTAACCGTGCCGAGAACAAGTCCTCTTCCTTTAATTTCCTTGATCATCCCTTCCAGCGACAGCGAAGCAGATTCCGTCGGGTGCATTAGAATCATCGCCCCCGGCTCGAGGCGATTGGCTATTCTGGTAAGAATGGTCTGCGGGGAAGGCTTCCTCCAATCCACCGTATCAATAGTCCATAGCACCGTCTTCAAGTTTAATTCAGCGGCAATTTTTACTGTTTGCTGGTTAAAATCCCCCGAGGGCGGCGCAAACAGCTTATTCTCTACCCCGAGATGCTCCTTGAGCAGCTTTTCCGTCTTGCTGATTTCCTGAACGGCCTGCTCTCGGCCAAGCTGGCTCATATTTTTATGAGAATAGGCGTGGTTGGACATTTCATGCCCCTTGGAAGCAATTTGCTTGGCGATTTCCACATTTTTGCTTAACCAAGACCCGTCCAGGAAAAAGGTTGCCTTGACATTTTCTTGCTCTAACGTCTCCAGCATGCCGGGTATAAACTCATTCCCCCAAGCGACATTGATCATAAGAGCAACCATCGGCTTATTCGGATTTCCCTTGTAGATAGGCTGCGCGCCTAAATCGTCCAATGAAACCTTGGGCGGAATTTCGCGAAAGACCAGCGGCAGCTTCTGACCGGGAATCCAGTCCTTGGACAGCTGCAGGGTTCTTTCCATATCCACTTCCCGCCCGTTATAACCGGGAATCGCTTTCCACACCCGGTCGAGCTTAGCATCAATCGGAGGGATATAAAGCCTCGCCGCCTCTCTTCGAATCGCTTCGAGCCTCTCCTCGGGCGTTGCCCTGTCCTTGGGCTTGGCATTGAGCTGGCCAAAGACAGGTATCGCCTCCGGCCCCGCCTTGCCCTTGACATGGTCAAAGTAGTCCTGCATGAACGGCATCTGGAACAAAGCAAAGATGACAGCCCCTATTCCGGCTATGACCGAAGCCAAACGTTTATTAGCGCTCATCTTCTATTCTCCCCGGATCAATATTGGGTACCCGGCTGAAAATACGGCCGAGTTCCTTGTTTGTCCCATCTTATGCTGGGCAGGGAAGGATTAGAATGAGGTTCAAATAAAAAAGAGACAGACTGATCTGACTCTTTATCTTATCGTATTTATTGTAAAGGAACAAATTATTGGGTCAAAGTAGCCTTCCGCGAAAGATTGATTCTTCCTTGGGAGTCGATCTCGGTCACTTTGACGGTAATCGAATCGCCGACAGAAACTACATCCTCAACCTTGGCCACCCGTTCGGTTGACAATTGCGAGATATGAACAAGCCCTTCCTTATTGGGAAGAATCTCGACGAAAGCACCGAATTTCTCAACCCGTTTGACCGTACCGAGGTAGGTTTCACCTACTACAACCTCCCGGACAATGCCTTCGATGATGTTCTTGGCCTTCTCGTTCATTTCAGCATCGGAGGAGGCAATATAGACGGTTCCATCCTGCTCGATATCGATTTTAACACCTGTCTCATCAATGATCTTATTGATGATCTTGCCGCCGGAACCGATGACGTCTCTAATTTTATCCGGGTTAATATGCAGGGTAATAATCTTGGGTGCATATGGCGAGAGCTCTTTCCTCGGCTCTTTGATCGTCTGGAGCATTTTATCCAGAATGAACATCCGTCCCTCTCTCGCTTGGCTTAACGCTTCTGACAAAATCTTGCGGTCGATCCCGTCGATTTTGATATCCATTTGGATGGCCGTCACCCCTGCGGACGTTCCCGCCACTTTAAAGTCCATATCTCCAAGGTGATCTTCCATTCCTTGAATATCCGTCAGGATAGATACATTCTCCCCATCCTTAATCAAACCCATCGCAATTCCGGCTACCGGAGCTTTAATCGGCACTCCAGCATCCATTAAAGCCATTGTGCTTGCGCATATACTTGCTTGCGAAGTCGAGCCGTTGGATTCCAGCACTTCGGAAACAAGACGAATGGTATAGGGGAACTCGCTCTCGGACGGAATAACCATCTCCAAGGCTCTTTCTCCCAAAGCTCCGTGTCCGATTTCCCGTCTACCCGGCGCACGCAGCGGTCTGGCTTCCCCTACGCTGAACGGCGGGAAATTGTAATGGTGCATGAACCGCTTGGTCTCTTCCAGATCCAGTCCGTCCAAGATTTGAACATCGCCCAAGGCGCCCAGCGTACAAATACTGAGGGCTTGAGTTTGTCCGCGCGTGAACAGGGCGGAGCCGTGAGTCCTCGGCAGCAGGCCGGTATCGCATTCAATCGGACGGATTTCGTCCAAAGCCCTGCCATCGGGTCGAACCTTATCATGGGTTATCAGACGGCGGACTTCTTCTTTCACAATGTTGTAAAGCACCTCGTTGACGTCGCTCATCCGTTCGGGAGTCTCTTCATAAACGGCGGTAAAATGCTCGACAGCTTCCGCATTGATGGCGTCAATCGCATCCTGGCGGGCTTGCTTCTCCGGAATGCGTACCGCTTCCACCAGACGTTCATGGGCATAAGCGCGTACTGCAGCATCTACTTCTTCATCGATTTGATGCAGCTTTACTTCCATTTTGGGCTTGCCGTTTTCCGCGGTAAACTGCTCGATTTTCTCCACGATTTTCTTAATTTCATCATGCCCGAACATGATCGCTTCCAGCATAATTTCCTCGGGAACCTCGTGAGCCTCAGCTTCCACCATCATGATGGCATCCTTCGTACCGGCAACAACGAGGTAAAGCTCGCTTACCTTGCTCTGCTCCACGGTCGGATTAATGACAAACTGGCCGTCGACCCGTCCGACAATGACTCCACCGATCGGTCCGTTGAACGGGACATCAGAGATGCTGAGTGCAGCCGATGTACCGATCATGGCAACTATATCCGGTGAGCAATCCTGCTCAACGCTCATTACTATATTGACGATTTGCACATCGTTGCGGAAGCCTTCAGGAAACAACGGACGGATCGGCCGGTCTGTGAGACGGCTGGCCAGAATAGCTTTCTGCGTCGGTCTTCCTTCTCTCTTAGGATAGCCCCCGGGAATCTTGCCAACGGAATACAATCTTTCTTCATAGTTGACCGTCAATGGGAAAAAATCGAGATCCTTAGGATCTGACGATGCGGTTACGGTACATAGAACAGCCGTATCCCCGTAACGGACCATAACCGCTCCGTTGGCCTGCTTGGCCAATCTTCCCGTTTCGAGAGTGAGCGGTCTGCCGCCTAGTTCCATATGTATTTTCTTCTCCATACTTACCTCCTGCTATGTGGGACTTGGTTCTAAATTATTCTGCATCAGTACTAGCATTTCCTTCTTGACAGCAAATCATAATCGACTTGCTTCCTAACAGGAACTATAAAAGACCCACGGAAACCATTTCCGTATCTTAATGGGGAAGACGCATGTGCATTGCCGGGAAAGATCAGGGAAGCAGAATAAAAGTCTGATGTTCCAAGGACAATCCTTCGTCTTTCTTCCATAAGAGGGGGTGTCTTGCAAAAAGAAAGTATGCGAAAAAGCAACCTTGCCGTCTATGCAGAAGTACTGCATGATTAAACAAAGTTGCTTTTCTACAATTGAACCTATCTGCGAAGACCCAATTTCTCGATTAACGCGCTGTAACGTTTAACATCGTTATTCTTCAAATAGGCCAACAGCTTACGGCGTTGTCCGACCATCTTCAAAAGACCGCGGCGAGAATGGTGGTCTTTCTTGTGCGTACGCAAATGATTGGTCAAGTTTACGATGTTTTCCGTAAGGATAGCAATTTGTACTTCAGGAGAACCGGTATCCGTCTCGTGAACCTTATGCTCCTGAATCAGTTGTTGCTTACGTTCTTGGGTAAGTGCCATCCTGTTCACCTCCTCATAATCTAAAGAATCGCCTGCAGCCCAGAAACCGCCGGAGCAGCGGATGTCCGCGCTGAGGTTCAGTCTTCGTCCCGGAGAGATTACCCTCCATAAGACGAACACAATTCAGTATAACATAATAAGGTAAGCCAAGTAAATGGCCCTTATGATAAAAAAAGCTCTTAACGGAGCCTCTTCGAAGACGAATAACCCGGTTTTAAAGGTAGCTTTTTATGCCAATTAGAAAGTTGTTCCATTTTAATGCTTTAATGAACTTAAGCTTTCTAATGTGGTAAAAAAGCTCGTAGCGCAGACACTGCTCAACCCGGATTTAGAAGGCAGCTTTTATGCCGATTTGAATCTTTCTCACACCGTCTTAAACGCTGTAAAAACTACAGATTCTTATGCGGCAATATAGACAGCTTGGTCCTGATGTCTTTCACATCGGTCCCGATTTGCATTATCAGTTCATCGACAGAGGAAAACTTCCGCTCACTCCGGATGAAATATAAAAACTCCACTTCCAGGCTTCTCCCGTAAAGATCTCCTTCATAGTCCAGCAAATGGACCTCGAGCACAGGAAGTTTCCGGTCACCTGAAAAGGTCGGTTTTACCCCGATATTAGCCGCCCCGTAATACACATTGCCTTCCCAGATTACTCTGACCGCATAGACTCCGTTCGCCGGCATGACATAAGCTTCGGATTCGGCAGGATCTATGTTCGCTGTAGGGAAGCCGATGGTCCGCCCCCTCTTGTCCCCCTCTACCACAAGCCCGCGTACCGTATATCGGCGCCCTAGCAGAGTCCTTGCTTCCTCCATTTGCCCAGCCTTGAGATGTTCCCGGATCCTTGTGCTGCTTACCTTCTCGCCGTCCATAAGAAACGGCCGGACCACTTCGACAGCAAACCGGCCCCGGCTTAATTCACACAGTGTGTCGGGAGTGCCCGAGCCCCGGTGCCCAAATCTGAAGTCAAACCCGACAATGACCGAACTGACACCGAGCGGCATTAAAAATTGCTCCACAAATTCAGCCGGTGTCAGCTTCGCAAACTCGGGATGAAATTCTACGATATAAGTGCAATGGACTCCCATTTGTTCAAATAGTTCTAATTTTTTGGCTAACGGTGTCAAGCTCTGAGTATAATTATCATGTCCAAGCACCGCTCGCGGATGAGGATCGAAAGTCATGACGGAAGCGGGCAGATCGAGCGATGCCCCCGTCTGCACAGCCCTCGATATCACTTCCCGGTGACCTAGATGAACTCCGTCGAATTCTCCAATCGCCATCACCTGGGAAGAAGGCATTCCTTCAAGAGGCAATCGGGTCGGATATTGAATATGGAAAACCTGCACTTGGATTCACCTGCAATTCTTACGAGATGTCAGCTTAATTGAAAATCTTCTCCGGAATCAGAAGAGCGCGCTCTGCGTCCCATCGGAAAATTCCAAGAAATGGATGATTTGCGGCTGCCGAATAAACCCGCATGACTCGTCCGTTCCATTCTTCGGCTAGAGGTTCCTCCGGGCGGACCATTCGGCCTTGCAGAGCTCTGACAGCATGCGCTTCCGACACGTATGCCTTGGGAATATGGGGGATTGCTTGATCAGTCGGTATCAGCCGTTCGGAAAGCCTGCCTTCCTTCATCAGCTCTTCGATTTCCGGAATGGACAGGCATCGATCAAGCGTAATTGCCCCGGTCGATGAGCGGACCAGGTCAGACATAACCGCAGGATATCCTAATTGCCTCCCCATATCCGTGCACAAGGTTCGAATATAGGTTCCTTTGGAGCAGCGCACCCTAAACTTTATTTCAGGATGAGGACGGTCCAGCTTCATTTCCAGAAGGTCGATTCCATAGATGGTTACCTGTCTTTTCTTCCTTTCGACTTCCTGCCCCATTCTGGCCAGTTCGTATAAACGCCGTCCTTCCACTTTCACCGCGGAGTACATGGGCGGTATTTGCTCGATCGTACCGATGAACGACTGCACAGCTGCACGAATTTGATCCTCGCTGACCTGTACAGTTTCCACTTCCTCCACTATCCTGCCGCTTAGATCCTCCGTATCGGTTGCCAAACCCAGCGTAAGGGTCGCTTCATATTCTTTCGGCATGTCCTGAATATACTCAACCACCCGGGTAGCCCTTCCGATACAGAGAGGAAGTACGCCCGTTACTTTAGGATCCAGCGTTCCGGTATGGCCGATCCTTTTCATCCCGGTGATCCGCCTAACCTTGGCCACCACATCATGAGATGTATAATCCGCCGGCTTCAATACCGGCAACACGCCTTCCAACGTCATTCGAGAGCCAAACCTACTTCCTTTACTAATTGTGAGGTTACCTGATCCAATGTTCCCGTCAGCGTACATCCTGCCGCTAACGTATGTCCGCCCCCGCCGAATGATTTGGCAATTCGTGCCACGTCCACTTTACCGTTGGAGCGCAAGCTGACCTTGAAAGTATCTTCCCCTGTTTCCTTAAACAACAGGCCCACTTCCACCCCTTCGATATTGCGCGGATAATTGACCAGTCCCTCTATATCTTCGTTCGCCGCTTGCGCTTCGGCCATATCCCGGGCGGTCACGCTGACCCAGGCTACCCTGCGTTCATAGGCGAAAGAAAGCCGGGCGAGCGACTTCTGCAGCAGAACAAGCTGAGGGTAAGTCATCTGCTCCAGCAGAACGTTGGCCAGCTCGCTGGCCCGCACCCCGTAATCCAGCATCTCGGAGGCAATGCGCAGTACTTGGGGGCCTGTATTCGCATAACGAAAACCGCCGGTATCGGTCAACAACCCGGTATAGATGCACTTCGCCAAATCTTCAGTCCATGGAATGCCCAATCCGTTCACCAAAGCGTACAGCATTTCCGCGGTTGCGGCAGCCTCGGCTTCAATCCAGACGCAGGTGCCAAACCCTTCATTTGTGGCATGATGATCGATATTGAGCAGTGGAGTTTCCGGTTGAACTCGCTTATGCAGCTCTCCCATTCGCCGAAAATCCGCACAATCGAGACTGATAACGGCGTCATACGGCTCATCTTCCGACAGCTCGGAAGCAAGCAGCACCCGGTCGCTGCCCCTCAGAAGATTGAATTTGGAGGGAAGCGGGTCCTCATTAACCATCTTGTAGGTCTTGTTCAAATACTCCAGCATTAAACCGACCGCCAAGGTGGAGCCGATGGCATCCCCGTCCGGATTAAGATGCGACACGACCAGAAACCGGTCATGGCGGCGAATAAATTCAACGGCCGCCATCACCTGCTTCTCGGAATCATTCCCTTTGCCTGTCATGGCTTCGGCTTCTCCTCGTTAATTTGTCCCAGCAATTTCTCGATGCGGGTTCCGTAATCGATCGAAGTGTCGAATTTAAAGATCAGCTCGGGAGTAACCCTAAGCCGGATTCGTTTGGACAATTCCGACCGCAGAAACCCCATCCCGCGATTCAGCGCCTTTAAAGTCTCTTCCTTCTCTTCATCGGAACCTAAGACGCTCAGATAAACCTTGGCTTGGGAGAGATCATTCGTCACATCCACGCCGGTAATCGTTACAAAACCAATTCTCGGATCCTTGAATTCGTTCTGAATGATTTGGCTTAGCTCTTTCTTGATTTGTTCTCCCACTCTGCCCGTACGGATTCTGGACATTGCAATCACCTCTCAACGGCTTCCATTACGAACGCCTCAATGATATCTCCTTCTTTGATATCGTTAAACCGTTCCAATGTAATTCCGCATTCATATCCTTGAGCTACTTCTTTGGCATCATCCTTAAACCTCTTCAGGGAGTCAAGATGGCCTTCGTAGATGACGATTCCGTCGCGAATCAGGCGAGCTTCCGCCGAGCGAATGATTTTACCTTGAGTAACCATGCAGCCGGCAATCGTACCGATCCTGGATATACGGAAGGTTTCTCTGACTTCCGCGTGTCCGATGACATTTTCCTTATATTCCGGATCGAGCATTCCCTTCATCGCCGATTCAATTTCCTCTATGGCGCTGTAAATTACGCGATGGAGTCGAATATCCACCTTCTCCTGATCCGCGGTCACTTTCGCCGCCGGTTCCGGACGAACGTTAAAGCCGATAATAATCGCGTTGGAGGCCGAGGCAAGGATAATATCCGATTCGGTAATCGCTCCTACGCCAGTGTGGATAATTTTAACCCGCACGCCCTCTACATCGATTTTTTCCAGCGAGCCTCTCAGAGCTTCCACGGTACCTTGAACGTCCGCTTTAATAATGATGTTGAGCTCCTTGATTTCGCCTTCCTTGATATGCTTATACAAATCATCCAGCGTAACGCGGGAGCTCGCACCCATCTCGGACTGCCTCAGCGTAGAGGCCCGCTTCTCGGCGATCGCTCTCGCCTTGCGCTCATCCTCATAAGCCAGGAACGGATCACCGGCTTGAGGCACCTCCGTCAGTCCGGTAATCTCTACCGGAGTGGACGGCCCGGCTTCCTTCAGCTTCTTGCCTCTATCATTGACCATTGCACGCACGCGGCCAAAGCAAACCCCGGCAATAAAGCTGTCTCCAACCTTCAACGTACCATGCTGAATCAGAATGCGGGCAACCGGTCCCCTTCCTTTATCCAGCTCGGCCTCAATCACCGTTCCTCTGGCGCGTTTGTTCGGGTTGGCCTTCAACTCCTGCACCTCGGCGACAAGGAGAACCATCTCGAGCAGATTCTCAAGGCCGATCTTCTGCTTGGCTGAGACATTGACGAAGATCGTATCTCCGCCCCATTCCTCAGGGACAAGCTCATATTCGGTCAATTCCTGCTTGATCCGGTCCGGATTCGCTTCAGGCTTGTCGATTTTGTTAACCGCAACGATAATAGGCACATTTGCCGCTTTGGCATGGCTGATCGCCTCTACGGTTTGCGGCATGACGCCGTCATCGGCAGCAACGACAAGAATGGTAATATCCGTAACCTGTGCTCCTCTGGCACGCATCGTGGTGAAGGCTTCGTGGCCCGGAGTATCCAGGAATGTAATTTTCTTGCCCTGTGCTTCCACCTGATAGGCCCCGATATGCTGAGTGATTCCGCCCGCTTCCCCTTCCGTTACGCTTGTAGAACGGATGGCATCCAGCAGGGTCGTTTTACCATGGTCAACATGACCCATAATGGTAACAACCGGAGGACGTTCCATCAGATCGGCTTCATCGTCCACTTCTTCAATCAGCTCGAAGTTCTCTTCATCTACCGGAATTTTCAATTCGACTTCCACACCATATTCCGATGCAATTAATTGAATCGTATCAAGATCAAGCTCTTGGTTAATGGTCGCCATAACTCCCAGGAAGAGCAGCTTCTTAATGACTTCGGATACATCCTTATGCAGCAGCTTGGCCAGCTCGCCTACGGTCATCGTTCCGCGAACGATAATCTTCTTCGGAGTGTTGTCCACCTTTTCTTTACGCACGGGAGACTGCTGTCTGCCTCCTTTGCCTGAACGGTTGTTCCGGAAATTACCTTTGGAAGAGCCTGCTTTATTGTCATCGAAGCGTCTTTGATTCGGCTTCGTCTTTTTGTTGGTGACTCCTTCGTTAGCTTTAATATCCAGATCATCTACGCCGCCCAGCGGACTGCGCGGAACTTTCCCGTTTGTCTTGGGCTGCGGTCCGCGATTATTGTTCCGATTCGCATTCCCGGAAGCGGAATCCGCCGCTGCTACAGTTTCGGGCTTGCGATTCCGGTTGCCGTCCTGCCGTTGTCCCCCTTGCGGGCGTGCATCACGGCCTGCGGCAGGCTTGTTACTTCCTTGCTGATTCTGACCTCCGCCATTGCCCTGCTTTTTCTTATTAGGTGTATTCGATGAACCTTGCTGAGATTGATTGCGCGGCGATGACTGTTTCGTTTGCTGTCCTGTTCCTTGGTTTTTCTTCATGTCTTCCCCTCCAGCGGCCGATTGTGACGGCTGCTTCTTGGGGGCGGACGCTGCTGAACTCACTGCGGCACTATCCTCCGAAGCAGCCCGTTTCGCGGCGGCATTAGCCTTGACGTCGCGGAAAAATTTCTCCACGGCCTCCACCGCCTCCCTCTCCATCACGCTCATATGATTGTTGACCGAAATATTTAGACGCTTTAATATGGTAATGATTTCTTTGCTGCTCATGTTTAAAGACTTGGCATATTCATAAACCCTCAATTTATCTTTGTTTTCGTTTTTACTCAAATTACTCCACCTCCGCTAGATTTGCCTTCGCCCTTGCTATCACCTGTGCAAATCCGGGATCGGTAACCGCCATTATGACCCGTTCCGCTTTACCGACACTAGATCCCAGTTGTTCCCGAGTACCGTATTCGATTAAAGGGACTTGATAAGTCAGGCATTTGTCCCTGAACTTTTTGCTTGTATTCTCGGAAGCGTCAACTGCGAGAAGGACCAGCTTTGCTTTCCCGGTGCGGATGGCGTCCAGCACCCCTTCGTCACCGGTGACAAGCTTCCCCGCCCGCATGGCTAGACCAAGACCGGATAACAATTTATTGCTATTCATCGTCCGACTCTTCCTTAGCAGCTAAAAATTCATCTTCCACTCGAATAAAATCCTGCTCCAGCTGATCATAAATCTGATCGCCGACGCTGTGTTTGAGAGCCCTGTCCAAAGCTCTGCTTTTTTTGGCGAGCTTGAAACAGGACAATTTGCCGCAGAGATAAGCTCCTCTTCCCGACTTCTTGCCGGTCAGATCAATCAAGATTTCATCGTCTGGCGTTTTGACCACGCGAATCAATTCTTTCTTGGCCATCATTTGCTGGCAAGCTACACATTTTCTTAAGGGTACTTTTCTCTGCCTCAATTCCATCACCCGCTCCCAAGAACTGCCTTGTATTATACGAGCCTCACAAATTAGTCATGCATCAGCGAACGCTTTAATCAAAGCTTGCCGAATCCTGAGGCATCTCTTCTGTAAAAGTTTTCTCCCGGCCGAATTCCTGCTCGGCCTGCGTTTCACTCTTAATATCAATCTTCCAGCCGGTCAGCTTGGCGGCCAGACGGGCGTTCTGCCCTTTGATTCCGATGGCCAGCGACAGCTGATAGTCCGGAACGATGACCCTGGACATCTTCTCGCTTTCAAATACGTTAACCTCAAGCACCTTGGACGGGCTGAGCGCATTGGCTACGTATTCCTCCACATTTTCGGACCAGCGGACGATATCGATCTTCTCCCCTTTAAGCTCGGTGACGATCGCCTGTACACGCACGCCTTTCGGCCCAACACAGGAACCAACCGCGTCCACTTCCGCATCGCGGGAATAGACGGCAATTTTGGAACGGAAGCCCGCTTCCCGGGCCACCGACCGAATCTCCACTACGCCTTGGAAAATTTCCGGAACCTCCAGCTCAAACAATCTTTTCAGGAGGCCCGGGTGAGTACGGGACAGAAAAATTTGCGGCCCCTTCGTCGTATTCTCGACTTTGGTAATATACGCCTTAATGCGATCTCCATGCTTGAATTTATCGGTCGGCATCAATTCGTTGAGAGGAAGCACCGCTTCAACCTTGCCCAGATCCACATAAATATTTCTGGTATCCTGCCGTTGAACGATTCCAGTAACGATATCTTCTTCCTTCTCAATAAAAGCGTTATAGATAAGGCCTCTTTCCGCTTCGCGGATTCTTTGGGTCACGACCTGCTTAGCCGTCTGAGCCGCAATCCTTCCAAAATCCTTAGGAGTTACCTCAATCTCGACGATGTCGTCCAACTGATAGTTCGGGTTAATCTCTCTGGCCGCATCCAGAGAGATTTCGAGACGCGGATCAAGCACCTCATCCGCAACCGTTTTACGGGCATATACCTTAATCAAGCCGGTCTGCCGGTTAATGTCGACCCGTACATTCTGGGCCGTGTTGAAATTTCGTTTGTAGCTGGAAATCAATGCCGCCTCGATCGCCTCAATCAGGATATCTTTGCTGATACCCTTTTGAGTTTCAATCTCGTGCAGCGCTTCAATAAAATCGGTGTTCATTGAACTTCTTTCCCCCTTTCAATAATTAACAGCCGAAAACTTCGGAAATTTTACCACATAGGAACCGTCCTTGGGACAGGCTCGTTTAACCGATGAAATATAAGACAGGTATAAGGTGAAACTTATACTTTCTTATATTTTTAAAAAACGATGGCAAGCCTAGCGCTAGCCATTTTCTCAGTTGGAATCGTATGCTGTTTCTTGCCCACCTCGATAACCAGCTCGCTGCCGTCATAAGACTTCAGCCTGCCTTCAAACTCCTTCAATCCATCCACCGGCTCATATGTAGTTACGAACACATGCTTGTCAACCGCCTTCACGAAATCTTCCGGCTTCTTGAGCGGTCGCTCCGCTCCGGGGGAGGATACTTCTAAGAAGTAGGCGTTCGGAATCGGATCCTTCTCATCCAGCTTAGCGCTCAAATATTCGCTCAGCCTTCCGCAGTCGTCAATGTCGATTCCGCCTTCCTTGTCAACATAAACACGGAGGAACCAGTTGCTGCCTTCCTTCAAATATTCGATATCGACCAGTTCCATTGCGTGTTCTTCCAAATAGGGTTGGATCATCTTCTCCACGGTTGTTTTGATGTGCGAACTCAATAGTACTGCCCCCTTACGCTGCATTATCTGCTTGGTTGGACTTCCTGCATGGCTATATCAAAATGTAAAGAGTGGGTTTCCCCACTCTCCGAAAGCGATCGCATATCATCATTATTACCAAAAGAAATTATAACATAACAGAGTTTTCCTTACAATAGGCTGTTAAAAATAAGCCCGCTTAGCGGCTTATCCTTCGAAGCTTATTCCGTCCACACCCCGGCAGGATCAGTGTCTAAACCTTGCTCTTATCGGACGCCTCTTCGCAGGTGTCGTCGAATGCCTAGAAAAGTGAGAGCTGGTTGGATTCCGGCATTCCTCTGAAGCAGCCCATTCCATTCAAGATTTCGAGGACGGTCTTGGAAACTTTGGCCCGGTTCTGGAAGTCCTCCATCGAAAGAAACTCCCCATCCTCCTTGGCAGCCGCTATATGCTTGGCCGCCGTCTCCCCGATCCCCTGAACGGCGGAGAAAGGCGGAATCAGGGAATCCCCGCGAATGATGAAACGGGTGGCATCGGACAGCATCAAATCAATCGGCTTGAAAGTGAAGCCCCGTGCCGTCATCTCCAGCCCCATTTCGAGAACGGATACCATGCTCTTTTCCTTCGCAGTCGCCTGGAAGCCCTTCTCCTCAATCTCATTCAGCTTTCTCATAATCGCGTCATAGCCTTGACAGAATAATTCCACATCGAAATCTTCCGCGCGAACCGAGAAGTATGTAGCGTAGAACTCAATCGGATGGTACACCTTGAAATATGCGGTCCGCACTGCGGAAATAACATAAGCGGCGGCATGCGCTTTGGGAAACATATATTCAATTTTCTCACAGGAATCGATATACCAGGCCGGAACATTGTGCTTTCGCATCTCTTCCTTCCATTCTTCCGTCAGCCCGCGCCCTTTCCGTACGCTTTCAGTAATTTTGAAGGCGAGGCCGGCTTCCATCCCTGCTTTATAGATGAGATACAGCATAATATCGTCGCGGCAGCCGATCACTGTCTTGATGTTGCAGGTCCCGTTGCGAATCAATTCCTGGGCATTCCCTAACCATACGCCGGTTCCGTGGGACAGACCCGAAATCTGCAGCAAATCCGCAAAAGAGGAAGGCTGCGTCTCCTGCAGCATCTGCCGGACGAATTTGGTCCCCATCTCGGGCACTCCGTAGGTGGCCACCGGCGAACGGATTTGCTCAGGCGTCACTCCCAGGGCTTCCGTAGAGTTAAAGATGCTCATCACCTTGGGATCATTCATCGGTATCGTTGTCGGATCGACCCCGGTCAGATCCTGGAGCATTCTCATCATCGTCGGATCATCGTGCCCGAGAATATCGAGCTTAAGCAGATTCTCGTCGAAAGCATGGTAGTCGAAGTGAGTCGTCTTCCACTCGGATTTCGTATCGTCAGCCGGATATTGAACCGGAGTAATGTCCTCTACCTCGATATAATCGGGAACGACAACGATCCCGCCCGGGTGCTGGCCCGTGCTTCGTTTAACGCCGGTACATCCCATAGCCAGACGCCTCAGCTCTGCATTCCGCCAGCTTTCCCCCTTCAGCTCCTCATACTTCTTGACGAAGCCGAACGCTGTTTTGTCCGCAACGGTACCTATCGTTCCGGCGCGGAAGACACTCTTCTCCCCGAACATCACCTTCGTAAAGTTATGGGCTTCCGGCTGGTATTCCCCGGAGAAGTTCAAGTCGATATCCGGCACCTTGTCCCCTTTGAACCCCAGGAAGGTTTCGAACGGAATATCCTGCCCTTCCCCCTTCAGCCGGCCTCCGCATTGCTCACATTCCTTATCCGGGAGGTCGAATCCGCTCGGAATGCTTCCATCCGTAAAAAATTCGCTATGCTTGCATTGGGCGCATATATAATGAGGAGGCAGCGGATTTACCTCTGAAATTCCGAGCATGGTGGCTACGAAAGAGGAACCGACCGATCCCCGGGAGCCGACCAAATACCCGTCGGCGTTCGATTTTTTGACCAATCGTTCGGAAATCAGATAGTTCGCAGAGAACCCGTATTGAATAATCGGCTTCAATTCTTTCTCCAGCCGGTCAATAACAATTTGCGGCAGCGGATCGCCATAGATGCTCTTGGCCGTCTCATAGCAGGTAGTTCGAATCTCCTCGTCTGCCCCTTCAATGATAGGGGAGAACAAGCCGTTGTCCGTCGGCCCCCCCTTGCGCGGGAAGAGCTCTATCTCCTCGAACCGGTCCGCCAGCGAGTCGGTATTCGTTACCACCACTTCATAAGCTTTCTTCTCGCCCAGGAAAGAGAAAGCCTGCAGCATTTCGTCCGTAGTACGCAAATGCGCATCCGGCTTGCGCAAGTCTTTCAGCGGGCTGAATCCGGTGATGCCATTGATCGTAATATCGCGGCAAATTTTATCTTTAGGATCCAGATAATGGACATTCCCCGTCGCAATGACCGGTTTGCCCAGCTTTTCTCCAATTTGGACGATTCTACGGAGCGCATTCTCCAACTGTTCCCGGCTGCCTACCAATCCTTTGTCTACCAAATGCATATAAAAATCAATAGGCTGAATTTCGAGCACATCATAATATTGGGCTACCTCTTCGGCTTCCTCCTGCGATTTATTCAGCACGGTTTCGAAAAATTCGCCCTTCTCGCAGCCGGATATGACGAGGAGTCCTTCTCTATGCTCCGTCAGCTTGCTCTTAGGGATGCACGGAACTCTATTATAGTAATCGGTATGTGACAGGGAGACCAGCTTGTACAAATTTTTCTTGCCCAAGGAGTTAAGTGCATAGACACAGCAGTGAAAAGGCCGCGTATTGGACAAATCTTGCCCGACAAATCGATTTAGCGAAGACAAATCTTCTATTTCCTGCTCAAGAGCATCCTTGATCATGTGGAATAGAATACTTCCCAAGGCTTCGGCATCGTCAATCGCGCGGTGATGATTCTCCAGGCTGACCTTGAATTTGTCGGCAAGGGTGTTCAGACGGTGATTCTTTAGAGTAGGATAGAGCATTCTTGCCATTTCCAGCGTATCCAGCGACGGATTGGACAATTCCCCTAACCCCAGCTGCTTGCAATAATGCTGAATGAATCCCATGTCGAAAGTCGCGTTATGGGCTACCAGCACACTGTCTCCGACAAATTCGACAAATTTGGGCAGCACATCCTCGAGATCCGGCGCCCCCACCACCATCTCATCCGTAATATTCGTCAATTGAGTAATATGGTAGGGTATTCTCTCATGCGGATTGACGAAGCTGGAGAAACGGTCTATCACCTGCGAATCTTTCATTTTCGTCCCGGCAATCTCGATAATTTTGTTATCCAGCACAGAGAGACCGGTCGTTTCTATATCAAATACGACATAAGTCGCATCGGCCAATTTACGCGAATCCGGACGAGTGACGATCGGAATCGAATCATTGACGACGTTGGCCTCCAGGCCATAAATGACTTTGATCCCATGCTTATGAGCAGCATGATTAGCTTCGGGGAAGGATTGGACGCCGCTATGATCGGTAATGGCAATCGCCTTGTGTCCCCATTTCGCCGCCCGCTTAATATATTGGTCTACAGGAGTAACGGCATCCATGGCGCTCATTGTCGTGTGCAGATGGAACTCCACCCGCTTCGTTTCCGCATCATCGGAGCGGTCGTCGGGCGGGCTCACTTCATTGACATCCTGCGGAACGAACATCAGCTCGGGAGGATTGGTAAACCGGTCGTATTCTACCTTTCCTCTCATTTTGAGCCATTTGCCATTAGAGATAAGACTGTACAGCTTGACATCCTCTTTGGTTCGGGCAAACGCCTTGACAGCGATCGAATCCGTAAAATCAGTCAAATTAAATAAAAATAAAGTGCTGCCGTTCTTCAATTCCTTACGATCAAAGTCAAACACTAGCCCCTGCACCGTGACCTTCTTTTCCTCTTCCTTGATGGACATCAGAGGAACCGGGACATCCCTGATCTCAAAACCGATCATCAACGAGGCGGGGTCATCGGATTTACGTGCCTCCGCCGCTTCCTTCTCTACAGAAACCATCATTTCCTGGGTGACGGTTCTTTCCTCTTCCTCGATCATCTTGGCGAACGCCAGGTATTCTTCCTCGGCCGATTCCCCGATTTGCATAACGACGTCATATTGCATAGAGAAGAATTCCGCATAATAGCGCTGAATCCAGCGGTCCAGCTGCTTCTTCCTCGCCAGCTCAAGACCGATCTGATCAAGCAGCAGCAGACTGATCCTCTGTCCCTCCACCTTGATCTTGGCTTTGGTCAGCCATCCGTTAATCGATATGACCTTATGCTTAATCCATTCAATCATTAAAGGCCAATATTCTTCCACCAACAGGGCGCGGACCGCTTCGTCCGAATATTCAAACACGAAGCGGATCTCTGAGATATGGGCGAACTTCGCCTTTATTTTGGCACAAAATTCGCGATATACGTCACAGGGGATCAGGCTGTTCTTATGAATGAAGAAAGTCCATTCCGAGTTGCTCTCGCTTACCTCCACCCGGTCAATGTAACCATCCCGAAAGTGCGTCTCTATGATCTCCGGCGCAATATCCGCCTGTCTCATCAGCAGCTCGAAACGGGTTCTTCCGTCCGGCATCCCGCTCATTTCTCCACCTCCCCATAATATTGGCAAAGAGAAAGGGCAGAGGCCATATATACGGTTCTTTAGGCCGGATATAAAGTTCTCATGCCCTTTTGTCTTTTTACTTCGTTTATCTAAAATGACGGGCTCAGCGATTTAAGCATATCCCTTTCGCACCGACCTGAGTTCCTAGTAGGAACGGCCGAAAACTACCGTATGCTGAGCCTTCTCCCCACAGGCGATACAATGAGTTTTAACCACTTCGGGTTCAAAAGGAATGTTGCGGCTGGTTGCCCCGGTCTCTTCCTTCACCTGAGCTTCACAGGCATCCGATCCGCACCATCCGGCCCAGACGAAGCCGCGCTTCTCCTCCAAAAATGCTTTCAGCTCGTCCAGTCGGTCGACGGAGCCGAAATGCTCCTTGGAGAATGCCTTGGCCCGCTCGAACATTTCCTTATGAATATCTTCCAGCATCTGCTTGACTTCTTCCACGATTCGTTCCTGGCTGACCATGCGCTTCTCCCCGCTGACCCGGGAAACCAAGACGACCTGTCCTTTCTCCATATCCCTCGGTCCCAATTCAATCCGGATGGGAATTCCGCGCATCTCGTATTCGTTAAACTTCCAGCCCGGACTTTGGTCGGGACGGTCATCCACCTTCACGCGAATGCCCGCCTGTTTAAGCTCGGCAAACAATTCATTCGTCCGCGCAATGACCGGCCCTCTTGTTTTAGGAGGACCGATCGGAATCATCACCACTTGGGTAGGCGCCACTTTCGGCGGCAGGACGAGCCCGCGATCGTCCCCGTGAACCATGATCATGGCTCCAATGAGCCGGGTACTGACTCCCCAGGAGGTCGTATGTACATATTGCTGCTGATTGTCCCGATCCAAGTACTGGATATCGAAGGCAACGGCAAAATTCGTTCCCATGTAATGAGAAGTTCCCGCCTGCACCGCCTTGCCGTCCTTCATCATCGCCTCGATCGAGTAAGTATCTACCGCCCCGGCGAACTTCTCGGACGGAGTCTTCTTGCCGGCAATGACCGGAATGGCCAAAATATTCTCAACAAATTCGCGGTAAATCTCCAGCATTTGCATCGTTTCCCGGCGGGCGTCCGCTTCGTCCTCGTGGGCGGTATGCCCCTCCTGCCATAGAAACTCGCTCGTTCTGAGGAATGGCTGGGTTCTCTTTTCCCAGCGAACCACATTCGCCCATTGATTGATTAAAAGGGGAAGATCGCGGTACGAATGGATCCACTCCGCATACATATGTCCAATCATCGTCTCAGAGGTTGGGCGGATCGCCAATCTTTCCTCCAGCTTCTCTCCACCGGCTTCCGTTACCCAGGGCAGCTCGGGGTTAAAGCCTTCTACGTGCTCCTTCTCCTTCTGGAAGAAGCTCTCCGGTATAAAGAGCGGAAAATAGGCATTCCGATGCCCGGTTTCCTTGAAGCGGGCATCCAATTCCTTCTGGCAAAGCTCCCAGATTTCATAGCTGTCCGGTTTGAACACAATGCAGCCTCTCACCGGCGAATAGCTCATTAAATCGGCTTTGCGTATGACATCCAGATACCATCTGGAAAAGTCTTCGCTTTGCGGCGTAATTTCCTTAACAAATTGCTTCTCCTTAGACATAAACGACCTCAGCCCTTCTTTCCACGAACATTATCCTTTAATCAACCGCAGAATATCGTTGTATGTTACAGCGATCATCAGCAGCATCAGCATGGCGAACCCGATAAAATGAACCAGGCTCTCCCGGTTGGGATCCACCGGTTTGCCGCGCACCGCTTCGATTCCCAAGAACACCAGACGGCTTCCATCCAGGGCCGGAATCGGCAGCAGGTTGAAAATACCCAGGTACAAGCTTAGAAGCGCGGACCAGTATATCATCGGCGCAGCCCCGGCCGCAGCGTATTCCCCTGTGACCTCAACGATCCTAACGGGCCCTCCCAAATCATCCAATGTAAATTGGCCGAACACCAGCATCTTGAAGCCGATCATGATTTGTTTGGTAACGAGCACCATATTGTTCCAGGCGCCGGTGAAAGCTTCGCCGATCTGCACCGAACGGGTGCCGAAAGCCAGAGAAACCCCTACTAGCGGCTCCGTTGATTCCTTGTTCCTCGGAACGACTTCCTTGCTCAATTGCTCCTGATCCCGTTCAATCACCCAGGTCATCGGCTGTCCGGCCGATTCGTTGATAAGCTCCATCAGCTTGTTGCGGTCCGTGCCGATCGTCTCACCGTTCACTTCCCGGATGATATCACCGGCAGCCAATCCGGCCTTCTCTGCTGGAGAACCGGGTTCAATTCCGCCCAGAGTGACATTGACCGGCACCCCGTTCATAAACATAAAAATAAGGAACAACACAAAGGCAAGTATAAAGTTCATTAGTGGCCCGGCAAAAATAGACAAAGCCCGCTGCCCAACCGTCTTGCTACCGAATTGGCGGTCCCAGGGGGCGATCTGCGTTTCTTTGCCCCGGACTACCATCATCGCCTGCGGATGAATGGCGTATCGAACCGTCTCTCCATCGGTAACCAGCTCGACAAACAATTCCTTCTCCAGATCGATACGCACGACTTCTCCAAGGAGAACATCCGAGCGCTGATCCAGCTTATCCAAAAACAGATGTGTCGCTTTATCCTGATCGATACGAATTCCTATCGTCTGACCGGGAGTAATCTCCACAATTTCCGGGTCCTCCCCGGCCATTCGAACGAAACCTCCGATGGGCAGCAAGCGGAGCGTATACTTCGTCTCGCCTTTCTTAAAGGTAAACAATTTCGGTCCGAAGCCAATGGCAAATTCTCTAACAAGAATACCTGCCCGCTTCGCAAAATAGAAGTGTCCCCATTCATGAAGAGTTACCAACACGAAAAACATGAGGATAATTTGCAAGCCGATTTGTACATACTCCAATCTTGGTTCCTCCCAGCTAAACGGTAATGTATTGCCGAACAGTATTATCCTGCCGCCCGCATCCGTTAGTCCACCCTGTCTCCCGGATGTAAAGAAAATGCCCCCAGGCTTTCCACGGACAACAGCTTTTATGCCTGATAAAGGCAGCGTATCATTAGTTTTTACTGTTCTAAGATTAACATGTTTTCCATTTCCAATACAAGCCGGGTCGACTATATCCCATTTATATGTACAACGCAGCAGCAACTATTCATGTCCGCTTGCTACATTAACCCCTACCTTGAAATCCGTCTATTTTCATTTTCTGCCTGTGCCGTGCACACGGTATGGCGCGTCTAACTGGAAAATCCATTTAATTTCATTTTCTGCTGGTGCCGCACAAGCGGATAGCGCGTCTACCTAAAAAATCCATTTATTCCCATTTCCTGCTGGTGCCGTACAAGCGGATGGCGCGTCTAACTGGATTTTATACAGCTATTTTGCTCCTCCGAAGTGAAAGACGGAAACTAAGTGGAAAAACTACAGCTATTTTGTGCAAAAAAGGCGCCTTCAGCAAAAAACCTCAATTCTAAATGCAGTTTTTTCCATTTACTTTAATCACTTTCTACTAATTACTTGAATTTATCTACATAAAATACAGTTAAATCATATTTTATCCAATAGAAAACGATGGGTTTCCTTTACTTATTCAATATCTAAATAAACCTTATATTTCACCGGTCAAATCAAGCCGTTAAATCAATTCGCTCTGCGATGTCAAAGAAAAAGCCGGGCAGAACCCAGCCGCAGCTTGCAAGGATAAACGGCTTTCGCCGTCCTTTGGACAGGCGCGTTTACCGATGAAATATTAGAACAGGTGAAACTTATACTAATCGAAAATCGGGGTGACCAGGCGACCGCGAACGGTTATCCTATCGCATTCGAGCATTATTCCCTGCGACTTTATTCACCGGAAAAACTTAGAAAACGATCCGGCCAGCGGCTTCCCTCGCCCATTCGTCCGTCTGCAGCACCTGATCCAAATCCGGGGAAGGGATAAGCTGATGCTTGTTCAATACCCGTTCAATGATCTCTTCGATCTGCAGGAAAGTAATTTCCCCCTTCATAAACCGGGAGACGGCTATCTCGTTAGCCGCATTGTAGACAGCGGGTGCTGTCCCGCCCAAGCGGCCGCTCTCATAAGCCATAGCCAAGCAAGGAAAACGTTCCATATCCATCGGCTTGAAATGAAGCTTGCCGAGTTCAGCCAGACGAAGCGGTGCGGTGGGAGTTTTCTTACGATTTGGATAGGTCAATGCATACTGGATAGGCACCCGCATATCGGGATTGCCGAGCTGCGCAATGACACTGTAATCTGCGAATTCGACCATCGAGTGGATCGTGCTTTCCTGGTGAAGAATAACTTCAATCTGATCATAAGACACCTGGAACAGCCAATGAGCTTCAATCACTTCCAGCCCTTTGTTAGCCATTGTGGCGGAATCGATCGTGATCTTGGCCCCCATCGACCAGTTCGGATGCTTCAGAGCATCCTCCAAGGTCACCCCGTACAATTCCTCACGCGTTCTGTCCCGGAATGCTCCTCCCGATGCAGTCAGCGTTAATTTCGAAATTGTCGAAGGCGACTCCCCGTTTAAGCATTGGAAAATGGCGGAATGCTCACTGTCTACAGGAAGGAGAGCGACTCCATGCTTGGCTGCAAGCTCCGTGACCAAATGCCCTGCGCTGACCAGCGTCTCTTTGTTGGCGATGGCTATCTGCTTGCCCGCCTCAATGGCCGCCAGCGTAGGCTTGAGCCCCTGGCTGCCCACAACCGCCGTAACGACCAGGTCGGCTTCGGTTCCTGCCGCCACCTCCATCATCCCTTCCTCACCGTAGAAAACGGCCGTCGTGGAAGGAACATGCGGCTTTAATTGTGCGGCCAACTCTTTGGTGGCAACCGAAACCTTGCTCGGCTTGAATTGTCGGACCTGTTCTATTAACAAGGGAAGATTGGTGCCTGCAGCCAGGCCTTCCACCCTATAGCTGTCCGGATCATGGGCAATTACGTCCAAAGTTTGCGTCCCGACCGATCCGGTGGAGCCTAATATCGAAATTTTCTTCATTGCCAGCAATCCCTCCTAATTTGGGATAAGCGAGAGGATATGAACGAGCGGAAACACAATGAGCCAGCTGTCCACACGATCAAGCACACCGCCATGACCCGGCAGGATGTTCCCGGTATCCTTAATGCCTTTGACCCGCTTGTACGCCGATTGGATCAAATCGCCCATTTGGCCGGCAACCGCGGCTACGGCCCCGATCAGGACGGCATTCCATACCGGAAGCAAATCGGGCTTGGACCAGGCGAAGCAAAGCGCTGCAATTATCGATATAACGATTCCGCCAAGCGCCCCTTCGATTGTTTTGTTCGGGCTGATATCCGGCCAGAGCTTCCTCTTCCCGAACATTCTGCCGGCGAAATAAGCACCGGAATCCGACGCCCATATGGTGACGAAAAGGAGCAAAGTCCAGAACAACCCGTTCGGCTCCAGGTTGCGGGAATAAATCATATAATGGAAGCCGAGGCCGATGTAGACGGCCCCTGCGAATACCGTCGATATATCATCGATCGTCATCTTGTTTTTGGTAATTACCGTCGCTGCAAGGAGGACAAACAGCAGCAGCCAAATAAGACTGGTCAGCGGAAGCTTATCGGCAAGCACGCCGAAATTCGCCATAAATACAAAAACAAGCATGAAAACAAGTCCAATGACGAACATCGGAAAATGATACTTAAGCTTGTACATACGCAAAAATTCGCCGAATCCGACAAAGGCCAGCCCGAGCACCAGCCCGGCGAACCAATAGCCGCCCAATAGCAAAAAAGTTATAAACAGAGCCCCGGCCACTACGCCGGTCACGATTCTCGTCTTCATGTCCATCCTCCAAAGAAAGGGCTACAATCCCCCATAACGGCGAATACGGCTCTGGTATTCCCGAATGGCTTCGTAAAAATCGTTCTCCGAAAATTCCGGCCAATATAAATCGGTGAACAACAATTCCGTATAGGCAAGCTGCCACAGCATAAAATTGCTGATTCGCAGTTCTCCGCTTGTCCTAATAAGAAGGTCCGGATCGGGCAAACCTGCCGTCTGCAATCGTTTAGAATATTCTTCTTCGGTGATGTCTTCCAACTTTAGGCTTCCTGATTGAACGTCACGCACCAGTTCTCTCATCGCTTCAGTCAATTCTTTACGGCTGCCGTAATTAAAAGCGAAATTAAGAATCAAACCGGTATTATGCTTCGTCCGCTCAATTGCATTTTCTACCGCTTCCAAAGTGTGCACCGGAACACCCTCTTTCCAGCCGGTCATCCGAATCCGCACATTTTTTTGGACCAATTCATCTATTTCCAAAGGAAAAAACTCCTGGGGAAGGCTCATCAAGTAATCCACTTCATCCTGCGGCCTCGTCCAGTTTTCGGTGGAAAACGCGTACAGCGTTAATATTTCGATGCCAATGTCATCTGCCGCAATAGTGATTTTCTTGACATTCTTCATCCCTGAATGATGGCCTGCGATTCGCGGCAGTCCTCTCCGCCTGGCCCATCTCCCGTTGCCATCCATGATAATGGCAACATGGCGGGGAATATTATTGTCGGAGAGTATGCTTTGGCTATCGACTTTCTTATTTTTGCCAAACCAAGATTTCTTTTGAGACATTGTTGTATCCCCCATATAGGTTTAGAAAAACGGTCAGCAAAACCGGGCTGTCGAGGCTTGGTCGAGTTGCTGCCGAATTCGTAGGCTTGCTGCGGCAGTAGTACTGAATATCTGACTTTGTTGCCAAAAACTAAAACCCCCCCTCCACGAAGGGGGTTATTGACGGGTGAGGGGGTTATACCTCTGTAATTTCCTTTTCTTTCGCTTCCAGGATTTTATCCACTTCCGCTACGAATTTATCCGTCATTTTCTGAATGTCGTCCTGATGACGTCTGGATTCATCCTCAGAGATATCCGTCTTCTCCAGCTTCTTGATGTCGTCATTGGCATCTCTGCGGATGTTGCGGATAGCCACCTTGGCTTCCTCGCCGGATTTGCGGGTTAATTTGACCAGCTCCGCCCGTCTTTCGGCCGTTAGAGCCGGAATGACAATGCGGATGGAGGAACCGTCGTTAGCGGGGGTCAATCCCAAATCCGATTTCATAATGGCCTTCTCAATGGCCGGAATGGAAGACTTATCCCAAGGCTGGATCATTAATGTGCGGGAATCGGGTGTAGTTATGTTCGCAAGTTGATTAACGGGCGTCATTGTCCCGTAGTATTCTACCTGTATCCGGTCCAGAAGGCCCGGCGTCGCACGTCCGGCTCTCAAGGATGCCAGTTCCTTGCGAAGCGAGTCTATCGCTTTATTCATTCGTTCTTCAGCGTTCTTCTTCACCGACTGCGGCATTATGATACACTCCCTTTTACAATCGTTCCGATTTTTTCACCTAGAACTACTCTTTTGATATTACCTTCATCTGTAATAGAGAATACAATGAGCGGGATATTGTTGTCCATACATAAGGAGGAAGCAGTGGAATCCATAACTCCCAGGTTGTTGCTGATCACTTCCATATAGGTCAGTTCTTCAAACTTGACCGCGTCTTTGTTAATAAAAGGATCTGCACTGTACACACCGTCCACCTTATTCTTGGCCATCAGGATCACTTCCGCTTCGATTTCGGCGGCGCGCAGAGCTGCTGTCGTATCTGTGGAGAAATACGGATTTCCCGTACCCGCCGCGAGGATAACGACGCGTCCTTTCTCCAGATGGCGGATAGCGCGTCTTCGTATGTACGGTTCCGCTACCTGCTGCATTTCAATAGATGTCTGAACGCGGGTAGGAACGCCCACGTCTTCTAAAGCGTCCTGGAGGGCGAGCGAATTCATGACGGTTGCCAGCATCCCCATATAGTCCGCAGTGGCGCGGTCTATCCCTTTGGCGCTTCCGGCTATTCCCCGCCAAATGTTTCCTCCGCCCACGACAATGGCGATCTCGATCTTCAAATCATGGATCGTCTTAACCTGCTCTGCAATGGAAGTAATCATCGCGGAGTCGATCCCGTATCCCTGCTGCCCGGCAAGTGCCTCGCCGCTTAATTTCAATACAATTCGCTTAAAAATGGGTTGTTCCAACGTAGGTACCTCCAGTTGAAGATAGATTTGGACCGTTGCCAACTTTGTGCAGGCTGACGCGGCTAAAAAAGAAGGAACACGGGTGGGTGTTCCATCATAAATGGCCGTTCTCTATTACATTTTCGCTTGAGACATAACCTCTTCGGCAAAGTTTTCCTGTTTTTTCTCCAAGCCTTCTCCCAACTCGAAACGAGCAAAACGGCGGATGGTGATATTTTCACCGATTTTGCTGATTTTCTCGTTCAACAAGGTCGAGATGGTTTTGTCCGGATCTTTGATGAAGGCTTGCTCCATGAGGCAGAATTCTTCATAGTATTTCCCGATGCGGCCTTCGACCATCTTATCTACAATATGCTCCGGCTTTCCTTCGTTCAGAGCCTGGGATCTTAAAATTTCTTTCTCCTTGTCCAGCTCTTCCTGAGGAACTTCTTCGCGTCTTACATAACGAGGGCTGGTCGCAGCGATTTGCATAGCGATATCTTTCACGAAATCTTGGAAATCATCCGTCTTGGCCACGAAGTCCGTTTCGCAGTTGACTTCAACCAGCACACCGATTTTACCGCCGGCATGAATGTAAGATTGAACGGCACCTTCCGTAGCAATCCGTCCAGCTTTGTTGGCAGCGGCCGCCAAGCCTTTCTCCCGAAGCACTTCAACCGCTTTAGTCAGATCACCGTTTGCTTCTTCCAGAGCTTTCTTACAATCCAACATTCCTGCACCTGTTTTTTCGCGCAGTTCTTTAACCATTGCAGCTGTTACTGCCATTTGTTTTCCTCCTCGGCAAATTTCTCATAGTAGTATTATATTTCTTCATTCTAAAAAAAGGGCGGCGATAGGTTATTACACCTTCAACCCACCCTTTTTCAATTTATCCTATTAGATTACGCAGTCGTCTGTTCGCCTTGATTGGCCTCGATGATCGCTTCGGCCATCTTGGAAGTCAGAAGCTTCACTGCGCGGATAGCATCATCGTTACCCGGAATCACATAATCGATTTCATCCGGATCACAGTTCGTATCCACAATCCCGACAATCGGGATTCCCAGCTTGCGGGCTTCTGCTACGGCAATGCGCTCTTTGCGCGGATCGATAACGAACAATGCGCTAGGAAGACCCTTCATGTTCTTGATTCCGCCCAAAAACTTCTCGAGACGTTCCTTCTCCTTGCGGAGAATGATAACTTCTTTCTTAGGCAGAACATCGAACGTGCCGTCCTCTTCCCACCTCTCCAGCTCATGGAGACGGTCAATCCGCTTCTGAATCGTAGCGAAGTTCGTCAACGTGCCTCCCAGCCAACGCTGGTTGATGTAGAACATTCCGCAGCGCTCTGCTTCTTCCTTGACGGAATCTTGAGCCTGCTTCTTCGTACCGACGAACAGGAAGGTTCCTCCTTCACCGGCGACAGACTTAACGAAATTGTAAGCCTCTTCTACTTTCTTGACCGTCTTCTGCAGGTCAATGATGTAAATACCGTTTCTTTCCGTGAAGATGTATTTGTCCATTTTCGGGTTCCAGCGACGGGTCTGGTGACCAAAGTGAACCCCAGCCTCCAGCAGCTGTTTCATGGAGATAACTGCCATCTTCACACACCTCCTCTATTGGTTTTATTATCCTCCGCCATTCTCATTTTGGAATCAGACTTTCCGATAAAGAAAAGCACCCTCATTCCAATTAAACGGCGTGTGTTCTTGACACCGTCAATAAATATACCATATTCATTTTGCCGTTGCAACAAAATCCGCCTTTAATTTCATGGGCCGGAATGACCTCTGCCTGTTCATGTTGTAAACCGTTATCGGAAACAATGATAGCCCGGGAAAAGACCAAAAAGAGACTTCAGCACGCGGCCAAGGTCTCTTGTCAGTCGAACGTAATCTTTTCAATCACTGAATCCATGTCTTCTCCAAGGGCGAAGGAATAAACTCCGCTCCTTATCTTGGGTGTCCGCCTCTGCTCCTTAAGCCTTAATTCGAATGCATCCTTGTCTGCGATAACTCCGGCCTCCGATAACAATTCTGCGACGTCTGAGGCCAGCATTCCGGCTTTAATCTGCACATCGACATTCGCGGCATTCCCGTTCACCGCATCAATATCCGTCACGCCGGCTTCCTCCGACGCGGTCCCCTCTTGTTCCGCCGCAGCCAATGCAAGCCTGAGCCGTTCGTCAAGCTCCTCCTGTGTATACAGCTTAACATCGGACGGATACAAGGTATAACCCGCTTCCTCAGCCAGCTTCCGCCAATCCTGCTCCGCCTCTGTCTGCTGCGTTTCCGCATCCATCGGGGGCAGGTCTCGCTGGACGGCGATATTCATGACCTGCAGCAGAATGGCTCCTATGACGAGGCCGCTTCCTATACCCGTCCAGAACGATCTACGCCCGGACACGCTCATGACTGTTCTCCTCCTGTTTGCCCAGCTGCACGATCAGATTAACTTCCCCTTTGTTCATCCCCAGCTTGCGGGCGATCGCTTCTATCGATTTCCCCTGCTCATATAATGAAAAAAGCTCGGCGTACCTTGCCTTGATGTTCATTATCCCGCTATCCTCTGCGGCCGGCGCCTCTTTAACCCCGGACGCTGCCTCAAGCGTCTCCGATGCCCGGGCTTCCACGGTCGATTGAAGTCCTGCCGTAACGGATTGAGAGGACACGGCCTCTTGCTTGAGCCGCTCCATCTGCCTGCCCAAAATTTCATTCTGCTTCTCCAGTTCGGCCATTCTGCGGCTTAGCTGCTCCACCTGGCCGTTATGCTCGTCTTTCATTCTGGAGATGGTCTGGAGAAGCTTCTCATTGTCTTGCTCCAAATCCGCCGCAAACTGTTCGATTGCCCCTTCCATTTCCTTAACTATCTCGGACGACGGTCCGGAGGGCTTAGGCAGAAGGCGCGCGATCACGATGATAACTGCTCCTGCCAGTACGATATATACCCAAGGGTCATTCATTTAAACTTCACCTTTTCGTCAAATCGGTTTCTTGGTGCATCAGCATATTGCAGGACAGCACTAAAGCTGCATATCTATAATTTTTCCCTTGTATGGGTGCTGTGGCCTCTTCTCCTCGACAGGACCGGATTGGCCCGAGGTCTTCTTCCTTCCGTTTCCGCTTCCCCTGCTGCGTTCACGGCGTTCCTCCCCGTCCCGGATCCCTGCCTGTTCGGGCGCTTCCGATTTCGAGGTGACGTGCCGTTCCCGGTCTGTTTGTTTGGAAGTTTGCTCTGTGAGATGATTTTGATCATGGACCGGCTTCTGCTGAATTTCATTTTGCTTGATCCCGGCTTCGGGACTTTTGTGAACAGCCAGCTGCATATCGATCGATTTCAGACTCATATGCTCGATCCCTCCAACTTATCGCGCGAAATTCAAGGTCTCTCCTTAAGGATAAAGCGGAAACATGCCGATATCCCCTTCGTCAATTCGGAAGTATACCCGCTGCACCGGGTCTTTAATCACTTTGATATGACGGCCCATGACAAGCTTGGTTCCGCCGTAAATCGTTGAGGTCGCCACAATTCTTGCTTTCCCCGTATCCTCCAGCATGGTCTCCAACTGAAGGACCCTGTCCTTGATCGTTTCCGTTGTTTCCACCGTTTGCTTTCGGGTGTTTGCCAGTTTAACCCGCATGGCCGCTTTATCAGGTGAAAGCTGTCCGGCCGCTGCCAACTGGTCAAGAATTGTCAACGCTTTCTCCGTCTTCTGCAGGTTCTCGGCATTCATCTTCAGCTGCTCCTTGAGCTGATGCAGCTCACTACGCACCTCCGGCAGGACGCCTACTTCAATAACGGTGGCCGTCGACATGGAATTGCCGATCGTTCGGGCGACGACCTGTTCGCCCGCCTGGAGTTTCCCGCCGACAATCAGTCCCTTGGCGCCTTCACACCGGATGCTTCTTCCCGCCCGGATATTGGAGTGCATTATACTCTGGGAGATCAGAACGTCTTCCCCCGCTTCCACATTGCCATCCTGGATGAACGCACTCCTAATCGTCTTGCCGGCACGAATCCATCCTTTATTCTGGGCTAATATTCCCGCGCTGATCAGTATGGACCCGCCGGCCTCCATCTCGGCTCCCTCGACGGTTCCGGTGACGCGTATATCTCCCTCCGCCTTGATTTTGAAGCCGGTCAGCACATTCCCGCGGATAACAACCGTGCCTACAAAGTCGATATTGCCAATGGCGTAGTCGACATCCCCATTCACCTCGTAAACGGGAAAAACGTTGATCTGTCCCTTGCCCGTATAACTGATCACCCCATCAATGGCCGAATACAGCTGAGTGTTGTTGGCATCCGTTACTACATTCTTGCCTACCTTGAACCGGGCTTCCTTGCCGTTTCTGGCCATGAGGACCTCACCGGTAACGGCTTTGCCGGGAACTCCTTTCGTTGGGGGAGTTCTGCTGGCGAGAAGCTCCCCTTTTTTTACATTTAAAATGCTCGTAACTTCCCGGTAATCTACGGTGCCGTCTTCCAGCACGGCGGGCTTCTTGGCCGATGCTTTCATATCGAACCAATATTTGATTTCGCCGTCCTTGCCCGGTTTGGGCGGGTCTCCTGTGGCAATAACGATTTTGCGCTTAATGAAAGGACCCGGGTCCTTGGCGATCTGGACAAGCCGGGCGTAATCAATGCCGTAACTGATGGAATGTTTTTTCAGCAGCGTTTCTAACTGCTCGACGGTGCATACCATATCTTCCCCGCAATGCGAGAAATCGAGGAAGGCTTCCAGCTTGTCGTCGGAGAGCAGCACATCAATGAAGAATTCAGTAGAGGCTGAATGAGGGTTCATTGTATCCATCCCTTCTATTCATGCAACAATTGCACTTTAAATCGTCCAAGCGATCCTCTCAATCTGAGAATAGCCTTGGAGTGAAGCTGAGAAATCCGAGAAGGCGACAGCGACATTACCTCAGCAATTTCACTGAGCGACAGATCTTCATAATAAAACAGCGAGATGACCGTTCTCTCCTTTTCCGTCAGCCGGTCAATAGCTTTTGCCAACGTTTCCTTCAGAAAAAACTCGTTAACCTTATATTCCGGGTTTTTCGACGTCTCGTCAACCAAAACGGACAATCTCGTTTCCGATTCTTCCTCTTTAATAGGCTCATCAATGGAGCAGAGTGTCGTCAAAGTAATTTCTTGCAGCATCGATTGAAATTCCTTCTCCGAAACCTGCAGATAGCTGCTGATTTCCGCGTCGGTTACGGAACGCAAATGCTCCTGCTCCAGCTTCTGATAGGCTTCCTCTATTCTCTTGGCCTTCTCGCGCACGGAACGGGGCACCCAGTCTCCCTGGCGCAAACCGTCAATGATGGCTCCGCGAATTCTCCAGGAGGCATAAGTCTCAAATTGAAGTCCCCGCAAATGATCGAATTTCTCGATGGCGTCTATCAAACCCATTACTCCGTGACTGGCCAGATCCTCTTTCGATACCGAGCCCGGCATCCCGCTCGCCAGCCGGTTGGAAACGAAGTCCACGAGAGGAAGATAACATTCCATCAACCTTTTCTTCGCCTCCAGCGAGCGTTCTTCCTTCCACTGCTTCCATATTTCCATATTGGACAAATGTGACTGCTTATGAATTGCCATACAAGTTCACCTTCCTTAATCTTCTGAAAGATGACGAAGGGCTTTGACCATCTCTTCCGAATCGACCTTGTTTCTGGTCGCCAGCTTAGGCGGGTTCAAAGGGGAGAAGCCGGTCTCATCCTGTTCCCTGTCGTCCTGGGCGGACGGGACGGGCTCTCCGGACAATCCGGACGGCTCGTCTGGCGTCGTAAAGTCGATCCTCTGTCCCCTGACGGAGTCCTCCGGCTGCGAGTCTGCAGAATCCCGCTCAGGATTCGTTCCTCCCATTACCGTTCCAAGGACCCATCGGAAAACAAATACGAGCGCGAATAAAATAACGAAGCTGTATAGAGTGCGGAGCAGAGTCGTCGTCAATATATTATTGGAAAAAGAGGATATAAAAGTGGCTGCGGCCCCCAATCCACCGATGATCGCATTCCAGCGAATGGTTCCTATCATTTACAGATCCCGGCTTCCATGCTGGACGCTCCGGATATGCAGAATGCCGGTAGCACAGTCCAATTCAATAGTTCGTCCATAATTTCCTCCCGTATCTTCCGCTTTAACGGGTATTCCGTATCGGTTCAGAACCGCTTTGCAAGATTCCACGTTGCGGGGGCCGATCCGCATCGTATCTTTCCTGGTATCAAAGGCAAACATCTGCGCTCCCCCTGCCATCTTGGCCTCCATCCGGCGGGTAGACGCGCCTTCCTGCTCCATCCTGCGGATCATCTCCGGCAAGGCTGTATCCGCGAATTTAGCCAGATGGATTGGCCCTCTGGCAATGTCGGATGACGGAAGCATGACATGGGCCATGCCGGCGATTTTGGCGACGGAATCATACAAGGTGACCCCGACGCAGGAACCGAGACCAGTCGTCCTTAATACGCCTTCTCCAACGACTATATTCATATCCGCCATCCCGACCTTGACTACATTATTTTGCTGAATCATGAAGGGGGCACTCCCAATGCGGAAAACAGATTATCGAACGAATCGGGATCGGGGATAAAAAAGAAATGTCCCTCAATCGCTTCACTGCCTTCCAGGAAATTGGTGTCTATAAACAGGGCCTGCTCCCCCATCTGCCCGTATTCCAGCAGGCCGTAGCTCAGAATCGCGCCGGCCATATCGATAGCCAGCGACGGAACGGAAGGAACCATGTCCAATTGGGTCAGCTCGGCCAACGAGGTCAGGTACGACCCGGCCAGAATATTGCCGATCTCCTGAAGCGCGGACAGCTCCATTTCGGAGAATTCCCCCTCGCCTTCCATTCCGCCGGCGACGAGCGAGCCAAGAAGCTGCTTGGCCGATCCCTTGCTGAAAATAAAGAACAAATTGCCCGGAACGTCCCCTTCGACCCGCAGGAAGATAGCTATGACGACCTGCTCAGCTCCGCCCACGCTGTCTGAAATTTGTTCGAAAGGGACCATCTTCACCTGGGGGACGCGCATATCTACCGGCCGGCCCAGAAGCTTGGATAAAGCCGTTGCCGCATGGCCCGCCCCAATGTTACCGACCTCTCTCAATACATCCATCTGGAATTCAGCCATTGGCTTCAACGGATTCATCGAACTAAGCCTCGAACTGTTCCAGTTGAATGATCTCTTCCTTGTTCAGCACCTCCCGCAAATTAAGCAGGACCAGCAGTCGGTCCTCACCGATTTTCGCGATGCCGTGCAAATATTTGGCTTTGATGCCGCCCACCACTTCCGGCGGATCATCAACCGAATCGGCGGGCACATCGAGAACATCATTAGCCGAATCGACGATCAGCCCTACCTCGATATCGTTGATGGCGACGACAATTAGCCGGGTCTGATCCGTATATTCGGTTTCCTCAAGCCCGAAGCGGCCTCTAAGATCGATAACCGGCGTTACGACTCCGCGCAAGTTCACAACTCCTCTGACAAACGACGGAGTCTTGGGAACCCGGGTAATCGGCAGCATGCGCTCGATCGTCTGAACTCTTTCTACATCCACGCCGTATTCCTCGCTGCCGAGAGTAAACACGATCACCTTCAAATCTTCTTCCATTCCCACTCACCCTTTCGACATATAGTTAATGGTTATTTAATCAAAGCATTGGTTTCCAGAATGAGGGCAACCTGACCGTCCCCCAAAATTGTGGCTCCGGAAACGGCGAACGGGTTGTCCAAATATTTGCCCAACGATTTCAGAACAATTTCCTGCTGTCCGATAAACTCGTCGACAACCAGAGCGGCCTGTTTGTCTCCTTTCCGGATCACGATAATCTGCAGGGAAGAGCTGACGGCTACCGATTGAACCGGGATATCCAGAAGCTGATCCAGAAAGATGACCGGAATCACACTGCCGCGGAAATCGATCATCGGATTGCCGTGTACCTGACGAATCTCGCTCTTCTCGACTATCGCCGTCTCCGAGATAGAGGACAGCGGGATAGCATATTTCTCCTCGCCTGCTCTTATCAGCATGGCGGTTATGATAGAGAGGGTTAACGGAAGCTGGACCGAAAATTTCGTCCCTAGTCCGGGATTGGACGACACCGAAACTTGTCCGCCCAGGGATTGAATTTTGGTCTTGACGACGTCCAGACCTACCCCGCGGCCGGAAATATCGGAGATTTGATCTGCCGTGCTGAAGCCGGAAGCGAACAGAAGCTGGTAAACCTCCTCGTCGGACAGTTTATCCGCCTGCTCCTGGGTAACCACATTTTTGCGAATCGCCGTTTGCAGCACTTTATCGCGGTTAATTCCTTTGCCGTCATCCTCAATTTCGATGAAGACATGGTTGCCGCTTTGGAACGCTCTAAGTTGAATCGTTCCGGTCTCGGGTTTGCCCGCGGCCACACGGTCGCTAACCGATTCCAGCCCGTGATCCACCGCATTCCTCAATAAATGAACGAGCGGATCTCCGATTTCATCAATGACGGTCCGGTCCAGTTCCGTCTCAGCTCCGGTAATGACGAGGTCCACCTTCTTATCCAGCGATTTGGCGATATCGCGGATCATCCGGGGGAACCGGTTGAATACCGTATCGATCTGCACCATCCTGAGCTTCAGAACAATGTTCTGCAAATCACCGCTTACACGGGTCATATGCTCGACCGTGTCGATCAAATCGCCATTGCGGATCTCGCTTGCCAGCTGCTCCAGGCGGACCCGGTCAATCAGCAGCTCGCTGAGCAGGTTCATCAGAACATCCAGACGCTCGATATCCACACGGATGGTCCGGCTTGCAACAGGTGCCGCGGCCGGTTTGGGCTTCGCTTTGCCGGACGCCTGCTTACCGTCTGACGCAGGCTGTTCCTTGGCTGCTGCTCCGGGATCAGCCGCCGGTTTCTCCGCAACGGCCGTTGCTGCCGCTTCCTGAACACCGGCACGAATCCGCTGCAGCGACTCTTTATCCAGCGGACGCACATCGACCGATTCGATTTCCGAGACCTTCATGATTTCAGCCTGAAGCTCCGCCGCTTCCTTATCGCTGACCAAATAAACGGAGAAGCCCTTGTCAAACTTTTCCTGCTCGATATCTTCTACGGACGGGATGGTTTGGACAACCTCCCCGCTTGCTTCCAGCACACCGAATACCATAAACGAACGTGCGGCCTTCAGCACACAATCGTCCCGAAAAACGACATCGATATGAAAGACCGAGTGGCCGGCTTCCAGGGTTTGCATAATGATAGAATATTGAAATTCATCCAAATCTGTGGAAGAAGCGGTGGATTGAGCGGTTCCTCCCGGAGCATCCCCGTTCACGATAGCTTTCAGGGAAGCTACCAGCTCGGATACGTCGAGGCTGCCTGTTCCACCATTGATAATATCGTTCACCATCGACTCCAGCGCGTCGTTGCCGCTGAATAAACATTCGAAGATCGGCTCGCTCATCGCCAGCTTGTCATTACGCACCAGATCCAGCACATTTTCCATTTCATGGGTTAACGAAGCGATATCCTCGAACCCCATCGTTGCCGACATGCCTTTAAGCGTATGCGCGGATCGAAAGATCGTCTGCACGATCTCGATATCTTCCGGACTCTGCTCCAGAACAAGCAGTTGGTCGTTCATGGCCTGTAAATGCTCTCTCGCCTCATCGATAAAAACCGACAAATATTGATTAATATCCAAAAAGCTGCACCTCCTGTATTTGCATCATGCGGACAGCCTCCGCTTCCTCTCCGGGCAAGCGGAGTGCAAACGCCCCCGAGTGCTTAACCGGCTTAAGTTTCAATAAGCTGAACCAGCTTCCCGCTAATGTGCTGCTGGGGCAATATATGTATGGCCGCTCCCCGTTCGACCGCAGCCCTGGGCATTCCATAGACTACACACGTCTCTTCCGCTTCAGCTATCGTCGTCACGGCCCCCGCCTGCTTCAGGGCAAGCATACCCGCCGCACCGTCACTGCCCATGCCCGTCATGAGTACGGCATGTCTCTTCAGTTCCTTAAAAGGAAGCAGAGATTCGAACAAGACATCCACAGACGGACGATGCCCGGAGCGGGTGCCTTCGGCGGACAGACGAGTGCGGTATTGATCCGCCCCTTCCTGCGTCAAGCTGCTTAACATGACAACCGGAGTCGGATGCTCGGCCATAATTTTCTGCAGTGCCCTAAGCCCATCCATGACCGGCATTTCCACGTCCATCGTCACCACGTCCGGCTTCAGCTGCTTTACTTTCTCAACGGCTTCCGCCCCGTTGACGGCCGTGTCGACGACTTTTAACCGAGGGTTGCCGGACAACAAATCGCTAATGATTTTTCTCATGAATATGGAATCATCGACTACAAGTACCCTATAAGGGATCATCCGGGCTTCCCTCCTCAACGGTCAATTGTTATTTCCGACTTGTTTATTTCACCCGCTTGAACATTCGGTAGAGAAAGCCTTTGATACCTGCATTTGCAGAAGGCTGAGAGGTGGAACCGGATAGAAAGCGGTCGGCAATGTTGGCAATCGATCTGGAAGCACTGCTATGCGGATAAGCTACCGTGAACGGCTTCTGCATTTTGACAGCCTTCGATACGTTGCTGTCATCCAGCACATAGCCGAGAGCGGGAACGTCCGTCTGCAAAAAACGGTGGGCCGCCATGCGGATTTTGTCAGCGGTTTGCGTTCCTTCCCGCAAATCGGTGGCTCGATTGACAACGAGCCGAAAATTCACCTCATGCCCGAGCCCCTTCACCATCTTCATCACAGCATAGGCATCCGTAATGGAGGGCGGCTCCGGTGTCGTCACAATAATCGTCTCATCCGCCGACAGGATAAACCGGAGTGTTTCGTTCGATAATCCGGCCCCGGTATCGAAAATAATAAAATCGACGACGCCATTCAGCCTTTCTATCTCCCGCTTGAAAATATCCAGTTCCTGTTCGGACAGATGGAGCAGCTCGGTAACCCCGGAACCTCCGGCTATAAACTGCAGGCCGCCGTAGCATTCATGGATAATGGCCTGAATCGATTTGTTCTGCTTAAGAAGATGGTACAGGTTATAGCGTGGGGAAACCCCCATAAGCGTGTCGAGATTGGCCAGCCCCATATCCGCATCGAAGATGAGCACCTTGTGTCCGCGCGCCTGAAGAGCAAGGGCAAAGTTAAGCGTGAAATTGGACTTCCCTACTCCCCCTTTACCGCTCGTCACGGTAATGACACGGGTTTGGCCCGATGACGGGTCCGATTCCGAGGACGCTCTCATGCTCATGAGCCTTCGCAAACTTTGTGCCTGGTCATTCATGCACGGCTTCCCCCAAAATGACATTAATGATATGGTCCTCATCTGCTTCCGCAATATCGTCGGGAACATTCTGTCCATTCGTCACATAGGACAATTGGAGCTTAAGCGCATCGACCAAATTCAGCACAGCGCCGAGCGTGCCCGTTTCATCCATTTTTGTGAAAAGCACTTTATCCAGACGAAATTTCATGAAGTTATCGGCGATGACTTTCATATCCTTGTATTTGGTGGTCAGGCTGAGCACCAGGAACGTTTCGCTTGCCCCATGGGTTTGTATCAGGGAATGCAGCTCGGAGACATACATTTCGTTGCGGTAATTTCGCCCTGCGGTATCCATAAAGATGATATCCATGTCCTCCAACCGCGAGAAAGCCCGCTGCATATCCTGGGGCGAGAACACAACCTCTAACGGTGTGTTTAAAATGGTTGCGTATGTTTTCAGCTGCTCCACGGCCGAGATTCGATATGTATCGGAAGTGATCAGCCCTACTTTGCGCTTATGCTTGAGAACCTGCTCGGCGGCCAGCTTGGCGATGGACGTTGTCTTGCCTACTCCGGTCGGTCCGACGATATGCACAATGCGGGTTTGCGGCGAGATCACCTTCGGCCCCTGCCCCGAGAAAATGTCCCGCATCCTCTCCCTTGCCCGGGCTATGATCCGGGCCTTGTCCCATACTTCCGTAGACTCCTGCATTTCTTCGCGGATCGGCAGAAGAATCCGGTCGGTCAAATCCGGCGAAACATCCTGCTCCAGCAGCCTTTCTCTTACTTCCAGCCACGCGGGAGGAGCCTCCTCCTGAGGCTCGGAAGCGGCAGACAGCTTCTGCATCAGCAACTTCATCTGCCTGATCTCCTCAAGAATCGGCTCGTTTCCCTGTTCCTCCTTGGCGGAACGCCCGTTCGTCAAATCGGACTGCTGCTTGAAGCCGGTTCGGCCCGTCAAGTTGTGAGCATTTCTGTCCAGCGGGATGGGAGCATGAATTCCCGGTTTCCCGGTATCGAATACGGAATCCGAATTGGAGTTCAGGGCCGCGGCCACCTCAGACTGGAAGTCCGACCAGCCGGCTGCAGGCGGCGCCGTCGGCCGCTGCGGAACGGACATGCTCTCGTCCGCTGCCGCAATTACCTCTATCTTCTTCTTGCCGAACCAGCCCCACAGCCCTCCTGAGCGGATTTCTTTCGTATTTAAAATGATTGCGTTCTTGCCCAAGTCACTTCGGATCCGGGCAAGCGCGTCGGGCATTGAATCAACTACGTAACGTTTCACCTTCATAGATTGACTACCCCCATGCTTTGAATTTCAACACTCGGCTCCAGCTCGCTGTAAGACAACACCGGAATATCCTGCATCGTTCTTTCCAGCAGCTGACGCAAGTACATTCGAATCGTTGGGGAGGTCAGAATGACCGGCTGCTGTCCCGCTTGAACAACCTTGCCTACTTGCTCGCTCAATCGGTGAAAGATCGTCTGTGTTGAAGCCGGGTCCAGCGCCAGATACGACCCCTGGTCTGTCTGCTGTACCGATTCCGCAATTTTCTTCTCCAATGCCGGACCCACCGTAATAACTTTAAGCGACTCGTCCCCCTGGGCGAACTGCTGGGTAATCTGGCGGGACAGCGCCTGCCGTACATATTCGGTCAATACATCCGGGTCTTTCGTATAAGTTCCGTAATCGGCCAACGTTTCCAGAATGGTCACCATGTCCCGTACGGAAATTTTCTCACGCAGCAGCTTGACGAGAACTTTCTGAATATCGCCGATCGACAGCACATTCGGAATGAGCTCCTCCACCAGGGCCGGATAGCTCTCTCTTACGTTCTCGATCAACGCTTTCGTCTCTTGGCGTCCAAGCAGCTCGAAGGCATGCTTCTTGATCACTTCGGTCAGATGGGTCGCCACTACGGATGGCGGATCGACCACTGTGTAGCCGGACAGCTCCGCCCGGTCCTTCGTCTCCTCGTCGATCCATAGAGCCGGCAGTCCGAATGCCGGTTCCGTCGTTTCAATTCCGATAACGGAGTCGTCCTCCACTCCCGGACTCATCGCCAAGTAATGATTGAGGAGCAGCTCTCCTCTGGCAATCGTATTTCCTTTGATCTTGATCACATACTCGTTCGGCTTGAGCTGGATGTTATCGCGAATTCGGATAACCGGCACGACAATTCCGAGCTCAAGGGCGCACTGTCTGCGGATCAGAATAATCCGGTCCAGCAGATCTCCTCCTTGCTGAGTATCCGCCAGCGGAATCAAGCCATAACCGAATTCAAATTCAATCGGATCCACCTGCAGCAGGCTGATCACACTCTCCGGACTGCGCACCTCTTCGATTTGCTGCTCCTCTTCAAATTGCTGTTCCTCTTCCTGCCTCCGCTCCATATTCTTCTGCATCTTATAGGCCGCGAAGATCAGCAGGCCGCCGATAGGAAGCGTCGCGCCAAGCCCGATTGGCGTGAACATTCCAAGAACCAATATCGTTCCGGCCACGACATATAGCAGTTTCGGGTAGTTAAGCAGCTGGCCGGCAATATCCGAAGCGAAGTTGCCGTCGGAGCTGGCGCGCGTCACAATCAATCCCGCAGATGTCGAAATAAGGAGGGCAGGAATTTGACTGACCAGACCGTCCCCGATCGTCAATCTGGAGAAGGTGGCCGCAGCCTCCGGCAGCGTCATATCGTGATACATCATTCCAATAATCAATCCGCCAAGAAGATTGATTATTAAAATGATAATTCCCGCGATGGCGTCCCCTTTGACAAACTTGCTGGCACCATCCATCGCTCCGTAGAAATCGGCCTCTCGTTCGATCTTGCTCCGGCGTTCTCTCGCCTGGGTCTCGTTAATCAGCCCGGCGTTCAAATCCGCATCGATACTCATCTGCTTACCGGGCATCGCATCGAGGGTGAAGCGCGCGGCCACCTCCGCAACCCGCTCCGAACCTTTCGTTATAACAATAAATTGAACAATAACCAGAATAAGGAATACAACAAATCCTACAACAATGTTGCCGTTCGCAACGAACCCGCCGAAGGTGTCCACCACCTGGCCTGCTTCCGCTTCCGACAGAATGTTTCTTGTGGTTGAAATATTTAACGCCAGCCGATACAGCGTCGTTACGAGCAGCAGCGAAGGGAAGATCGAAAACTGCAGAGCTTCCTTCGTATTCATCGCCACGAGCAGGATCGTTAGAGCCAGTGTAATATTTATAATGAGGAGAACGTCTAGCAAAGGAATGGGAATCGGAACGACCATCATCAGAACGATCCCGATTATTCCGACCAATATGAATAAATCCCGTACTTTCACTGTTTAGTCTCCTCCATTTGCCCATTAATTGACTTTGCCCTTCAGCTTATACACGTAGGCCAGCACCTCAGCGACGGCTTGAAACAGGTCTCCGGGAATGGTTTCATTCAATTCCACCCGTTCATACAGCGCCCTGGCCAATGGTTTGTTCTCCATTATGGCAATCCCGTTCTGTTTGCCGATTTCCCTGATTTTCAAGGCAACCAAATCGACACCCTTCGCGATTACCTTCGGTGCCTCCATCTTCCCGGACTCATACTTTAGCGCTACCGCGAAATGAGTCGGGTTGGTGATGATAACGTCGGCCTTCGGAACCTCCTGCATCATCCGCTGCATGGCCATTCTTCTCTGTCTTTCCTTGATTTTCGACTTGATCAGCGGATCTCCCTCGGTCTTCTTGTACTCGTCCTTAATGTCCTGCTTGGACATTCGCAAGCCTTTCTCATGCTCATATTTCTGATACATATAGTCGAAGATAGCCAGCACGATCAGAACCAGTCCGATTTTCACGCCTAATTCGACCATAACCTGAGCTACATACGACAGAATGGATTCCAGAGGAAGATGGGCCAGTCCCATTAAACTTTCTTTCTTCCCCCACAAAGTGAAGAAGACGATGACTCCGATGACGATTAATTTGAAGACGGTTTTTAAAAATTCTACTAATGACCGCAGTCCGAACATTTTCTTGGCCCCTTCCACCGGATTCAGCTTGTTCAGCTTCATCTTAAGAGGCTCGCCGGTGAACAAAACACCAATCTGTACATAATTGCCTATGACCGCCATGACGATGGCAAAGAGCAGAATGGGAGAAAGCATAATCATCCCGTCGATCATAAGCTTGTTAAATAATGCGGTCGTATTCGGGATCGTGACGTTCATCAGCATATAGTCGTATAGCGTTAATGTGAAGATTTCGAATAAACGCTCCTTCAGAAAGCCGCCGAACAATAAAAAGGCGACGAAGGTAAAGAACAGAACAAGCGCGCCGGGCAGCTCCATGCTTTTGGCTACCTGCCCTTTCTGTCGGGCCTCGCGCTTTTTCTTCGGTGTAGCGGGCTCTGTCTTTTCCTGTGAGAACAACTGCAGGTCCATCCGCCATCGATAAGCGGTCATCGGTCTCCCTCCAAACGCCATTCCATTGGCTAGGACGATCCCGGGACGGCCAATATCTCCAGCATTCTTTGCATATGCTCGAACATGGTCTTGAACAGGTCGGAAAACAGATTGTACATCCCCGGGATAAAAAAGAAGAGAAGAATCAGGCCGACCAGAATTTTCATCGGGATCCCTAACACGAAAATATTGAATTGCGGAGCGGTCTTTGCCAATACACCCAGCCCCACGTCAACCAGAAACAACGATGCAACCAGCGGAGCAGCCATTTGGAAAGCAAGGGCAAAAGCTGTAATAAACGCTTGAACGAGAAATTCGCTAACGTGCCCCCGAGCAATATGGGCGAAGAAATCATTGGACAACGGAACCCACTCATAGCTGTCCACAATGGCCTGGATAAGCAGATGATGACCGTTGAAGGTCAGAAACAGCAGCAGGGCAATGAAGTATTTAAAATTTCCCAGCAGCGGAGTCTGCACTCCCGTCATCGGGTCCATCACATTCGCCATCGCAAATCCGATTTGCACATCAATGAACGCTCCGGCTATCTGCACCGCGGTAAAGATAAAGTTCGCTATTAATCCAAGCAGCAAGCCGATCAAGATTTCTCTGATAATAGAAAGGAAATATTCCCCGTCCATCGGGATCGGCTCGTCCCCGATTGCAGGAATAGCCATTAGTGTAAGAAAAAACGACAATCCAAGCTTGAACTGGGGAGGAACGTTTCTCGCCGTGAACACTGGCGATGCGAGAAAGAAAGATGTTATTCTGCAAAAAATAAGCAGGACGTTAGGAATGAACTGCAAGAAGAACTCCATCGATTTTCCCCAGCCCTAACCGATATACTTATGTAAGTTATTGAACAAATTAAACGTAAAGTCGACCAGCGTGGTCAATATCCACGGTCCAAACAGAAGCACTGTCAACAAGACCGCAACGATTTTCGGAACGAACGCCAGTGTCTGCTCCTGAATTTGGGTGGTCGCCTGAAAGATGCTGATCGCCAAACCTACGGCCAGTGCGACAATCAGCATGGGAGCACTGGCTTTCAAGACGGTATATACCGCTTCGCCCGCCAGCCGTATGACAAAATCTGAAGCCATCGGTTTCCCTCCTGTAAGCTTGTTGACGGTCAGGAATTAAAACTGACCAACAACGATTTGACAACCAGATACCAACCGTCCACGAGAATAAACAGCAGAACCTTGAACGGAAGCGAGATCATGACCGGGGGAAGCATCATCATCCCCATGGACATCAGCGTGCTGGCAATAATCATATCGATCACGAGAAACGGCACGAAGATCATGAAACCCATCTGAAAAGCCGATTTCAGCTCGCTGATCGCAAAAGCGGGAATAAGAGCGGTCAACGGAGTATCCGCGATCCCGGTCGGTCTGTCGGCACGGGAGTAATCCAGAAACAGCTTCAAATCTTTTTCTCGGGTGTGCTTGCCCATAAATTCCTTCAGCGGGAGAGCCGCCCGGCTCAAGGCTTCGTTCTGTGTGATCTCCCCGGCCATATATGGCTGGAAAGCCACTTTGTTGATCTCCGCAAGTGTCGGAGACATGACGAACAGGGTCAAGAACAAGGCCAGACCAATCAGCACCTGATTAGGAGGCATTTGCTGGGTTGACAAAGAAGTTCGGACAAACCCAAGCACAATGACGATCCGTGTGAAGCTGGTCATAAGAACGAGTATGGCCGGAGCCAGACTTAATATTGTAATGAGCAGAACGATCGTGACCGTACTGGCCGTTCCGGCGGGATCACCCGTTCCGCTGCCGATGTCTATATTGATGTTGGGAATAGGAAGCGTGTCTCCCTCTTCGGCAAAGCTCTGGCCCGGGAACAGGAAGGAGCTCAGCAGAATGACACCCAGAACCGCAAGCCTCTTAATTCTTTTCATCGTTCATCCGACCGATCCGTTTTGTTTTCATTATGAATCCATTGCTCGACCTTATCATTGCGGCCGGATAACTGATTCATCTTTTGCTGGAACATCTGTTGGAAAGAAGTCATTGCTTCGTCCTCATTTTTTTTGGGCTCAAACCATTTTCTGATTTGGGAGATTCCCTTCATTTCAGGCTGTCCGGCCGTACTTTGACTGCGGATAAACTCTATTTCTTCCGGGTCGTCTATTTTGTGCAGCAGCCGGATCTCTTCTCCGACTCCCAGCACATACAATGAATGTCCGATTTCCACAATCTGAACCGATTTGTTCTGGCCGAGAGGTACGCCTCCCCATGTTTTAATGGTGCGTCCGGGAAGAAAACCCCGGTTTTTTTGAGCCATCCACTTAATTATGATAAGAAATAAACCGATAATTAGGACTAGATAGACAATCACTTTGACCGCCATGCCGAATCCGTTGTAGGACAGTCCGTCCTCTTCGCCTTCGGCGAAACAGCGGGAACCCCACATCAAGCCAACCATAAGCAGCCCCAGGGTTCCCGGACAGATCTTGCCGGCTAGACTGCTTCCAACCCGACCGCATGTCCCTTTCATATTTATCACTTCTGCACTAACCTAATGTTTTCTTGATCGCTTCGATCACTCGGTCCGCTTGGAAAGGCTTCACGATAAAGTCCTTGGCCCCTGCCTGGATAGCATCGATAACCATCGCCTGCTGCCCCATAGCCGAACACATAATCACCTTCGCGTTCGGATCGAAGGACTTGATCTCCTTAAGCGCCTGGATACCGTCCATTTCCGGCATCGTAATATCCATCGTAATCAGATCCGGCTTAAGCTCCTTGTACTTCTCCACTGCCTGGAAGCCGTCATTGGCTTCACCGCAAACCTCATATCCGTTCTTGGTCAGAATGTCCCGGATCATCATTCTCATGAAAGCTGCATCATCAACTACTAGAATACGGTTGGCCATAACTAACAATCCTCTCTTCACATGATTTATTGATGTAATGCAATGGTATTATTGCAGTTTCTGTATACGGTCCATCGGATTGACGATATCCGTGACACGGACGCCGAAATTCTCGTCAATGACAACTACTTCGCCTTTGGCGATCAGCTTGTTGTTAACCAGAATATCCACCGGCTCGCCGGCCAGCTTATCCAGCTCGATAATGGAGCCCTGGGATAAATCGAGAATATCTTTGATCGCTTTTTGCGTCCTTCCGAGCTCCACCGTCACTTTCAGCGGAATATCCAGCAGCAGGTTCAAATTCGAGTCTTCCGACTGAACAGAGGACATCTGGTCAAAACTGCTGAACTGTACGGGTTGAACATTAACGTTGCGTACAGGCACATTGCCATAATTTGCAGGACCTGCGGCAGGCGGTACGGCAGACTGATGCGGCGGAGCATAAGCCGGATCCGTACCGGTCGATGCGGCGGCGGCCGGAGTCTGCTCCATACGGGGCTGAGCCGCTGCCGACTGGGACTCTACCATAGCCTGTTCCACTGCCGGCTGCGGCTCCTGAACGGCCGGTTCTTCAGGGGATCCCATCAGCATGGCGACCATTTCCTTAGCGAACGCTACAGGCAGAAGCTGCATGATCGTTGAATCGATTAAATCGCTGATCGTCAATCGGAAGGAAACCTTAATGAATACTTGTTCGTCAGGCAGCTTCTCCGTGCCCTCCGGGTCTCTCAAGTCGAGAATATCGATGCCCGGAGGAGAAATATTGACGAACCGGTTGAAGATCGTAGACATGGAGGTCGCGGAAGACCCCATCATTTGGTTCATGGCTTCCTGTACAGCACTGATATGGAATTCGCTTAGTTCCTCCTCCGGTCCCTTACCGTCTCCCCCCATCATCAGGTTAGCAATGATTTGGGCGTCGCGGGTTTTGATGACGAGCAGATTCACTCCGTTGAACCCTTCCACGTAATTGACGTGTACAGCAACGTGGGGCTTCGGGAACTCATCCTTCAGCTTCTTCTTGGAAATCGCGCTCACCTTGGGAGTGGTAATATCCACCTTCTTGCCCAGCAATGTGGACAGTGCCGTCGCTGCGCTGCCGAACGAAATATTGCCGATTTCCCCCAAGGCGTCCTGTTCAATCGTTGTCAGATAATCATCGATGTTCGCTTCAGCTTCATCTTCGGGGCTGTTTACCGATTGGTTTAACAGGGCATCGATTTCTTCCTGAGACAGAAAATCCTTGTTATTCGTCATCCTCTTCCACTCCTTCACTTACAATATCCGTGATCTGAACGGCGGCTTTGCCCTTAACCGTTCCGGGGATTCCAACATACTTCACTTTCTCCCCTACTCTGATCGCCAACCCTTCGCCGACCAGCTTGTTTAACGTAATGACGTCTCCTTGCGCAAGTCCGAGGAATTCGCGAACCGTGATCTGGGAATGACCCAGCTCCGCGATAATCGGAAGCTTGGCCTTACTCACCCTGGATTGCAGGATTTCCGACTCCTCATTCGACTTCGCCTTCTTCTGGGTGACGAACATATGGTGGACGGACAACCGTTGCATGATGGGTTCAATAACGACATGAGGAATACAAATATTGATCATTCCGGAGGTATCGCCGATTTTGGTGCTCAGAGAAATAAGCGCAATCGTATCGTTCGCCGAAGCAATTTGCATAAATTGCGGATTCGTCTCCAATGTCTCCAGACGGGGCTCCAGATCGACCACCGTCTTCCAGGCATCCTTCAATGATTCCAGCGCCCGGCCGAAAATCCGTTCCATGATAATCGACTCGATCTCCGTCAGCGCGTTCACCCTCGAAGGGGATGTCCCCAACCCTCCTAATAGGCGATCAAGCATTGCAAACGCGATATTGGGGTGAACTTCCAGCACCATCCGGCCTTCCAGCGGCTCCGCTTCAAAAATATTCAGAATGGTCATCTTCGGTATGGAACGGATGAATTCGTCATAAGGAAGCTGCTCTACCTGCACTACGTTGATCTGAACGAAGGTCCGGAGCTGGGTGGAAAAGTACGTTGTCAAATACCTGGCGAAATTTTCGTGTATTCGCGTCAAGCTGCGCAAATGATCTTTGGACAATCGGGTAGCTCTTTTAAAATCGTAGGACCGGATTTTTTTCTGGGTATCTTCCTTCTTAAGCTCTTCCGCATCCGCTTCGCCGGACGACAATGCCGCCAGCAGGGCGTCAATTTCATTTTGCGATAGCACATCTACCATTACAGCCACCCCCCTAACCAAAAAACATTAAACCTATGGCAACACCATTTCAGTGATCCATACCTGTTTGATCTTCCCATCGTGCAAGAAAGGATTAATTTTATCCATCAATACGGTCGAAAGGTGGTCCTGACCCTTCTCTCCCGTAATTTGTTCCGGTGTCATTTCGGCAAAAGTCCGATTAATAATTCCTCTTACTTTAAAGTCCAACTGCTCGATTTCTTCTTTGGCTTTCTTCGTAGTCATTTCAAAAGCGAAGCCTGCTTTGACAAAACGGCTGCTCTCTCCCAGATTCGTAAGGATTTCATCCAGGAAGTAGGTCATTTCCTTGATTTGAGCGGCCGGCACTTGCTCTGCCGCTTCCGTTGATTTCACTTCCTTGGAGCTCTTCTGCTCCATCAGGTTCCATATCAAAACGGAAGCGGTGAGAATCAAAGTGACAACGATCAGCATCGCAACGACGATTTGAAAAACTTTGCTTTTTAACACCTAAACTCCCCCCGAATCCGTCCGTAATAGTTGACTGCTTATCAAGCCTATCGACTGCACATATTGTTGAACCCTGCTCACGGTTTCCGGAACGGTCTCGAGTACCATGATTTTCTTGCCGGTGATCAGCGTGATCATCGTATCCGGGGTTTCCTCGATGGTCTCGATCAACAAAGCATTCAACGTAATAGGCTTACCGTTCAAACGGGTTACGGTAATCAAAGCATTCCCTCCGCAGAGAATCAGCAGGGGCGGGGAACCGCCCCCCTATTCTCTAAAAGATTTATCGTTTCAAGTTGACGATTTCCTGAAGCACTTCATCGGAAGTGGTTATGATTCGAGAATTAGCCTGGAAACCGCGCTGCGCTACAATCATCTCCGTAAATTCCGCGGTCAAATCCACATTGGACATCTCGAGCTGACCGGCGATGATCGCTCCGGTGCCTGCTTCGTCATCTCCAGGCTCAACCACTTCAATATCTTCCGCATGGGCATTAGGGGTTGTCCGATAGAGACTGCCGCCGATTTTCTCCAGACCGCCCGGATTGGTAACTTTGACGACCCCGATTTGAAAATCGGTTTCTTCCGGTTCCCCATCACCGTTAATGGCCACGATTCTGCCGTCCTGACCAATGGTGAAGGCAACGATATCTTCATCCAGCTGGATCGGATCGCCGCCGACTCCGCAGACGAACAGCCCGCTCTTGGTTACCAGATTACGGTTCGCATCCAGTGTAAAATCCCCTGCCCGGGTCAAGTAAGGAACCTCCTGATCCTCCGAAACTTTAACGGCGAAAAAGCCGTCTCCGTTGATTCTTAAATCGAGAGGTTCGTTGGTCGTCATGGCACTACCCGGTGTGTGAAGAGTATCGATGGCGGAAATCGCTACTCCCAGACCAATTTGCTTGGCGTTGACTCCTCCCCGCTCGTCTCCGGGAGCCGTAACTCCCGACACGGTTTGGCTGAGGATATCCTGAAACATGACCCGGCTGCCTTTGAAGCCCACCGTATTCACGTTAGCAATGTTGTTTCCAATGACGTCCAGCTTTGTTTGAAAACCGCGCATACCGGAAACACCGGAATACAAGGATCTTAGCATAGCGTTTCTCCTCCTTGAGCTTGTGGAATGATTCCCGGCCCGGCGTTGGCAGGCCGCTTCAATCGGTCTGCGGCCTTAGGCCTCCAGATAAGTAGGGCCGGCCTACGTTGAAAGAACAATCGCGCTGTCAATTTTGGTAAACACGTTGTCCTTCATGGAATGTTCGTCCAACGCCGTTACGACCGTTTTGTTGTTGATGTTTACGATTAAGGCGACATTTTTCATAATAATGAGCGAATCCTTCGCCCCCTTGGAAGCAGCCTTATCAACGGCATTGGCTATCTGCACCATCTGTTCCGGCTGAATTCGGATCCCTCTCTGTTTCAGACGAACCTCCGCGTGATGACTAAACTTGACCAGCTCTTGATCCAGGGCATTCTGAAACGATGCGGCACCCGGTCTTTCAGTAACCGGGGACTTGCCGGAGCTGCGTGGTGCAGCCGGCGGTATCGCATGAGGATATAGCTGGCTTATCGAAAATCGTTCGTTCATACGCCGTTCCCCGGGGAACCGTTCCCCGTTTCTTCAGGTTCGTCGCCGCCTCCCGGAGTGCTTCCGCCCTCATCGGGCTCCTCTACGTCACCAGGAGTCTCTTCCTCGCCGCCTCCGGGGTTTTCCACCTCATCCGGCGGATTCTCCTCCCCCGGCTGACCGATTTGGATGATCTGGTCCATCGAAATGGAATGCTCGCCGACTACTGCGTATTGCACTCCGTCTTTGAAGGTAAGTGCTGTAACCACTCCGCTTTGGGTGACCTTCTCGCCTTTGTCATTCAGTGTTATCCACTGGATTTCCTTGCCGATCAGCGCCGAGGCCATCCCTAACGATTGCCGCAGCAGCCTCATATCCGCCGCCATATTGGTCATCTGCTCCACAGCGGTAAATTGGGCCATCTGCGCGATAAATTCGCGATCCTGCATCGGCTGCATCGGATCCTGATTCGACAGCTGGGTCATTAATATTTTCAGGAACTCATTTTTGCCGAGCGAATCATTTTTTTCAGCAGTATTGAAGGTATTGTTGCTGGAATAATACGGCCATATATTTCTCGTGCTTATAGCATCAGACACGCTTTCACCTCCCGGAAGGTTGTCGTATTCGTCAGGCAGTCACATCAAACCCGTTACTGCCGTATACCGAGGCCCGGACATCAGCCCATTCCGCGGAATCCAAGGACCAATCCTCCTCGTAACGATCAGCGCTCCGCTTGGACTGCTGGTAATAAGGTTGTTGGGAAGGGCGGTCTCTTTGATCCTGGAATAAATGTGAACTGAAGGAATTGGAATGGGTCACTTCCATCCGTTCTACCTGAATTCCCTGAGACTGCAATTGAGCTCTCAGTTGGGACATCTGGGCTTCCAACATTTCTTTGCCAAGCAGTGTGTGAGCGATGAACTGGGCGGTCAACTGGCCGTGCTGCATGGTCAGCTTCACATCGACATGTCCCAGATGCTCGGGATACAGGGACAAACGGGCTTCCGAGAAGCCGTTGGAAGCTCCTGTGGTGAAGCTTCTGAGCACGAAGCGGCTCATCTCACCGGCAAATCGTTCTGCGGGTATCGGCTCCTGAGGCAAGGAAGGGTGCGAAACTGTCCGCGGCGCTTCATTCCTTGGCATGGATTCAGCAGCGACCGCAACAGTGTCGGCGGCCGCAGCCGTAACCGGCTCGGCTCCCTTCGTCATCTCCGAGCCAACCGACATCTGCCGCTCCAGGCTGCCGCTCCGGCCTGCGATCATCTCCAGACGGGAAAGCACATCCGGCTCCGACGGCACCCGGAAAATCAGTTGGCCCATAACAGGCTCTGCCTTCCCCGGATTAACTTGGCTGCCAGACTGTGCCTGGCGTTCTCCTGCGAACGATGGGTCGGCATGGGTCGATGCTGCACGTTCAGGGACTTGCACCTGCGGGTTCTGCTGCACCGTATCATCGGAAGCGGCTTTCGGATCTGCCATGGACGATTCCGGCTTGCGCATCGCCTGGGAAGCCAGAACAAGCTCGCCCAATTTCTCCTTCAACTGCTCGACCAGTCCGCTGTCCGGATGCTGTTGAACCAGCCGGGTGAACGATTCGAGAATCGACTTGAGCTCGGCGGACGTCCATGTCCGAACAGGCATTCCTTCTTCCGTGCTGCTTGCCAAGTCTTGTCGGCCTGCATCAGGTGAGGCCGTTGGTCCTCCCAGAGCCTTAATCAGCTCTTCGGCTTGACGGAACCATTGGCTAAACGCTTCTTCCTTCATCAAGCTTTCCAACTGCTCCGGTTGTTCCAGCCACTGCCCAATCATGGCGATAAGCATCGCCTGCTGTTCCTCGTCCGTTTGCACAGTCCCCGATTCTTCTTCTGCTGTCCACGGTTGGACCCAGGGAAGAACGATTGGTTTCTGGGTCTCTGCCGCTTGGCCCGCCTCTGCTACATTCATGACAAGGCCCAATGTGCCTGCAAAGGATGGGCTTGAGGAGCCGCCACCGGCGTTTCCCGATACAGTAGAGCTTCCTCCTGAGGAAGAAGCACGAGGAGCTGCAGCGTTCTGTACTATTACAGCATTCATTTCCATCTATGTATTCACCTCCTTTCATTAAGGAAGCTAGGGAAAAACACTATTGCGACTTCGCCTAGGGAACGAGCTTGCCCAGAATGGCAGCCGCCAGCTTGCTGTTCTCTTTGGACATTTCGGACATAATCCGCGATCTGGATTCGTTATCTGTCGCATTGAGAATATCCACAACCTTGTCCGGACTTGCCGCATTCATCTCCAGCAGCAGCTTCGCCGCTTGCTTGGCATCCATATTGGCGAAGGTGGATCCGAGATCGCTGCTCGACAATTTCGGAACGGCCGCGGACGACTTTTCTTCCGCTGCTCTGACCCGTTCTTGCAGAGCGGCGATCTGTGTATCCTTGGCCAGGACGGCATCCTTGAGGGCGATGCTCGTTTCCGCTGCAATTTGCGGATTCATCTTCTCCAGAATCCGGGTCCTCTCTTCTGCTTTCATTTCGTTTAAGAAGAGTACTCTTTCCTGATTGGTCAAGTTCTCCATTATTACGGCCGCTTTGCTTGGACTCATCTTGGCGTATACCGAGCTCGTTTGGCGAATCTGCTTCTCATATTCCTCGTCCCCGGCACGCTGCTCTTCCATCTGTTCATTCATCGATGCCAAGGCGGCCTTAAGCTCTTCAATCTGGCGCTCCTTATCGTTGTCCGACGATACGGCCTGCTGCAGCTCTGCCTCTTTCTCGGACAGCTGCTGCTGCAAAGCTTTAATTTGTTCGTCCTTGTCCGTTTCTTCCTCGGCCGGACGATCCGCGGCCCCGTCACTTTCCGACTTTGCAAACCAGCCGCCGATCACAGGTATGCCGGTTGCCGCTCCGTGAATTTTCTGTTTAAACTCATTATCAAAGACGAACATGTAAACCAGCACCAGAATCCCCGTAAAAATGACCGGAATGAGAACCCAATAAAAAATTCGTTCAAATGCGCTTAACTCGGCTTTTTCTAAATCGGTATCCAAGGCTCTCCCCCCTTAAGGGCTTCTCAAGAATTTGCCGTCGGCTTCACAAGGTCCTCAGGTGTCTGACAGACGCCATCTCATCCAAGGCATCCTGTTCCTTCTTAAGCATCTCGAACATAAATCGCTGCTTCGCCTTGTCCCTTGCGTTAAGCCAGATCTTTTCCTCCATCATTTTCAAATTCAGCGTTTCTTTCTTACGGTCGACATTGTTCTGTGCGGCCGTCACAGCTTTATATTTCTCGCTGATTTTATGGTCGATGTGTTCCATATAAGACTGATAGATCATCAGCTGCGAGACGGTCGTTTGAGCTGCCGACTCCGCGGATATCCGGTCCTGCATGCGCTGCTTCTCCAACCGAAGCTGATGCAGACTCTGCTCTTGGCTCCTCAGCTCGCCTACGGCGCTGGACAAGGTCCATTCCGCTTGCGTTTTTTCGCTTGTTTTTAAGTCCACGATTTTTTGAAAGGCAAACTTGAACGGCATTCAATCATCACCCTTTATGAAATTCACCAATCAGTCTTTGGACAGTTTCCTCATAGGAGACCTTCTCGTCGGTCTTTTGCGTTGTAAATTCATGGATTTTTGAAATAAATTGCAAAGAAAGATCAATTTCTGGATTTGTTCCGCTCTGGTACGCCCCCAAATTGATCAGGTCCTCCGAACTTCTATAAACAGATAGCAGTTTTTTCAGAAAATCGGCAGCTTCCTGCTGCTCCGGAGGAACGATTTCCTTCATTACCCGGCTTACACTGGCCAGAACGTCAATAGCGGGATAGTGGCCTTTGTTAGCAAGGTGCCGGTCCAGTACAATATGCCCATCCAGAATCCCGCGGACGGCATCCGCTATCGGCTCGTTCATATCGTCTCCGTCCACCAGGACGGTATAGAAAGCGGTTATCGAGCCTTTGGGCCCTGTGCCTGAACGTTCCAGCAGCTTGGGCAAATTGGCGAAGACCGATGGAGTATAGCCGCGGGTAGCCGGGGGCTCACCAATGGCCAAGCCGACTTCCCGTTGCGCCATGGCGTAGCGGGTGACCGAATCCATCATGAGCATGACATCCAGGCCCTTATCGCGGAAATATTCGGCAATGCTGGTCGCAATTAACGCGCCCTTGATCCGAATGAGCGCCGGCTGATCGGAAGTAGCGACAACGACAACCGATTTGGCCAAGCCTTCCGGACCGAGATCTCTTTCGATAAAGTCCAGGACTTCCCGTCCGCGCTCTCCAACCAGAGCGATGACATTGACATCTGCCGAAGTATTACGGGCGATCATGCCCATCAGGGTGCTCTTGCCGACACCGGATCCCGCGAAGATGCCGACCCGCTGGCCTTTGCCAATCGTGAGCAGACCGTCGATGCACCGGATTCCGACGCTGATGGGATGCAGAACTCGCGGTCTCATCAGCGGATTGCCGGGGCTGTTGTTCGTCGAATATTGACTCATTCGCAGAGGAAGCAGCGAGCCGTCCAGCGGCTGGCCCAGTCCGTCCAGAACCTTGCCGAGTAATTCGTACCCTACCTGAACGCTTAAAGGCTTCCCGGTACTGACGACATCGCAGCCGGGACCAATCGAGTGCAGGTCGCCGAGCGGCATGAGAATGACCTTGTTGCCGCGAAAGCCTACGACCTCCGCTTTAAGCGGTTTATCGGATTTGGGAGGATGGATCAGACAGACATCTCCGATATTCGCATCGGGACCTTCGGCCTCCACCGTAAGACCTATGACTTTAGTCACTTTACCGAAGACCGGGACCGGATCTAATTGTCGAAGGAAGTCGATGTATTTGCCGGCTTGCGGACCGCTAGCCTTCATCGGGAACACCATCCTGGGAAACCGCCGCCTGGAGCAAAGCGTTCTTGATTTCGGTTAACTGGGTTTCAATCCGGGCGTCGATGCTGCCGAATTCCGAACGGACAACACAGCCTTGATCCCTGACGGACGAATCGGGAACGATCACCAGTTCAGCCTGTGAATCGACGACCATTTGCAATTCGTCCTTGGCATCCTGGATATAAGCGAAATGCTCGGGAGCTACGCACAATGTAATGGTGCCTCTCTCCCTTGTACGGGCAAGCATCTGCCGGGTCATCGAAACGATCCATTCCGGGGAGACCGTAAGCTGCTGATGAACGATCTTCTCGGCTATGGCACAGCTTAGCTCGATCAGGAACGGTTCAGCATCGCGAATAATTTGCTTCTTGGTTTCGTAGGCTTGCTCCAGAATCGTTTTCGCTTCAGCCATCTGCTGTTCATACTGTTGGAGAATATCGGCAGTGGCCTGCTGAACGCCGGAATCATAACCCTCCTGGTAGCCTTGCTTCCGGGTAAGCTCCCGTTCCTCCAGATCCAGACGGCGCTGCTCCTGCCACCAGGAGTCGATTTCTTGTCTGGCCTGGGCCTTGATCTGTTCGGCCGCTTCCATCGCTTCGCGAATCCGGGCTTCCGCCAGCTGTTCTGCGTCCTGCAGAATCTGTTCTTTCAGCTGCTTGGCCTGTTGGATTTCCAGCTGCTCCTCTTCCGTATAAGGAGCCTGATCCGTTCTGGAGGCGCCGTTGCCGTACCATTTGCCAAGATCGAACGTCGGATTAATCAATTTGGTGTCGTCAAGCGCTATATATCCTCCGGGTTTGATCAATCTAGACAACGATATCATCTCCTCCACCGCGTGCGATGATGATTTCTCCGGATTCTTCCAGGCGGCGAATCGTTGCCACAATCCGGGTCTGTGCTTCTTCTACATCACGGAGCCGGACAGGACCCATATATTCCATCTCTTCCTTGAACGTTTCGGACATCCGCTTGGACATATTGCTGAAGATCGCGTCTCTGACTTCTTCACTGGCCACTTTCAAAGCCAGCTGCAAATCGCTGTTGTCGATGTCGCGGATAATCCGCTGGATGGAACGGTTATCGAGATTGACAATATCCTCGAAGACGAACATTCTCTTCTTGATTTCCTCAGCCAGCTCTGGATCCTGTACCTCCAGGGAATCGAGAATGGTCCGTTCCGTTCCGCGGTCGACGCCGTTCAAGATTTGGACGATCGATTCGATACCGCCCGCTGACGTGTAGTCTTGGGTCACCGTTGCGGACAGCTTGTTCTCGAGCACCTGCTCCACCTGGGTGAGAACCTCGGGGGATGTGCTGTCCATCAATGCAATTCTCTTGGCCACATCCGCCTGCTTCTCTTGTGGAAGCGCCGACAGGATGATGGAAGACTGCTCCGGCTGCAAATAAGATAGGACCAGAGCGATGGTTTGCGAATTTTCATTCTGGATAAAGTTCAAAATTTGGGCAGGATCTGCTTTCCTTGCAAAATCGAACGGGCGGACTTGAAGCGTTGCCGTTAACCGGTTGATGATGTCGATCGATTTTTGCGGTCCCAGTGCCTTCTCCAATATTTCTTTGGCGTAGGCAATACCGCCTTGCGAAATATATTCCTGTGCCAGGCAAATCTGGTGAAACTCGGCCAAAATCGATTCCTTTTCCAAGGCATCCACTTTACGCACGTTGGCTATCTCCAACGTCAATTGTTCGATTTCATCTTCTCTCAGGTGCTTGAAGATTTGAGCGGATACTTCAGGCCCCAAGCTGATGAGAAGAATGGCCGCCTTTTGCCTGCCTGTCAAACCTTGTTGTGCTGCTGCTTTTGCCAATCGTGCACACCTCTATTCGTCAACCAGCCAGGTTCTTAACAAATTAACAAATTCTTCGGGCTTTTTCTTAGCCAAGGTTTCGAGTTGGTTGCGGATCTGATTCTCGTTGGTCACATTTTCAAGATCGATGGTCGGATATTCAATCGCTGTGCTTTCATAAGCTTCTTCAGCGGCTTCCTCATTCGCTTTGCGTCTGCGGGAGATGAAGTATCCGCCTAGTCCGGCCAATGCCAGCACTGCCGCTGCAATTCCGCCGATCCAATACCAGTTCACGCTGGAAGCGGGATTAACCTCTTGTGGCCCGGCGAAAGTCTGATCGAAGACATGGACCCTGCTCGCCAGCTCTTCCGGAGTGAAGGTCCTTCCGCTGTTTGCAAGCGATGCATTGACAACGCTGATGAGGATTTGTTCAATGGCTTCCCTTGCTTCCGGGGTAAAGGATTCGGGATTATTCCGATCCGGTGGTTCAATGCCGACAGAAATGGTTAAATCCGTTACAGTGAATGGACTGGATTCAATTTGCTGGGTGATCCGGTTAACCTCGTAGTTAACGGTCCTCTGCATTTCTTCGGAATTGGCTGAGCCGGCAGCCGAGCTGCCCGGGTAAGTGGGGATATCGGTCGGGCCGGTTCCCGGCACTCCGCCAGTATCGGCTCCATTGGACGTATATGTTTTTTGCAGTTCCTGAACGCTGATTTCTATCCCTCTCTGCTCCTCCGTATTGACCGGAGTGACCAGATTCTCGACTGTGCTTCTCTTGTCGAAGTTCATCGTGGCGATGACCATCGGAATCACTTTGTCTTTACCGAGAATACCGCCCAGAATTTCTTTGATGTCCTTGCGGAGATCCTGTTCGAATTTCCGTTTGATTTCGAACTGCATCGCCGCCGCGTTTGCGGAAGTGAACTGACTGTCGTTATTTTTGGAGTACGGGAGCAAATCCCCGTTCTGATCTGAAATCGCTATGTTTTCAATCGGCAAATTTTTGACGCTCTTGGATACCAGTTGGTACATCGTGTCGATCTTGTTCTGGTCCAGCCGGTAGCCTGGCTTCAAATTGACAACTACGGATGCAGTCGACTGCTGATCCTGCTCATCGCGGAGAAACACCGTTTCTTCGGGAAGGTTGATTACAACCTTGGAGCTGGCAACTGCCGTATTGGAATTGATGAGCTGCTGTAATTCTCCCTGGATCATGTCCAGCTTCTTGATGCTGAATTCGTTGTCCGTCGTGCCGAAAGCGTTATTTTCCCGGAAAGCTCCATAACCAATGCTGCCGTTCTGGTTAAGCCCCTGGGACTCAACTTCGATTTTCACGGTGGAGACCATATTCCGCGGCACTCCAATCGATTTGCCGTCATCACTAAGGCGGTATGGAATTTTATTATCTTCCAGATGTTTCTTTATGGCCGCTGCATCTGCGGGCTGCAGATCTGTGAAGGCAGTGGCGTATTCTGTTTTGGACAAGCTGTATGTAACTAAAACCAAAGTTAATATCAACAGTGCTATAGTGGCGATGATCGTAATTTTTTGACCTTTGCTAAATCTGCCCCAAAATTCTTTTCCTCGATTGACATACTGGAGAACCGTTTCGTTCACTTACTCACCTCATCCGACGTTTACCGTTTTACTGGAATTAGAGCTGCATCCTCATAACATCCTGATAGGCCTCCACTACTTTATTTCGAACCTGCACCACCAGCTGCAAGCCTAATTCCGCTTTTGCCGAGGCGATCATCAGCCGATGAACGTCATTCATTTCTCCAACTATGAATTGCTCGTTCAATTGGTCCACCTGATGCTGCTGCTGGTTTAGATCGGTGATAGCCCCCTTCAAAAACTGGTCGAACTGCTTCGACAATTCCAGAGCTCCCGTATGGGTCTTGGAACCCGGTATCAGCGAACTAGCGGATTGAGCGTTTAGTACTACCGGATCTATCATCATTGTCCCCCCTTTCAACTATCTGTCGGCCTATCTGCCTATTTCCAGAGCCTTCGTAATCATGGACTTGGAAGCGTTTAACGCTGTTACGTTGGCCTCATAGGATCGGGTGGCCGAGATCATGTCGATCATTTCCTTCAAGATATCGACATTGGGCATATGTACATAACCATTTTCATCCGCATCGGGATGGGTTGGATTGTAAACCAGCTTGGGCGGAGTTGAATCCTCGGTAATTCTCGTTACTTTTACTCCTTCCCCTGCCGCCCCCTCCATAGCAGAGTTCAGAAAATGGGCAAAAGGCTGACTGCTCTTCGGTTCCATAGTGACAATCTTTCGGCTGTACGGGACCCATTTCCCATCCACCAATCTACCGCGGTTGGTCTCCGCATTGGCGATGTTGGACGATATCACATCCATTCTGAGTCTCTGGGCCGTCAATGCAGATGAGCTAATATCGAAAGCTCCTGTCAATTTCATCGGCTGCTCCCTCCTAGTGCTGTTCTGGCCATCTTAATCTCATGGCCGACCTGCTGACTCATGACGTAATACCTTAGAACATTCTTGGCCAGCAAGGACATTTCCGCATCGATGTCGACGTTGTTCATATTGTTATTCATGGCTGTCTCTGAGTCTTTAGTAATTTGCGGAGCGGGATAAGAAGATCGACCTATGACAAAGTGTCTGGGATCGGTCCTGAATCCTTCAATGGAGAATGGTGCCTTCAACTCATTCTGCAGCAGTTCCTCGAATTGAACATCGGAACGCTTGAAGAAGGGCGTGTCCACATTCGCGATATTGTTCGAAATCACCTGCTGGCGCAAGGCCGAAGCATTCAGCGAACGCTCCATCAAGTTAAAAGTTGACGATTTTAATAGTTCCATTTCTCTAACCTCACTCTCCAAGCTAGATAATCTTATTCAACAAATGTTTGTTAACTCCTCTTTTTTTTCGACATCCTTTAAAAAAATTATATACGAATGTGACAAATTTCGATCCATATCAAAACATCTCTAATAATGAATAAAACTGGAATTAATTACAATAAGAAAAAAGTCCCATCTTTCGACAGGACTTTCATCGTAAATAGGGATTTATTACTGTTTCAATGATACTTTAGGCTCGATTTTTCTGACAAATATTTAAACTTTCACTTTTTCAAGACCTAAAATTAATTGATCATTCAGGATTTTTATGTAAGTTCCTTTCATGCCGAGCGACCTGGTTTCGATGACACCCGCACTCTCCAGCTTGCGAAGAGCATTAACAATAACCGAACGGGTGATCCCCGCACGATCGGCAATTTTGCTGGCGACCAATAGTCCTTCGTCCCCATCCAATTCCTCGAAAATATGATCAACCGCTTCAAGCTCGCTATAGGACAAGGAGGCGACAGCCACGTCTACAATGGCTTTGCTGCGGGCATGAACTTCATTCTCCTCGGCCCGCACCTTGAAAATTTCCATTCCGACGACGGTAGCCCCGTATTCCGCCAGTATGTAATCTTCGTCCCCGAAAGCATCCTCTTTACGCGTAAGCACCAGTGAACCCAGACGGTCCCCGCCCCCAACAATGGGAATAACGGTCATCTGACGATGACCGAACATATGTTCGATTTGTTCGATAAAGTAATGATAGATGCTTTCTTCATCGACATTGGAGGTCGTCTCCTCAATTTTCAACAATAATGTGTTAATTTCTTCGGAAAATCTCTGCTTCTGGTGAATCATCTCATTCAGATTCTCCGATTCCATCGTCTCAATCTGGGCAAATCCGAGAATTTTCCCTTTGCGGCTGACCACATAAAGATTGGCCTGTATAGTATCGCGCAGAACCTCTGCCATTTCCATAAAGCTGACAGGTTTGCCTGCCGCTTTCTGCAGCAGGCGGTTCAATCTTCTTGTTTTTATCAATAGCGTCATTACTGAAGCCTCCATAATTTCGGGCCTTGCTTATAGAATATACTGGCTTAAGTCCCTGTTTTTTACAATTTCCCCCAGCTTTTCTCGCACATATTCCGGGGTAATGGAAATCTGCTCCAAGTGGATGTCCGATGCTTCATAGGACAGATCCTCCAGAACCTTCTCCAGAATCGTATGCAATCTTCTGGCACCGATATTGTCGGTATTTTGATTAACTTCCACGGCAATAGCAGCGATTTCGCGAATCGCTCCTTCTGTAAAATCCACCCGGATTCCTTCCGTTTCCAAAAGCGCCGTATACTGCATCGTCAGCGCGTTCTTCGGCTCTGTCAGGATCGACACGAAGTCATCGAGCGTCAAGTTGTTGAGCTCGACCCGTATCGGAAACCGCCCCTGCAATTCAGGGATCAGATCGGATGGTTTCGCTATATGAAATGCCCCGGCGGCAATGAACAAAATGTAATCCGTATGCACAGGGCCGTATTTGGTCATGACGGTGCTGCCTTCCACGATAGGCAGAATATCCCTTTGCACTCCTTCGCGGGATACATCCGGGCCTTGGCCGCGGTTAGGAGTGGCGATTTTGTCTATTTCGTCGATAAAAATAATCCCGGTCTGCTCTGCCCGGCGGACAGCCTCCTGGATTACCTCGTCCATGTCCATAAGCTTCTGGGCTTCATCTTGAATAAGGACTTTGCGCGCTTCCTTGACCGGCAATTTCCTCTTCTTCGTCCGTTTCGGAAGCAGACTGCCGAACATCTCCTGCATATTAAAGCCCATCTGGTCGTTGCCTTGTCCGCCCAGCATATCAAACATCGAAGGAGCATGATCCTCCACTTCGATTTCTATCGTTTCATTCTCCAGTTCGCCGTTCAACAAGCGCTTCTTAACCGCTTCTCTCTCGTTATCCACGGCGGGGTCCCTCGTCTCCTGTTCTTGCTGGCTCTGGTTTTGCTGTCCGAACAGCATTTCCAATGGATTGCGCTGCCCTCTATTCTTGGAGCCGGAAGGAACGAGTATCGATACGATTCTATCATTGGCCAGCGCCTCCGCTCTGTCCTTCAATTTCTCCGTCTTTTCCACTTTGACCATGCGGATCGAGGTTTCCACCAAATCACGGACCATCGATTCCACATCGCGGCCGACGTACCCGACCTCCGTAAATTTGGTCGCTTCCACTTTGACGAACGGCGCCTTGACCAGCTTGGCGATTCTTCTTGCAATTTCCGTCTTGCCGACTCCCGTCGGCCCGATCATCAGTATGTTTTTGGGCACGATTTCGTCCCGGATCGCTTCGTCGAGACGGCTTCTCCGATACCGGTTTCTCAAGGCGACAGCTACTGATTTCTTCGCCTTCTTCTGCCCTATAATATATTTATCGAGTTCCGCTACAATTTGTTTAGGAGTTAGGGAAGATTCGCTCATAAACAACCCTCCTGATTTCTCTCGCATAGTTAACTGCCTTACCCGATTTCTTCGACAATAATATTGTGATTTGTGTAGACACAGATTTCAGCGGCCATCTCGAGAGCCGCCTTCGCGATTTCCGAAGCTTCCATATCGGAAGCGTATCTCTTCAGAGCACGGCCGGCCGCCAGGGCAAAGCTGCCTCCGGAGCCGATGGCCAGAATGCCGTCATCAGGCTCGATAATCTCTCCATTGCCGGAAATAAGTAGCAGCCCCTGATCATCCATCACGATCATCATCGCCTCCAGCTTGCGCAGAACGCGGTCGGATCTCCATTCCTTGGCAAGCTCTACGGCGGCCCGCTGCAGATTTCCATGATGCTCTTCCAGCTTGCCTTCGAATTTCTCGAATAAAGTGATCGCGTCAGCCACCGATCCGGCAAACCCGGCCACGACCTTCCCCCTGTAAAGTCTTCTGACTTTCCTCGCCTTGTTCTTCATGACCATGCTATTGCCGAACGTGACCTGTCCGTCTCCCGCTATGGCCCCTTTGCCTTTATGACGAACGGCAAAAATCGTCGTCGCATGAAATTCGCTCATGCACTCACTCCCTTTAAATAATCCATCATACGCTCCTATCAAGCGCGCGGATGGGCACTGTTATAGATCGATTGCAGATGATCCTTGGTTACATGCGTATAAATCTGGGTCGTCGATAAATTGACGTGCCCCAGAAGCTCCTGCACCGTTCTCAAATCAGCTCCCGCCTCCAACATATGAGTGGCAAAGGAATGGCGGAACATGTGCGGACTTATGCTCTGTACGCCGGCTACCTGGGTAATATATTTATCCAGCATTCTGCGCACACTGCGGTCCGTCAGGCGGCCGCCGGCATAGTTGACGAACAGCGCGTCTTCATCGCCTGCTTTGACCAGCGCTTCCCTGGCCTGTTCCGTATACATCCGGATCGCATCCACCGCCGGCTCTCCGATTGGGACATACCGCTCCTTCGCCCCTTTGCCATAGACAAGGGCGATTCCATTGTCCAGATCGATGGAGGACAGGTCCAGCCGGACCAACTCGCTAACCCGTATTCCGCTAGCATAGAGCAGTTCCATAATCGCCCGGTCTCTGAGTCCGATCGGAGTGTCCGTATCCGGCGCTCCGAGAAGAGCTTCCATCTGCTCCACATAAAGGAACTTCGGCAGCTTCTTGTCCTGCTTGGGAGTTCTTATGTAGCTGAAAGGGCTGGACTCTACAAGCCCCTCCCTCAGCAAATAAGTATAAAATGTCCGCAATGCGGATAATTTGCGGGATACGCTTCGCTTCGCGTACTCCTGTTCATTCAGCTTGGCCAGAAACATCCGCACATTCAAATACGTCACGGTGGCCGGGCTGTCGATTTGCTGCTGCTCCAGAAAAAGCACGAATTGCTGCAAATCTTTGGCATAGTTGTTCAATGTATGCGGGGAAGCGTTCCTCTCCGCCTCCAGATATCGAAGGAAACCGTCCACCCACGCTTGCATTGTCATAACGTCAACCTCCGATATCAGAGCCTTTAAAGATACTAAACAGATACTATCGTATCACAGCTAAGCTTTTACTTACAAGCAACCAGGCCTGTGCTTTGCGAAAAATTCTGAATAGTTCGAATTGCGCGTTCGGCTATTTTTTCATACTTGGCTTTCTTGTTGCGGATTTTCTCATCCAGCGGCGGGAATAATCCGAAATTCACATTCATCGGTTGAAAATGCTTAAAGTCCGCCGTCGTAATATACTTTGCCATGCTGCCCAAGGCCGTCTCCAGAGGGAAAACAAGACAGTCCTCACCCCTGGCCATTCGGCCCGCATTGATTCCCGCAATAAGGCCGGAAGCCGCCGATTCGACATAGCCTTCCACCCCGGTCATCTGCCCGGCGAAGAACAGATTGTCCCGGCGGACAAATTGATAAGTGTTACGCAGCAGCTTCGGTGAATTGATGAAAGTGTTGCGGTGCATAACCCCATATCGGACAAACTCCGCCTGCTCCAGTCCGGGAATGAGCGAGAAGACCTTCTTCTGTTCCCCCCATTTCAAGTGGGTCTGGAACCCGACCAGATTATACAGCGTTCCGGCTGCATTATCCTGCCTCAACTGCACGACCGCATAAGGCTGCTTGCCCGTACGCGGATCGACGAGCCCCACCGGCTTCATCGGACCGAACAAAATCGTCTGCTTGCCCCTGCTAGCCATCACTTCGATAGGCATGCAGCCCTCGAAATAAATTTCCTTCTCAAACTCTTTGATCGGCGCCACTTCCGCCGTAACCAGCGCTTCATAGAAAGCTTCGAATTGCTCTTCATCCATGGGACAATTGATATAGGCGGCTTCCCCTTTGTCATACCGGGAAGCTATGAAGGCTTTATCCATATCGATGGAATCTTTCTCAACAATCGGTGCGGCTGCATCATAAAAGTATAAATATTCCTCTCCCATAAGCGACCGCAGATGCTCCGACAGATCCGGAGAAGTAAGCGGACCTGTGGCGACCACTGTTATTCCTTCCGGCAATGAGCTGATTTCTTCATTAACGACCTCAATCAGCGGATGATTGCGGAGCGTGGAGGTCACCTCTCCCGAAAACCCGTCCCGGTCCACCGCAAGCGCGCCGCCTGCCGGAACCGCATGCTTGTCCGCACTCGCCAGAATAAGCGAATCCAGGTTCCGCATCTCCTCCTTCAGCACGCCCACCGCGTTGGTCAATCCATTAGCCCGCAAAGAGTTGCTGCAGACCAGCTCGGCAAATTTATCGGTGATATGGGCCGGCGTTTTGCGGACCGGCCTCATTTCGTACAGTTTAACCGGAACTCCCTGGCGGGCAATTTGCCATGCGGCCTCGCTGCCCGCTAGTCCTGCTCCGATGACAGTGACTGGTTTATCATTGGACATGATCCCAACCTCCTCCTAATTCCTTACGGTTCGCAGCACCCCGGAAAAGAAGACGAAAAACTAAGCTCCAGAGAACTTAGTTTCGCGCAAGACTTATTCCGGCACTTCCTCTTTAAAATCACATTGCACGCATTGGAGGTGCTGCCCGTTTTTTGTATTTTTTACAACGAGCATCGAGTCGCATTTCGGGCAATCGCGTCCCGCCGGCCGGTCCCAAGAGACGAAATCGCACTCCGGATACCGGTTGCAACCATAAAAAATCCGGCCTTTCTTGCTGCGTCTTTCTACGATGTGGCCTTCCTTGCATTTGGGGCAAACTACCCCGATGTCCTTGACGATCGGCTTCGTATTCCGGCACTCCGGAAATCCGGAGCAGGCGAGAAACTTGCCGAACCGCCCCATTTTGTATACTAGCGGCTTGCCGCATTTTTCACAAATTTCATCCGAGACCTCGTCCTGAATCTCGACTTCCTTCATTTCCTCTTCGGCTACCTCCAGCCGCTTCTCGAAGGATTGGTAAAATTCGTCCAGAACCTTAACCCAATCCTCCTTCCCTTCTTCCACGTGGTCCAGCTCTTCCTCCATATTGGCCGTAAATTCTACATCCAATATTTCCGGGAAAAATTCCTCCATCAATTCAACGACCAATTCTCCCAGTTCTGTCGGAATGAACTTCTTGTCCTCGAGAGCTACATATCCTCTCTTCTGGATCGTTTCCAGTGTGGGGGCATAGGTGCTCGGACGCCCGATTCCCAACTCCTCCAGCGTCCTTACCAGCCGGGCTTCCGTATATCTAGGCGGCGGCTGCGTAAAATGCTGCTTCGGCTCGATTCCGACGCGTTCCACCACATCGTCCTTACGCAAAGGAGGCAGAAGCCGGTCTTCCTCTGTCGTCCCGTCGTCATTTCCTTCTACGTATACTTTCATGAAGCCCGGAAACTTCACTTTGGAGCCTACGGCGCGGAAAACCGCTTCGTTGGCTTGTATGTCCACAGTCATCGTATCCAATACGGCCGAGGTCATCTGGCTGGCGACAAACCGTTCCCAAATTAATTTATATAGGCGGTATTGGTCCCGGCTCAAATAAGACTTGATTTCGTCCGGAGAACGAAGGACGGAGCTTGGACGAATCGCCTCATGCGCGTCCTGGGCGCCGCTGTTTTTCTTAGTATAATTGCGTGGGCTTTCCGGAGCGTAAGCATCGCCGAACTTCCCCTGAATATATTCCTTAGCTTCTTCCTGGGCTACCGGGGATATCCGTGTGGAGTCCGTACGCATATACGTAATCAGACCGACCGTTCCTTCCTTGCCCAGCTCAATCCCTTCATATAGCTGCTGCGCGACGGACATCGTCTTGGCCGCCCGGAAATTCAGCTTGCGGGCCGCTTCCTGCTGGAGTGTACTTGTAATAAAAGGGGCGGAAGGATGGCGCTGACGCTCCCTCTCCTTAACCTCCTTAACAACGAAGCTGGACTCCTCAATCATCTTCAGAATCCGGTTGACCTCTTCTTTGTTGCCAAGCTCCAGCTTTTCTCCGCCTATCCCGTAAAATTTCGCTTCGAAGGACTGCTTGCCGGCTTGCAGCATGGCCGTGATCGACCAATACTCCTCCGGAATGAACTCTCTAATCTCATTCTCCCGGTCATTGATCAGCTTGACGGCTACCGATTGAACCCTGCCGGCCGACAATCCCTTCTTGACCTTCTTCCATAGAAGCGGGCTGATTTTATAACCGACCAGGCGGTCAAGAATTCTTCTCGCTTGCTGGGCATTCACCAGGTCTTTATTGATCGGGCGCGGTGATTTGAAGGCATCTTTAACCGCTTGCTTCGTAATTTCGTTGAACACGACGCGGCACGGCTCGTTATCCGTTAACTCCAGATAATGCGCCAGATGCCAGGCAATCGCTTCCCCTTCCCGGTCAGGGTCCGCCGCCAGATAAATTTTCTTAACCTTCTTGCTGGCGTCCTTCAATTCCTTCAGCACGGAGCCCTTGCCGCGGATCGTTATATATTTCGGTTCAAAATTACGCTTGACTTCTACTCCGATCTGACTTTTGGGAAGATCACGGATATGGCCCATAGATGCTTTGACAATATATTTGCTGCCTAAATATTTACTGATCGTTTTCGCTTTTGCCGGTGATTCGACGATAACTAACGAATCTGCCATGCGCATCTTCCTCCCCTCTGTAAACAGGTTTATTATATGTGCTTTATCTCTTGCAGGCAATCTGATGATCTTGCCGCTATATTAATACATACGCCGAGCCTGCATGCTGTGCAATCTTTTTTTTCATTAGTAAAGATAACAGAATTGTATGCAAATGTCCAAAATTTGTTTCGCTTTGCTCCAAAAGATAGTCAATCGTCGTCGGTTCGAACGAAATGAGCCCAAGGATTCGCCGCTCTTCCTTCGTCAGCTCCGGTTCGGGTTTAGGAGAATCCGCAGGATGCAAAACGTTCTTTATATTGAAAAAGCCCTTATATTCTTCGAGCACATCATTCGCGCAAACGACCATCTTGGCCCGGGTTTGAAGAAGCTCGTTGGTGCCCCGGCTCTTGGGAGAGAAGATCGGACCGGGAACGGCAAACAAATCCCTGGACTCGTCCAAAGCCATATCGGCCGTAATCAACGATCCGCTATTCTGAGCCGCCTCTACTACTAGAGTGCCCAAACTTATGCCGGCAATTACCCGATTGCGCAACGGAAATAATCCGGGATGATGGATGATGCCCGGGAAATACTCGGACAGCACGACCCCCTCTTCCTCTATTCTCTTGAACAATTTAAGATTTTCAGGGGGATAAACCCGGTCAATCGAGGTGCCCAGGATGGCGATCGTCTTAGCCTTGCCTTCCAACGCCCCGAGGTGGGCCGCGCTGTCGATTCCTCTGGCCAGTCCGCTGACAATGCTCAATCCCGCTTCGGACAAATGATAAGCCAACTCGGTTGCTGCCCTTCTACCGTACGCGGTCGGAGTGCGGCTGCCTACAATCGCCAGGGAATGATAATTCTCCAGCAGCTTCAAATTTCCTTTGGCATACAGCACCCAGGGCGGGCGTGAACTGTGCCTCAGCCTGTATGGATAAGCTTCATCATATAATGTCAATACATGTATGTTCTCCTTGCGGTACCACTCCAGTCTGGACGCTAGCCGCTCCTGAGTCAAGCCCCTCCTTATACTCTCTACCCGATCCCTGCGAATTCCGGCCTCCCTCCACTCCATATCTCCCCATTCCAGCAGCTCCACCAAATTTTGGGTTTTAATAATCAGTTTTTCGATCGTTTCCCAACCGATTCCTTTCAGTTCATGAAGCCCTAACAAGATTGATTTATTATCCAATGCCGGTTCCTCCTTGTGCTTAAAAATGAAAAAAAGCAACCCGTCAAATCCATATAGGAAATGAAAGGTTGCTTACCTTCATAATTATTTATTCAGTTAGCTATTATTTTTTGGTGATGCATTTCTCCAGCAGTCCCTTTTCCTCCAGGACGCTCACCAGTGTGGATCCCATCTCCGCAGGAGTAGGAGCCACTTTAATTCCGCAGCTTTCCAGAGTAGCCACTTTCTCGGCGGCCGTTCCCTTGCCTCCGGAAATAATAGCGCCGGCATGACCCATCCGCTTGCCTTCCGGAGCGGTCTTACCGCCGATAAATCCGACAACGGGCTTCGTCATATTCTCTTTGATCCACTCGGCCGCTTCTTCTTCCGCCGTTCCGCCGATCTCACCGATCATGATGACGGCATAAGTGTCCGGATCTTCGTTAAATCTCTTAAGAACGTCGATAAATTCCGAGCCTTTAACCGGATCTCCGCCGATCCCTACTGCAGAGGACTGGCCGATGCCGCGGGTAGTTAACTGATGAACGGCTTCGTAGGTGAGCGTTCCGCTGCGGGAAACGACTCCGACATGGCCTGGAGTATGGATATATCCCGGCATAATGCCGATTTTGCATTCACCCGGAGTAATGACGCCGGGGCAGTTAGGACCGATCAGCACGGTACGCTTGCCTTCCATGTATCTCTTGACTTTAACCATGTCGAGCACGGGAATTCCTTCAGTGATGCAGATAACGAGATCCAGATCCGCGTCGACGGCCTCCATGATCGAATCCGCCGCGAAAGCCGGGGGAACATAAATAACGGATGTATTGGCTCCGGTAGCTTCTACCGCTTCACGCACCGTGTTGAACACGGGGAGCTTGACCGTGCTGCCGTTCTCCAGCTCAAACTCTACTTCCGTACCGCCCTTGCCGGGAGTAGTCCCTCCCACTACTTGAGTTCCGTAGTCAAGCGCGCCTTTGGTATGATATCTACCCTGGGAACCGGTAATCCCTTGAGTAATGACCTTTGTGTTTTTATTAACTAAAATACTCACGTCGCTTCACATCCTTTACTTTTTTCCGTTCATTTTATATAAGGGGTGCTGCTTACAGATTTTTGACTTGCTCTACGATCTTCTGAGCGCCGTCGGCCATCGAGTCTGCAGCGATAATATTCAAGCCGGATTCGTTCAGAAGCTTCTTCCCGAGCTCCACATTGGTTCCTTCCAAGCGCACGACAAGAGGACGGTCCAAACCTACCTGCTTGGCCGCTTCTACAACTCCCTCGGCGATTACATCACAGCGCATAATGCCGCCAAAAATGTTAACGAAGATCCCTTTGACCTTCTCATCGGACAGGATGATCTTGAACGCTTCGGTTACTTTCTCCGTGGTGGCGCCGCCCCCTACATCGAGGAAGTTGGCCGGTTCTCCGCCGTAATATTTGATGATATCCATCGTCGCCATAGCCAGGCCGGCTCCGTTAACCATACATCCGATGTTTCCGTCCAGAGCGATGTAGCTCAGGTCGAATTTGGAGGCTTCGATTTCCTTCGGATCTTCTTCTTCCAAATCGCGAAGCTCCAGGATGTCTTTATGACGATACAATGCGTTGGAGTCGAAGTTCAGCTTGGCATCCAGCGCCATAACGTTTCCGTCTCCGGTTACGACGAGCGGGTTGATTTCCGCAATGGAGCAGTCCTTATCTACAAATGCCGTATACAACGCCATCATGAATTTAACGGCCTTGTTAACCAGTTCGTTCGGAATATTGATCGCGAATGCCAGTCTGCGAGCTTGGAACGGCTGCAATCCGATAACCGGATCGATCACTTCTTTGAAAATTTTCTCCGGGGTTCTGGCGGCCACCTCTTCAATCTCCATGCCGCCTTCTTCCGATGCCATCATGACGACCCGGCCGGTGCCGCGGTCTACAACTACGCCTACGTAGTATTCTTTCTTAATATCGCAACCCTGCTCAATCAGCAGGCGTTTAACCTCTTTACCTTCCGGACCGGTCTGGTGGGTGACGAGAATTTTACCGAGAATTTCGTCAGCATATGTACGTACTTCGTCCAGATTTTTGGCTACCTTGACTCCGCCGGCCTTCCCTCTTCCGCCAGCATGGATTTGGGCTTTGACAACCACAACAGGGGTTCCCAGCTGCTTGGCAGCTTCAACCGCTTCATCCACGGAAAAAGCGACTCTTCCTTCCGGAACGGTCACTCCATATTGTCTCAGGACTTCTTTGCCTTGATACTCATGGATATTCATTCTTACTTCCTCCTATCAGTGTCTTCAATGGCGCTTCGAAACCAAGCTTCGAAACCAATGGATTTCAGCCAACTAAAATAGATATTATCAGAACGAAAAAAATCTATTCAATCGGCAGTATCGCACCGCTCGACAAGCCCTATCTATTGTACCACTTTTTTTCGCTAGTTTCCTCTACTTTTCTTAATTATTTAACATTAATTTCTCATATGCTTCCTGATATTGGTGAAAGGTGGCGATTTTTCTAATTGCTCGGGAAATAGGAATACCGCATGCCGGCGAAGGAAACTGCCCGCAAGCTCCCCTTACGCGAATGGAGCCGCCGAACCGCATGGAAATGGCCCGACGGCGTAACAAAAAGAGCGCCGCTTTCCGGGAAAGCAAGCGCTGGTCCTACATTAACTATAAGTAGGCTGGATGGAGACGGCTGACCTCGGCTCTCTCTCCGCCTGCTTCACGAATCTCATTTCATTCCCCGAGAAATGGCAAACCAGGCATTGAATTTCCGGCTCCTCCGGTTGAAGCGGCGCTTCCTCCGCCATTTCCGTAACTTCCCCGGTAACGGCATCCTTGATAAAGGACTGTGTGTATCTCGTAATCACGCTGAATTTAACCCGGTTCGAGCGGCAATTCGGGCAGAAATACGGTTTGTTTTCCATAGTCCAATCACCTCACGAGTAGTATGACTCATTTTTTCTAAAATTATGAAACAGAGGCAGGATTTTTCCCGCGGATGTAGAATGTTATAATGGTGAAGAGCTTATCAGTGATGACGCGTTATCGGCATGGAAGTCTTATGCGGAATAATATAATTATATATTGGTTATAAGGAAGCACCTTTTTCCAATGGGGGACGACAGCGGATCAAGAACCGGGGACTCCCCTCCCTAATCATGGAAGGAGTGTGCTTATTTATGTTTGGCAAAGTTCGCAGCGCTTGCGTTAACGGCATTGAAGGAAAATTGATTGAAGTGGAAATCGACATCAGCAGCGGATTGCCCCAGGTCAGTCTCGTCGGCCTGCCAGATGCTGCGGTCAAGGAATCCGCCGAGCGGGTCCGCGCCGCGGTTAAAAACTGCGGCTTCAAGTTCCCGATGGAGCGGATTACGATCAATCTCGCCCCCGCCGATCTGCGTAAGGAGGGAGCGTCCTTCGACCTGGCCATCGCCGTCTGCCTGCTGCTGACCAGCGGACAACTGACGGGGGAACCGTGGAGCGAAGCCCTGATTATTGGAGAGCTGGCTTTGGACGGCAGCGTGCGTCCGGTCCCCGGTGTGCTCTCGATGGTTCATCATGCCCGCACCATGGGGATTCCCAAGATCGTCGTCCCTCTGCAAAATGCCAAAGAAGCCATGCTGGTCGAAGGAATGGATGTCTATGCCATCGCCCATTTACGGGACGTAACGCAAATAGGACGGCATTTGATTAATGATGTTAATCATTTATATCATTTACTAAATAAACCGGGCGGAGATTCGCCGTCGACCGAATCTGACTCCGCCGATATAGGGACAGGGCTGGATTATGCCGATGTAACCGGACAACAGCATGTGTAACGAGCTCTCGTCATCGCCGCGGCGGGCATGCATAACATTATGCTGATCGGCCCTCCCGGCACCGGAAAGACGATGCTGGTCCGCAGACTGCCTACCATTATGCCGGATATGGAGGAGAACGAGGCGCTGGAGGTGACGAAAATCTACAGCGTCTCGGGCCTGCTGCGCGGACGGGCTCAATTGATGACGTCCCGCCCCTTCCGTTCTCCCCACCATACGATCTCTGCGGGAGGGATGGCCGGTGGAGGGACGATACCGAAGCCCGGAGAGGTCAGCCTGGCTCATCGCGGCATTTTGTTTCTCGATGAGTTTCCCGAATTTTCCCGAAATGCGCTCGAGGTGCTCAGGCAGCCGCTCGAGGACAATCAGGTGACGATTAGCCGGGCCCGGGCCGTCTACACGTTCCCCGCCAATTTTATGCTGGCGGCATCGATGAACCCATGCCCTTGCGGATTTTTCGGAGCCGAAACCGTCACCTCTCCATGCACCTGTTCACCGCTCAAAATCAATCAGTACCGGTCGCGCATTTCCGGACCGCTGCTGGATCGCATTGACCTGCACGTGGAGGTGCCGCGTATGGAATACCGACTGTTCGGACAGGAGGCTTCATCGTTGTCCTCCGCCGAGATGAAGGAGTCGGTCATCAGGGCCCAGTCGATTCAACAGGCGAGATACCGGGGGACGGGAATCCGCTTTAACGGTGAGCTGGCAGGCAAGCTGCTGCGCCGTCACGCCCGGCTCAAGCCCGAGGCCGATCAGCTCCTTCACAGCACCTTCGATACGCTAGCCTTAAGTGCCCGGGCTTATGACCGGATCCTGAAGCTGGCCCGCACGATTGCGGATTTGGAAGGCTCTCGCGATATCGAGATCGCCCATCTGGCTGAAGCGATTCAATATCGCACCTTGGACCGGAAGACGTTTCAGTAATCGCATATTTCCATTGACCAGCTACAATTCACTTGAATTAGCTACACAAAAGAGGCTGTCGATTAATGGTGTATAACTGAGATCATACCGGAAGGGGCCTTTCGGCAAAGTTACGGACTCAGATTGGCTGTTGATTTTTGGTGTACAACTAAGATCATGTGAGAAATCTGCACGGTTTGGTTATAACGGACCCAAGAGACCTTAATCGCTCCGGAAGGGCCTTTCGGTAACTTTAACGGACTGAGACGACTCTATTCCCAAGAAACGAACGCAAATGTAGGACAATTCTATGAAATAAGCGCATCTATGTCCGTCTCAAAAAACCGCCCTTTTTAACGAAATAGGGTCTCTCAGGTCCGTTACATTTTCGCTGTTATCCATTTCCAGTTTCATTGATGCTACACCAATTCGCTTTTCACTAGTACAATAATCATCCTCGGTCCTATCCCTTCGCCTTTGCTACAATTAATCGACAGCTACCAAAATACAGCCTGCCCCAATGCCGATGACACGGTACTATCTGCGTGCAAGCGAGATTTTTGAAATCCAATCATTGACTTTCGTTAAAAATTATGTTAAGATTATTCCTGTTTGCATTAACCCTCAGAAGTTCCTCAGTTAAATAATTTCCTCCATCCATTTGTTCAAATTCCAATAACCCTGAAGAATTTGTTATGATGTATCGCTAATTCACACTGGCGCGATCAAGGAGTCGCAAGGATGAAAGAGAGGTAGGGCTTTCATTGTTTTAGTAAGTACAGAAATGGTTTCTCTCGTTATTTGCAATTGGAACTTTATTGCTGCCGCTCGGTCTGGATAATTCAGTAGTGGCAAGCGGCAGCATGGGTTATCATTTTGGATAGCTCGCCTATCTTATCTAAATTTCCCACAGATCAGATACCCATGTATGCTCTATATATCTGCTTCGTTTTTTTCGCATACCTATCTTTCGGGATCGTCCGGGCATTCCACACCCAGAAATTCACTGATTCGCATCTCCTGAAACAACTCCAGCAATTCCTGAACCCTATACTCCTCCGGATAGTCACCATCCGCATAGTCCATTCGAAGCTCCGCATCGATCGAAGATGCGCTTAAATATTCCATAAGCCGGCGGCATGCCAAGTAATCTTCCACACGGCTGAGATCGTATTTTAATTCCGTATTTCGCGCCTCGGTTATTATATCGGAGGATGGTGTGTCGGCAGTCTCCGGCCATTCATTACATCGGACGGTTAAAACCGGCCCCTTTTCCAAAAACATTTCGGTCTCGGTGTTTCTGCGTATGCCTTCCCACCTGTCCATTGCATTCCACAGCATATCCTCGCTAATGTCCTCGAACTCTCCTTCCTCGGTCTGCTCCATAAAATCGAGAGATAATCCCAATTTGTTCGCATCCCGGATAAACTGCAGCAGCTTGTCCTTCTCCTCTTCATCGTGAATATCCAGCGTAAGGATGATTTTATAAGACTTCAGCCTTTCTTTGATTTCCGACAGACCAAGAGTAGTGTATCTTCTAACAAATTGGAGTGCCTTTACCGGGCTGTCGTTCAGCCTGACTTTAATCCCAATCAACATTTTCCGCATCTCCTAATCCATTTATATTGTTACTTTACAAAAGACTGTACTGCCGGAAAATTCGCTTCCGCAGATACCGGCTCACTGAAAAGAAAGGATGCTCTTCCGACAGAATTCCGTTACAATAGTAGGTAATCATCCCTTATTATACACATGCTTATCTGCTAGGAGTGGAGAGAATGTCTATTCAAAACGGCCGTTTCCTTAAACTACCACCTGCTCAAAGCAGGTGGATTTAGACATAAATGTCGACGACTAAAGTCGTAGCGTAAGAGTA
>NZ_JBQCLK010000025.1:0-66842 GCF_051966115.1 Paenibacillus sp. SAFN-117
AAAAAATGAATTGGCAAGGGTCTAGTTTCGTATTGCCTAAAAGTTACTTTAAGCGTATCTAGATTTTCAAGGTAGTTAGACGCCTATGCACCTGGAACGAATTTCCATGCAAAACTAATACTATCTTACATTTTGAAACCAGCGGATTCAAAGGCAGCCCCCCAAGCCCCTAACGGGTCGCCTGGCGCATCTTCCCCTGTTCCTCCTTCATTTGTTGGTAAATATCTTGTCTCAAGCGGATAAAATCAGGGTCCGTTAGCAGGGCCTCCTGCCGTGGGCGGGAGAAAGGAACGTCTATTTTCCTAAGCACCTTGGCGGGCCTGCTGGAAAAGAGGTAGACGGTGTCCGACAGCAGCAGCGCTTCTTCTATATTATGTGTTATGAACAGCACCGACCGTTGATGGACCTCCCAAATATCCAACAGCCAGCTCTGCATTTCCGTTCTCGTTAATGCATCCAACGCGCTGAACGGTTCATCCAGACAGATCAGCTCCTGCGGACTGAGCAGGGCCCGGAGGAAAGCCACACGCTGCTGCATCCCCCCGGACAATACATGGGGATAAGCTTTCTCGTAGCCGCCTAATCCGACTCTGGAAAGCCAGACTCTTGCTTCTTCCAGAGCCTCCCGTTTGGGCAAGCCGGCAACCTCTCTGGCGAGAATGACATTGTCCTCGATCGTCCGCCAAGGGAATAGCGCAGGCTGCTGAGGCATATAGCTTATATGTCCTTGCTGCCCGGTTACATCTTTCCCTTCCATGTTCACCCGTCCCCCTGTAGGCCGGATCAGGCCGCCGATGATGTGAAACAGGGTGCTTTTTCCACAGCCGGAGGGCCCTATAATGGAGACGAACTCCCCCTTGCGCACGGTTAAAGAGACCTCGTCCAGCACCGGAGCGGGTTTTCCTTTCGTATTGAAAATTTGAGTAATATGGTGCAGCTCCAGTTGATTTTCCAACGCCTTGTCCTCCATTCCGTTCAAAATATGCAGAACCCCTCAATAATCCCACCAGCCAACCCCTCAAGGAAAACGGCAGTCGCCGTCCTTGTAGAACTGAATAAGCATGCAAAACTTATACCTGTAATTTAAAAAAGCCCCCTTCCCCGGGAGCGCGCATGCCAAATCAAAAAGCGAATCTGCTGCTTTCCTACGCTGGCATTACCCAGATCAGGTTCAGAAAGGGTCAGTATCTTTAAGGGATACAATCTCAGCCGGCCGGATTCCAGCACCCCTGGCATCTAATATTCATGTTATTTATAATTTTTCCGATAGTGTCTGACGAGCTTAAGCCGCTGCCTTTGTTGGCGCAGCCCCGAAACTCAAGCGGTACTTAACCGGATGGATTCCTTGAGATTCTGCTTCGCCCAAGCTCATTCACTCTGATGACATTATAGACCCTGGTGCCGGAATTGTCCATTAGCGCCCCTTTTCTCCATGATGCTGAACAAGTAGCTCTTTTTTTCTCGGAATAGGTTTATCGATTGGCGAAATCATAGTAATATATTGGGGTAGTCCATTTTGTTTTGTAAGCCGCCTTGCGGCACGATTATACCCTGTTACAAAAAGGAGGAAGCAAGGAGACGTGACTTCCCGGGAGAAGAGATTCGGATCATTCCCTCTCTAATACTCGTATCACGTGTATCTTTGCGAAGATTATGAAAAAAGCACTAACCATTGCAGGTTCCGACAGCAGCGGAGGCGCCGGAATACAAGCCGACCTCAAGACTTTCCAGGAGCTCGGAGTCTATGGCATGACCGCTCTAACTACCATAGTCGCACAAGATCCGCATAATAATTGGTTTCATAACGTCTTCCCGATTTCCGCCGATGTTCTGGAAGCCCAATTGGAAACGATCATTTGCGGAATCGGAGTAGACGCTGCCAAAACCGGTATGCTCGGCTCCATCGAGATTATCGAGATGGCGGCCAGCAAAATCGAGAAATATCAGTTGACCAACGTCGTCGTGGACCCGGTTATGGTCTGCAAGGGGGCGGATGAGGCTCTTCATCCGGAGACGAACAACAGCCTGCGTGACGTGCTCGTTCCGAAAGCGCTGGTCGTGACGCCGAACCTGTTCGAGGCTTCCCAACTAAGCGGCTACGGCCCGATCAAATCGGTGGAGCAGATGAAAGAAGCAGCGGTGAAGATTCATTCGCTCGGAGCCAAATACGTCCTGATCAAAGGCGGCGGCAAGCTCGTCAGCGAAACCCGTGCGATCGATCTGCTGTACGATGGGGAGACCTTCGAGATTCTGGAATCGGAGAAGATCAGCACCACCTATACCCATGGCGCAGGCTGTACCTACTCATCCGCCATTACTGCTGAATTGGCCAAGGGCAAGAGCGTCCGGGAAGCCATTCACACGGCCAAGAAGTTCATTACGGCGGCCATTCGCCATTCCTTCGCCCTGAACAGCTATGTCGGCCCCACGAACCATGGCGCTTACCGCAATTACGAGGGCGGCAGCATTTAATACAGTCATATGAAGCCCGCGGCCTGTTAAAGGAAGCGGGCTCTGCTTTAGCTTCAAAAACGGAAAATTAGTATCACCTCATCCTTCTTGATGGTTTCTGATTTCCAAATAATGTGATAAAGTTTAGATGAAAACACTTAACTTCGTTCCATATCAAAGGAGGAAGAAAAAGATGGCTGAATTGGATACTACTTTACAGATGCTCAAAGATTTAACCGATGCGAATGGAGTGCCCGGCAACGAGGACGAGCCCCGTGCGGTTATGAAGAAGTACATAGAGCCCTACTCCGATGAAGTGACTGTAGATCGGCTGGGCAGCTTGATCGCCGTTAAGAAAGGGAAAACCGAAGGGCCGAAAATTATGATCGCCGGTCATCTCGATGAAATCGGATTTATGGTAACGCATATCGATGACAAGGGCTTCCTCCAGTTTCAGACGCTGGGCGGCTGGTGGGAGCAGGTTATGCTCGCCCAAAGAGTTACCGTGGTCACCCGTTCCGGAGAGAAAATTCCGGGAGTCATCGGCTCGAAGCCTCCGCACATTCTCTCGCCCGACGCCCGCAAGAAGCCGGTAGAGAAGCGAGATATGTTCATCGATATCGGCGCGTCCAGCAAGGAAGAAGCAATGGAGTTCGGGGTCCGGCCGGGGGATTCCATCTTCCCGGTATGTGAATTTACGGTGATGAAGAACGACAAGCTGCTGATGGCCAAGGCATGGGATAACCGGATCGGATGTGCCATAGCGATCGATGTGCTTCGCCAGCTGAAAGATGTCGATCACCCGAATACCGTATACGGCGTCGGTACCGTACAGGAAGAAGTCGGCCTGCGGGGAGCGAAGACGGCTACGAATCTGATTCAGCCGGATATCGGATTCTCTGTAGATGTCGGTATTGCCGGCGATACTCCGGGAATCAACGACAAGGAGGCACTGGCCAAGATGGGCAAGGGCCCGCAGGTGCTGGTTTATGACGGCTCCATGATCTCCCACCGCAGGCTGCGCCATCTGGTCACGGATACGGCCGACGAAGCGGGAATCCCTTACCAGTTTGACTTCGTCGCCGGAGGTGGAACGGATGCGGGAGCCATCCATCTGACCGCCGGAGGCGTTCCTGCTCTTGCCATCTGCATTGCGACACGCTATATTCACACGCATGCAGCCATTCTGCACCGTGACGATTATGAAAATGCGGTCAAGCTTCTTGTAGAAGTCATCAAGAAGCTGGATCAGAAGACAGTGAAAGAAATCATCTACGGATGACGTACAAAAAGCTCCTAACGGAGCCTCTTCGAAGACGAATAACCCGGTTTTAAAGGTAGCTTTTTATGCCAATTAGAAAGTTGTTCCATTTTAATGCTTTAATGAACTTAAACTTTCTAATGTGGTTAAAAAACCGCCCCGGAACTCCGATCAGGAGATTCCGGGGCGGTTCTGTTTTTAGCTTCTCCCTTTCAAACCGTCCCCTTTAATTTCGGACTAACCGTTCAGGAAGAGCAGCAAGACCAGCAGAAGTAAATGGATCATTATAAATCCGGCCAGAATCGGCTTGGATATGCCCGGGCTTCGCGGCCCTTCGGCAGCGGTTGCCTTGGACTTTTTCGTACTATGCGGACTTTCAGGCGAACGAAGTGGAAGCGCATGCCGACCGGCGACCACATAATCGGCCTTCCTGCTTCGGGCCGCGCTCTCCGCAGGCTCCTCCTCCAGCAATCTCCGCATGGCGAGCTTGGCTTTAAACGAATAGGAAGAAGACAAGTCCATAGCGGCAGCCAAATAATGCTTCAGCGCCTTGGAGTAACTCCCTTCTTCCTCACACTTCGCCCCTACCCGATAATGAGCTTCCGCGCAGGAAGGGTTCACATACCGAAGCACCTTCTCATAATAAGAAGGGTCCCCCCGGTTCAAGTACAGATTATGCTTCACGTGAACGAGCTGTTTCTTAAGATAAGAGGGAAATCTCCCCGACCCCCGATAGCAGGAGTCCGCCGTCCCCGGCTTGCCGCTCCTCATACATGCCGTCTCCTTCCTGCTTACACGCTATAGTTTGTCCAATACGAATCTTCCTTCTTAACCTATAGCTATGTGAGCAGGAGACGATCTATGACTTTATAAGTTTGTGCAGGTATGACGAATGCTATTCCATTAGTGCTCTTGAGCAGGCTCAGGCTCAGCGACTCTTCTGGGAAGAAGGAAGGAAGCCAGGAAGCCAGCGATAGCAATCACAAACAACGCGACAAATACATGGTGAACCCCAAAAACAAGCACCTCGCGCAAGCTCTGCCGAACCGCTTCCGAAATATCCCCTGCCTGCTGGGGATTGATCAAGTTATTCAGACTATCCAGGTCCACCGCTTCCCCTTGCACACGTTTCTCATTAATGGCCGTCATCAGCCTGGCGTTGAAATAAGTCCCCAGCAGTGCAGCGCCGACCGTCTGGCCGAGGCTGCGGAAGAATACGTTGGAGGATGTCGCTACTCCGCGCATCGACCAATCCACCGCGGACTGTACACTGACCGTGCTCATTGTCAAAATCAGACCGAACCCCATTCCTTGTATGGCGGTTATGAGGTACAGCTGAAATTGCGGACTATCCATCTGCAGTAAGGAGAGCCATAGCGTAATGATGAGAATCAGACTGTATCCGGCCAGGGAAGTGAAACGAACCCCTCTCTTAACCAACAGCTTTCCGCACAGGAAGGAACCGAACGTCCAAACCAGGGACATCGGGGTCAGCACAAACCCAGAACGGGTGGCGCTATATCCCAATACTCCCTGCACCCACATCGGGAGATATACCGTCCCCCCAATCAGAATGGCACTGACCAGGAAAGCTACGATATTGGCTAACGTTATTACACGGACACGGAACAGCTTGAGCGGAATCATCGGGTCCTTCACTCTTGACTCTATGTATATGAATAAGAGCATTAATACAATAAAAGCCGCAAAAAGAACAAGAACCGTCGGCGAAGTCCATTGATGATCTTCCCCGCCTCTCTGCAAGGCGTAGAGGAGAGCGAACATGGATGCCGCGAAGACCGCCGCTCCCCAATAGTCGATATTCTTTGTAGTCTTCTCGAATTTTTCCTTGAAAGACAGCGCCAGGATCAGCATCGCGGCTAATCCGAACGGAAGGTTGAAGAAGAATATCCAGTGCCACGAAATCTGATCGACGAAAAATCCGCCCACTAACGGTCCGAGCAGCCCGGACACTCCCCACATCATGCCCAACAATCCGATCATCTTGGACCTCTGCTCGACCGGAAAAATATCTCCAATGATAATGGAGGCGATCGGTATGACGGCGCCGGCTCCTATTCCCTGCACAGCGCGAAATACAATAAGCTGTCCCATCGTCTGCGAAATGCCGCACAAGGCGGAGCCTAACAGGAAGATAAGAGTACCGGCAAAGAAGATCCGCTTGCGGCCAAACAAGTCAGACAGCTTGCCAAAGACAGGAACGGTTATAGCCGATAACAACAGATAAATGGAGAAAACCCAATTCATTAATTGTATTCCCTGCAGATCGCTTACAATCTTGGGCATGGCCGTACTGACGACCGTTCCTTCAATGGCGGTCAGGAAAGTTAAAATCATAAGCGAAGCCATGACTAATCGTGTATTTGTTTGCATCCTTTTCCCCCGATCCTATTACCAATGTCTCTTAGTATATCAAATCCTTCCTTATTTGTATGAAGTGTCTATTAATTTTTCTTCTATATGGAACTATATTCCTAGGCGTCCCTTACTGTTTTCCGCTATAATTTATAAGGATAAAATAAGGTTCATTCATATAGTTAGAACCAATGAAGGATGGAGATTATGAAACCGCAGCGTGCCAGACTAACTTTTAGCACCACCGATGTCCTGAAATTTGCCATTCCCTCTGTCATCGGTATTTTATTATTTATGACCCCGCTCATGTGGAAAGGCCAAGTCACCATTCCCATCGCCATACTGGCCAAAGAACTGCAGGCCCTTCTGACGAATTGGCTCCCGCAGTTAACATTCTTCTTGATCGCGGTCAGCTTTATAGGAAGTGTCATCGTCAAACTCCACAAGCCGGCTTGGCTTGCGCGCAGTTCCTTTTGGACCAGCTTGTTTGACGTGCCTCCCTTCTGGTTAATCATAAGAGGACTAGGGGTATTGTTCGCCCTGGCCACTTTACTTCATATCGGTCCGGAATGGATTCAATCCGAAGCTACCGGTCAAGTCCTGCTGTTTGATCTGCTGCCGTTATTGTTCGTCGTATTTTTGTTAGCCGGGATGCTGCTGCCGCTGCTGGTCAATTTTGGCCTGCTGGAGTTCATCGGGGCATTGATGATTAAGGTGATGAGACCCCTCTTTACTCTGCCCGGGCGTTCTTCCATAGACTGCCTGACCTCCTGGCTGGGAGACGGAACGATCGGCGTCCTGCTTACGAGCAAACAGTACGAGACCGGTTACTATACTAAACGCGAGGCTGCTGTCATCGGAACGACCTTCTCGGCCGTTTCCATCACCTTCTGCTTCGTTGTGCTTGCCCAGGTGAAACTGGAGCACCTGTTTATCCCATTTTATATTACTGTCAGTCTTGCCGGATTAGTGGCCGCCATTATCATGCCGCGGATTCCCCCGCTTTCCAGGAAACGGGATACTTACTACGATTCCGACCGGCCGGCGGAGAAGGAAGCCATCCCCGAGAATTACACGCCATGGCGGTGGGGGTTATCGCAGGCTGTCCGTAAAGCCAAGGAGAATACGGGCATGAGAGGCTTTACAAGCGAAGGTCTCAAAAATATTATGGACCTATGGATCGGGGTCGTTCCCGTAGTTATGGCTATTGGAACGCTGGCCTTGATTTTGGCGGAATATACCCCTATTTTCAAATGGCTCGGACTTCCGTTCCTGCCTCTGCTTGAGCTTATGCAAGTTCCTGAAGCCCAGGCCGCCTCCCAGACCATGATCGTCGGATTTGCCGATATGTTCCTGCCGACGGTGCTGGCCGGCTCGATCGAGAGCGAGCTAACCCGCTTCGTTATCGCAGCGATTTCGGTTACGCAGCTCATCTATATGTCCGAGGTGGGAGGATTGCTGCTCGGTTCGAAAATCCCGATTTCACTGAAGGATTTATTTATTATTTTCATAGAGCGGACCCTGATTACACTTCCGGTTGTCGTTCTGGCGGCCCATCTCATTTTTTAAAATGTGCATGCTGTTCCAATGACGGCCTATGTTTCTGGAGCCCTTGGAAGCGGAAAATTTTTTTTCAAATACTAGCCATATGTTTTTCCGATCTGCTAAAATAATTCCGTCCTGCTTTCCTTTATACAAATGGTTTACGAATTTTTGAAGAAAGCTGCGAACGGCGTTAATCATTGACCGGTATTCTAAGGGTAGTCGGTTAACACCATGAACGAAAGGAGCACGGCTCGAATGAATGACGATCCTAACATTCTGATCCTGACCGCCGGTTATGGTGACGGCCATATTCAGGTAGCCAACGCTTTGCGGAATGAATTCCACACCCAAGGTGTACGCAGCGTTCATGTGCTCGATTTGCTGGATGAGGCCCACCCCCGGTTAAACTCGTTGATCCGATATATTTATTTAAAGAGCGGGCCCTCACAACGGGCAGGCTTCGACTATTACGGCTGGAGCTACTATTCTACCCGAAATCTAAATTATGATAAGTGGCTGGCCAAACCGCTGCTTGCTCTCGGAAGGCAGAAATTCAAACAGGTCATACGCAGTCTGCTTCCGGATGCGGTGATCAGCACTTTTCCCTACGTTCCGGTCTCGCCTCTGTGCAGAAAATCGGGGATAGCGATCCCGACCTTTACCGTCCTGACCGATTTCGCCCTGCACAACCGTTGGATGATCTCGAAATCGGACCGCTTCTATGTTGCCACCAAGGACCTGAAGGAAGCTATGATTCAGAGGAAGATCCAGCCCCGGCAAATTATGGTCAGCGGAATTCCGATCCGGGAATCGTTCTATGCCTCGGTCGATACCTGCAAGCTATATGAACAGTATGGATTGGACCCGGGCAAGCCGGTTGTTCTTGTTATGGCCGGCGCCTACGGGGTCCTGCAGAACATGAAATCGATTCTGGAGCACCTGACTGCATTGGACAACGTCCAGTTTGCGGTCGTTTGCGGCAAGAACGGCAAGCTCAAGGAGGAACTGCAAGCCCGGTTCGCGCACCAGCCGCAGGTTAAGCTTCTCGGTTACGTGGAAACGATCCACGAGTTAATGAGGCTGGCCTCCTGCATCATTACCAAAGCCGGAGGAATTACTCTATCGGAAGCTATTAAAATGAATGTCCCTATCTGTATCTTTAAGCCGTTTCCGGGCCAGGAGAAGGAAAATGCCCGTTACTTGAACGACAGAGGGGCCGCCCTCGTGGCCAGAACGGCTGAAGAGCTGCAGGAGCAGATCCGGAAGCTGTTGTCCGATCCGGTCGCCTATAGAAGAGTGAAATCCGCCATCTCCAGAATCAATTCGCAGCAGCAGCCTCATGCGGCGCGGTCGATTACCCTGGATGTGCTGGAAACCGTAAATCGGTTGGGAACGCACCATCGAAATCACATGCCGACGCATGAACGTATCCCGGTTCCGATGGACCGCTTGTCTTTTTGATCTTTTTGGATCTTTTTGGATCTTTTTGGACATTTTCGACCATTCCTACCACAGTCCTATCAAAAGCTATTTCATCATTTGATATACTAGTCCATGATTCTATCATACTAAAGCAGGTGAACCTGAATGTGGGAAGAGTTTAAGAAGTTTGCTTTAAAAGGAAATGTTATGGATCTGGCGGTGGGGGTTATTATCGGGGCGGCCTTCGGCAAAATTGTGACTTCCCTGGTAAATGACATCATTATGCCGATCATCGGTTTGCTCATGGGCGGAGTGGATCTGTCCAGCCTGCAATACCCGCTCGGGGATGCTTCCCTGAATTACGGCGTTTTCCTGCAGACGATCATTGATTTCTTCATCGTGGCTTTCTCCATCTTTCTTTTCATTAAAGCTTTTAACAAATTAAAGCGCAAGGAAGCCAAGGAAGAGAAATCGGAGCCGCCGGCTCCGTCCAAAGAGGAGCTTCTGCTGACCGAAATCCGCGATCTGCTTAAGCAGCAGAAGAACGGATAAGCATCGGTCGTTCGTTGACCGAGGGAAACGGCCATATTGAACGTTATCCGTATATGGCCGCTCCCTGCAATTCTCCTTTGTCCATCCCTTCAGGCTTCTTTACATTGCGCTGATTTCCATGCTAAAATGTAACTCGTTGGGTTACAAAAGGAGGAGGGGGCATGTTCTCTAACAGCCAGTTTGCTGTCGCTGTTCATATGCTGGTCTTTATTGCCCGGGGTCAATTTGACCAAGTCACTTCGGAGGAAATGGCGGAAAGCGTCAATACGAATCCGGTTGTTATACGCCGCATCCTGTGCAGGCTGGCCAGGGGTAATCTGGTGATCTCCCAGCCTGGTGCTCTCGGCGGAACCAAGCTGTCCCGTCCGGCGGATCAAATAACCCTTCTGGATGTTTATCATGTGATCGAAGGGTGCGAAGCCTACTGTCTGCACAAGAGCCAGCCCAGCGAAACCTGCGTTGTAGGCCGTAATATGCTTCCGGTGCTTGAAGGGATTATGCAGGAAGCGGAGGCCGCTGTTAAGGAAAAGCTGTCCCGATACACGATTGAAGATGTGCTGAGGCAGGTCCTTAAGCTTTAGCCCTGCTCTTGCCCGATTCGTAACCAATTCGGTGACGGATAGTTGAGTGTTAGCGGAACACCTGCCACCCTAATTGTAACCAATACAGTTTCTTATTCTATTTCTTATACTTACAAGGAGGATTTCACCAAGATGTCTACCGTATTATTCGTTAAAGCCAATAACCGGCCGGCTGAGCAAGCAGTCAGCGTTAAGCTTTATGATTCCTTCCTGCAATCCTATCGTCAATCTCATCCTGAAGATGAAATCATCGAACTGGATTTGTTCGCGGAGAACCTGCCTTATTACGATGCCACAATGATCAATGCGATGTTTAAATCGAGAAGCGGCATGGAGTTGAGCCCGGAAGAGAAGAAGGCAGCCGATTTGGTGCAGAAGTATTTGGACCAGTTCCTGCGGGCCGACAAGGTCGTCTTCGCTTTCCCGTTGTGGAACAAGACGGTTCCCGCCCCTCTGCATACCTATATCGATTACTTAAACCAGGCAGGACAGACGTTCCGTTACACGCCGGAAGGGCCTGTAGGCTTGGTCACTGGCCGGAAAGCCGCAATTCTGAACGCCAGAGGCGGAATCTATTCTGAAGGACCTGCCGCCGCACACGAAATGGCCGTCAATTTCGTAACAATGAACCTGCAGCAGTTCGGGTTTACAGACTTCACTACAGTTATCGTCGAAGGGCATAATCAGTTCCCGGACAAAGCGGCCGACCTTATTCAGAAGGGGATTGAACAGTCCGCTCAAGCGGCTCAATCGTTCTAGACCAACAACAGGAGCAAAAACCCGGAGGACCGTTCAGCGGTGCACTCCGGGTTTTTCTATGTACGTTGATGATGATTCTGACCGACAACCCTAGTGTTACTTACGGTGCCAAGGGGTGCCCAGATACTGCAGCGCCCAACGGTCCACTCCGTACCAGCCGGCCACTTTCCATGCCAGCACCAGCCAGGTCGCCAGTATAAAAAACAACGGATTGGTGCTGACCGTACCGGCAAACAAGAAGGCGGCGTTCATCAGCCCGCCGAAAAAGGCGGCAATTCCGGTCAGCAATCCGACAATAAGTCCCAAGCCTACAAGCACCTCTCCATAAGCTACCATAAAGGAGAATACTTTCGCATTCGGCAGCACAAAATCCTGCAGGAAGGAAGCATACCATCCGGTTACGTCTTTTCCTTCCTCCGCCTTGGCCAACGCCCCTCGGACAAAGCCCTCGATTGCCGTACCGGCTTTCTGCCCCGTCCAGACCTCGCTGGTCACCTTGCCCCATCCGGCTTTAATCCATTGATATCCGAGATACAAGCGAATGACCAGCCAAATTATCGCTGATCTTGTACTGCTGAACAAAAAGTGAGAGACGGGGTTATCCGGGATAACAATTTCATTCCCCACTCTGATTGGACTTAATTCTTTACCGGGTTGACTCATTCTCCTTCTCCTCCTGACTAAATTCTGAACTCATGCGCTTCTGGCGCGCCATCTGCATACCAGCACGCATGCAGAATATCCCCCTCTTCCCCGCCTGTGAATTGCCTTCCGGGCGCCCTGTCATGCGGCGCTGCAAGACAGACGGTTCAACGGAGGATTATAAACGAAACAGTTTCTCACTTCATCCGAATACTTGCCCCCTTCTATCCAAGGCTTTAGGACATCAGACCTACTTCAACCTTTTTTATATTACTAAAGGATTATCGGCAGAATGATCCTGAAATTTGAGAAATTTATGAGCATCTTTCACAAATTATCGGGCTTCCATGAAAATTGCTTCGTTATAAGCAGTGTAAACCTACTCCAGATGCCTCTTAACCATGTGCATCTGCTCGGCTTCGCCGCTGGCCAGGAGCCTGTCCCCGACTTGAATCTGCGTATTGCCATGAGGAATAATGAACGATTCGCCCCGGTAAATTCTTAAGACCAGCACCCGCTTGAGGAAAGACAAGTCCCGCAGGAAGGAATTATGGTAAGCCGGATTATTCATGCGGATTTCCTGCAAGGAATCATCCTGCTGGGTGATCAGCTTCACCGCGCTCGGATGCTCAATCAGCGCCTTCAGCAAAATTCGCGAGGCATACAGAGTGGAGAAGACCGCCATTCCCTGGCGCTGCGCCATCTCCTGCTTCTCCGGATCCTCTACCCTGACAATAATCCGTTCCAGCCCCAGACTGCCGGCATGCTCCGCCAAGCGGATATTCGCGTCATCATCCATGCTTCCGAATACGATGATATCGGTGTCATACACTCCCCGTTCCTCCAGCTCCCGGCTATCCAGGGTCACTTCCTCCACCTTCAAGCTCTGTCCGGCCGTTTCCGGGTTCCAATTACTCCGTTCTTCCTCCGAGCCGGTCTGCGAGGTATATAGACGGATATCATAGCCTTCCTTGATCAAATCCCGGGTTACCGGCATCGTTACGTGATTAATTCCGACAATGGAGACCCGTGTCCGCTTATCTGCTTCGTTGGGATACACTTTATTGAACAGGACGGGGAATAGCAGACAGGTCAGGATGGCTACGAGAATAAGGGCCCCATGGAGATGCTCGTCAATGATTCCCATCTCGAGCGCGATCGTCGAAGCGGCGATGACCAGGCTGAGAGTGGATGACATCAGCAGCCCCGAACCGAGTACTTTGCGCCACGGATACCAAATGTTCAGCAGCAGGGACGGGATCATTTTGGAAATAAAGATGGCAAAGATCAGAAGCGGAATGAGCAGGAGAATACTCGGATCCGCGAATAAGGACCACAGGTCCAGATTAACTCCGACCATTACGAAGAAGATCGGAATCAGAAAGCCGTACCCGAATGTGTCCAACTGGTGGGCAAACTCCCGGTTGGGCATCAGCAGCGAAACGATGACTCCTGCCAGGAAGGCGCCCAGAATATTTTCTACACCCAGCGTTTCGGACATGACCACGAACAGCAAAATCAGCGCAAACACAGCGCGTGTGCCCAACTGAACCGTTCCTTTGCCCAATATGGCAAACCAGCCTTTGTTCGTGAACCGCCGGAAGAAGAAATAAAATACGAAGACAAGCAGGAAGAACAGAAGCAGAAGCAGCATTTTCGTCACATCGTGAGCCAGTGCGCTCAAATAAACGGCAAGCAGGATCATCGTCACGAAGTCGGAAATGACCGTCACGAGCAGAACCGTTTGGCCCAGGCCCGTATCCATCATTTTCTTCTCCTTCAGCACCGGCATGACAACACCAAGAGAAATTGTAGCGATAATGAGCGTCATCAAATAAGGCTCCGTAACAAAGCCCAGCAGCATAAGTCCGTAAGACAAGCCGTAAGACAGCAGTAGAATAAGAACAAAGATCAGAATGGAGATGACCAGCGGATTGGGCTCCTTGCCGCGGCCTCCCGTCTTGCGAAAAGAAGAGAAATCGATTTCGACTCCGCTAAGAAACATTAAATAGATAAAACCTAACAGCGACAACAAACTGAGCCATTGATCCTCGGTTACGAGATCGAATCCGCTTTTGCCGATGACAAGGCCCGCCACAATCTCCGCAACAACAACGGGCAGCGCCCGCAGCTTCAACTGATGCAGCAGGATGGGAACGAGAAAAGCGATGGCCACAACGATCATTAAAGATGTGAGCGAGGTTGAATTCTCCATAGACTACGACTCCCGTAATAAAATAAAATTGAAGCTTTATCCTAATTTACCCAAAAGCTTACTATACCATCAACCTTAAAGAAGCGGAATAATCAAAAAAAAACTAAAAAACTTTTTTCCACATCTCCGGTAAAATATAAAATAAAATAGAAGTGCTTAGACCGTAAATGCGGTACATCCATTTCCTTATTGGAGGTGCGAATGATGGGCGGAGGATTGTGGGTATGGCTTGCGGCTGCCGGGATCTTGGCTGTCTTGGCACGAATCGCATACTCAAGAGCAGCGCTTATAAGGAGTTCGATTACAAGAGAGATGCCCAGGGGAAAATTATCCTGCTGGATACACCGCGAATGCGGGCGGATGCGGCTTTTGCTTATGACCAGACTATTGCAATGGAGAAACGGGGGCATAAGTTGTCCAACGGAATGAGCTGGAACGAGGATTGGCTGCGCACCATCCGTTCCATCCGGCGAAACACCGAAAATCCCGAATGGTACGTTCAGTATATCATCGAGCAGCGGCGAAAGGCGGGGTTGCCCGAGCTCGAAGGGGTCGACGAGGCTTAATCATATCATTTTTGCGGCTTGGCAAGGGCAGTAAGTAATCCTAAAGCAATATAGGTTCCACCGGTTAGTCGGTTATGGATTTTCGCTTTTACCGGGCTTCTCACTAACATTAAGTTGTCGACTTCAGTACCCGCGATACCGCCATTAAACAACCGGCCAACAGGAAAATGCAAATACAAAGAATATAGGAATAGCCGTTAAAAAACAAGTTGTAGGTATATTCATTAAACCATCCTTTGTTAAAGATAACGGATGCGGGATTGGAAGGTAATCCGCCCAGATGATCATTTACGTAATGAATTCCACGGGCGCGAAGCCTCAACCATAAGAAGGCTATCGAAACCAGCAATAAGATGATAAAGCCGCAGGTCATTGGCAGCCTATGTCGAGTTTGAAGAAAGCGATAGCTATGATAAGCAACGACAACAGCCAGTGTCAGTAAGGGAACGAAAAGAAGCATGAGAAAAAGAAGGGCCGGATTCCCGTTCGATAATCGGCTCGATGTGGACAAGGTCATACGGGACATAATGGAGAACCCGGCATACCCTATCGCCAGCAATATAAGAAACCCGGTCCAGCGCAAAATGGCATTTTTCGATATCCAGATTAATAGCACAGGCAAGCCGGTAACCAGGCAGGCGATCAAAAAGAGGCTTATGATTAATAATAGTAGAATAACCCACACCTTCTCCCTGTTAATATAAGGTATAAATCTTAGGTTTCATTTTCAGCCCGTATAAGAGACAGTTCCGGATCATCGTAAGCCTTGTTACGCTAAAAAATGGATTCGGGCTCCTCTTATGAAACATAACATTCTACAGCCTCTTCCGCTACCCCTGGACATCCATTTTTTTCTTAACATCCGGGCGGAGTATCTTAAAATTAGTTTCAAACCGATTGGGAGGCTTAGCCAACAAACCACGAAAGAAAAAAAGCGAGGCTAGTGGGTAAATTCCCACTAACACTCGCTGTATTCTCCCTGGCCATTTGCTTGGGGAAGCCCCCGACCCAAGGCTTACATTTGACAAGCACGACGCAGAAAGGATTAGCCGGATTCAGGCTCGCTAACGAACTTATGGACCGCTATTCCGTCAAAAACGATACTTTTCAAAAATTTAACGAAACTCGAAATCGTTATTAGGGTGAAAGACTGCCCCATAACCCTCTATTTTGATGAATAGCGATCGGTAGTTTCGTTAGAAAACGGGGAAAGCTCTTTTGGGGCAAATAGCGTTTCTATGTTTCGTTAGAAATGGAACGGCCATGGGGCTGAACAGCGATTTCGATGTTCTCGTTGGAAAGGAGAGCTCCTTCTGGGCAAATAGCGCTTCTATGTTTCGTTAGAAATGGAACGGCCACTCGGGGCCGATTAGCGATTTCGATGTTCCTTGGAAAGGGGAGCTTCATCTCCCCCCAATAACGTTGCTATGTTTCGCAAGAAAGGCGGCCTCCGTCCTGTACCATCCTGCCACCTTGGGCTTTTCAAGGCTTTTCAAGGCCTATCCAGACTCTCCATCTCCGTACAAGCCAGAATAAACGCGCCGACCCCGTGCAGGTCATTGTCCTGTACCGGACGGGTCACATAGTTGGCATAGTCGCCTGCGGAGGTTCCTATGCAAATATCGGGAATGATCACATGACCCTGATCGTTAAACCGCAGCCTGTTCAGCAGCCCTTCATAGCCGGTCCATGCCGACTGCAGCTGCTCCCTGCCTGCGCAGCCGTGCTTGATCGCTTTGGCGATCGTATAGACGAACAGACTGGTGCCTGACGTCTCCAGCCAATTATCGGGAAGCTGCCCTTTGTCCACCACCTGGAACCAGAGCCCGCTTTCCCGGTCCTGATATCGGGTTATGGCGCTTACGAAGGAGCTTAAAGCCGCTTCAAGCTCTGCACGCCCCGGATGGGACGCGGGAACGAGATCCAGGAAGTCGGCCAGCGCCATCCCGTACCAGCCCAGAGACCGGCTCCAGAACTCCGGAGAACATCCGGTTACGGGGTCGGCCCAGGGAAAGCTTCTCTTCTCGTCCCAGGCATGGTACAGCAGCCCGCTCCTTTCATCTTTCATATACTTACGCATCAGCTTCTCCTGATGAAGCGTCAAATCGATTAGCGTATCATCCCCGTATTGCGCGGCATATTTTAACGCAAACACGCCGCCCATATAGAGCCCGTCCAGCCACATCTGGTAAGGATACTTATCCTTGTGCCAGATCCCTCCTTCGGAGGTCCGGTTGAGCGTCGTGAACAATTGCCTGAGCTTGTCGGCGGCTATCCGGTATCTGGCTTCGCCGTACCGCTCATCCAGCGTGAAGAGCAGCAAGCCCGGCATGATGGCGTCCAATTCATCTCTCGCGAAGTAGAAATTGCCTTCCTCATCGATCAGTCGATCCACATATTCCTTAGGATAGGTCAAATAGATTTCCTCTCCGGTTTGCCGCCACACCTGGAGCATTCCGTACAGGAACACACCCTGGTGGTAATGCCAGCGATTCTCCGGAGGAAGCCGTTCCGGGCGATAAGCCGCCATCAAGGCGTCACAGGCCGCCCCGGCCCACTGAATGGGAGAATAATCCGTACGCGTTACGTTTGGATCAAGCTTGTTCATAGTAAAACTACACTCCTCTATTGTCTGCTTAGATGCACGTTCTAGCCTTTAATCGATCCCAACAGCGCCCCCTTGGCAAAATGCTTCTGCAGAAACGGATAAACGAGAAGCACCGGCAGGGTGGCGACGACGATTACGGCCATCTTGACCGTTTGCTCCGGAGGGGCGATGAAGCCGTCATCGAAGCCGGATGTATCCGCGGATATTCCGCTGGCGAGAATGACGATTTGCCGCAGAATGATTTGTACAGGCCATTTCGCGGCATCATTCAGGTAGAGAATCGCCGTCATGTAGGTGTTCCAATAAGTGACCGCGTAGAACAGCGAAATGGTCGCGATAGCCGGCATGGATAAGGGAATCACGATGCGGAACAGAATCCCCCAGTCGCTGCAGCCGTCTATCCTCGCGGATTCCTCCAGACCATCCGGCAGGTTCTGGAAGAAGTTCCGCATGATGATCAGGTTAAATGCGTTGATGGCACTCGGTATGATCAGGGCCAAGTAGGAATCGATCAGCCCCATTCCTTTGACAATCAGGAAAGTGGGAATCATCCCGCCGTTAAACAGCATCGTGAAGACGACCAGGAACATGATCAGATTGCGCCCGTCCAGATTCCGTCTGGCCAGTCCGTAGGCCATCAGGGATGTCAGGAACATGCTGAACAGCGTCCCGAACAAGGTGACGCCGACAGATACTCCCAAAGCCTTGACTAGCACGTTCGTCGAGAAGATGTAGCGGTAAGCATCAAGCGAGAATACGGTCGGAAACAGCACGAAGCGTTTCTGCGCCAGCTCCTGCACCGTAGTGAATGAACCGGCGATGACATGCAAGAAAGGGATGACCGTAATCATCGCAATGATAAACAGAAGCGTGTAGTTGACGGCATCGAACAGCCGGCTGGCCCACGATTTGTCTTGAAGCATGATGTCCAATCCTCCATATGCTTTAGAATCAAGGAAATGCGGCTTCGTCTCGACTTAAACGACAGCCCCATCCTTTCGAATCTTCAGAAAATTCCTTCCTCGCCTACTTTTTTGGCCAGCCAATTCGCCAGGACGACCAAGATCAATCCGACGAACGATTTGAAGAAGCCTACCGCCGTGCTGAAGCTGTACTGCCCCTGCTTTAATCCGGCCGTATATACGAACGTATCGAAAATTTCCGCAACCTCCCGGTTCATCGAATTCAGGAGCAGATAGACATGCTCGAATCCGAGCTCCAGCACATCCCCGATCTTGAGAATCAGCAGGACGACGATGACGCTGCGGATCGAAGGCAGGGTAATATGCCAAATTTGCCGAAAACGGTTGGCTCCGTCCATTCGGGCCGCTTCATATAATTGGGGATCGATAGCGGCCATGGCTGCCAAATAGATGATGGTCCCCCAGCCGGCCTCACGCCATATGACCTGCAAAATATAAAGAGGCCTGAACCAGCCGCTGCTCATAAGAAAATTGATTTTCTCATAGCCGAGCATGGCGAAGATTTCGTTAATAATTCCCCGATCCACCGACAGCATAACGAAGGTAATAGCTACAATGATGACCCAAGACATGAAATGAGGAATATAAATCAATGTCTGGACGAACCGCTTATAGGCATTGAGCCGGACTTCATTGAGCATCAGTGCCAGCAGAATCGGTACCGGAAAATAAATCAGCAGGTTCAACAAAAACAAGACCAGCGTATTTTTCAAAATGGTAAAAAACATCGGCTCGGCAAACAGCCGTTCAAAATGCTTGAAACCGACCCACGGACTGCCGGTCATCCCAAGGTAGGGCTTGTAGTCCTGGAAAGCAATGACCAATCCGCCCATGGGAATATATTTAAAAATTACGAAATAGATTAAACCCGGCAAAATCATCAGGTAGACCGCACGGTTTTTGACTATTCTCCTCATGAGGCCCGACTTGGCCGCCGGCTTCGATGTCTTGACGTTCTGCACCGCTGCTTCGCTCATGACCGATTCTTCCTTTCCCGTAACCAGAAGATGGACAGGCTGTCGAATTCTCCAACAGCCTGTTTAGAACTCATTCAATTAAAATTCCATTCATATGTTTGTTTTTGGCCTATCGGGCCGATCCTCCCCTCTTGGAGAAATCACCCGTTGCTTTTGGCCATCTGATAAGATGCATTAAACTCTTCTATAATCTGATTGCCGCCTTCCTTGAGCCATCGGTCCACCTCGCCCTGGAAACCGGCCTCATCCAATTTGCCCAGGATGAAGTTATAAGTGGCATCCTTGATGATTTCCTGCAGACGGACTCCTCTCTCGGTATAGGTCGGTGAATCGAGAGGAGCGGCCGGATCGTGAATCAGGAAGTTTTCGTTATCGACGGTCAGCTCTTCCGCTTTCGCCTTGACCGGCAGCTTGAAGTAGCCCTCCAGCATGTCAATCGTGCTCGGGCCGCCGATCATGATTGCCTGATACGGCTTCACTTCGCGGTCGGTCAGCTTGGTGTCGTCCACGACGGACGCCTTCCCTTCCACTACGTTATAGTGCGTGCCCTCCACCCCGTAATAAATCAGGTTGGTCAGCTCCGGGGCCATCAGCTTGTCATAAAAGTCCAGGATATTCCTTAAATCCTCCTCTGTCTTCACGGAAGATTTCGGGAACAGGACAGCCGATCCGTAGCCGGGGATGGCCCAGACGCCTAACTTCCCGTCCGGTCCTTCCACCCGGTTATGCACCTCCAGCTCAATGTCGGGATTGATGTCTACCATTTTCTGATGCAGACTGACGACATCTCCCATAGCTCCGATGTACATTCCGGCCACACCGGTAATAAACAGATTCTGCTGATCCGTCTTGCTCGTAACAGGGAAATCCTGATTAATCAGCCCTTCCTGATGAAGCTTCTTGAAAAATTTCATCGTCTCCATATACCCGGGATGCATAAACTCCGGAATGAGCTTCCCGTCCTCTTCGCCCCAGTTATTCGGCGTTCCGAAGTAAGAGCTGACCGTCTTGAAGGCACCGTAGATCAAATCACTGCGGTCTGTCAGTCCGATCGTATCCTTCTTCCCGCTTCCGTTAGGATCGCCTTCGGTGAAGCTCTTCAGCATTTGGTACAGCTCGTCGGTGTTCTTAGGCTCGCTCAGACCCAGCTTATCCGCCCAATCCTTCCGATAGATGATCCCTTGCCGCGATAGAGGCCTCTCCTGGTAGAGCGCATAGATTTTGCCATCTACCGAAGTATTGTGCAGGACGGCCGGATTCAATTTGCTCAGATTCGGATAATCCTTGAGCAGCGGACCGATCTCCCAGAATTGTCCGTCCCGAATCGCGTCCTTGAACAGAATCAAAGTGCTCTGATTCTTCATATATACGGCTTGGGGCAGCGTACCGGTGGCGAAGGAAGCGTTCAGCTTCTCTTCATAGCTGCCGTCCGGCACCCACTGAATGTCCAGTTCTGTATTGGTCTTCTCTTCTACCATTTTTTCAATCAGGTCGGACGGGACCTCAGGGGTATGCAGATTCGCCATCATACTGATCTTAACGGGGCCTTTCGGAGCACTACCCTGCTGCTGCGCGGGTTCCTTATCCCCCGCTTGCTGCCCTCCGCCGGCACCGCAGCCCGCCAACAAAGATACGGCTGCAGCCGCAGCGATTAAACCGTTTCCATATTTCCAGACTGCTGCTTTCTTTCCCAATTCATGTGACCTCCTTGTACATAAATTTTTACGATGGAGCCTTGCTGTCCTAACCATAACGAAAACCGGCAATTACGTACATAATCCCCGAATAAGATCCTATCTGTTAATCGTTGAGTGGAGGGGCCATAAGGGGGAGTATGGGAAGAGGCCGGATAGAAGGGGCAATCGGGGCTTCATACGATAAGATTGGCTTTTACACCGGAGCGAATGGACAGGTTCCGGGGAAATGATCTGCTGATTATTCAGGAACCGAGTCCGGATTATCGAAATCTAATCCAATGATTATTTTCCCAAAAATGATTATTGCCCAATGTTTGCGTTTTCACCTAGAATGAGGATACTACTTGAACGGCAGGAGAAGATTTCATTGAGCAAATACAGCTTATATACAAAAATGGTTATTTTCGGCTGCGCGTTATGTATTATTCCCGTTCTGTTCCTCGGCTTCTTCTCATACATCAAATCTGCCGACTCCATTCAACAGCAGGTTAACGAGAGCAACATTCAGCTTATGAAGCAAATGAACGGCAATATGGAGCAAATTCTTAAAACACTGGATCAATCGCTGAATCACGTCATCAACTCGACTCTGGTTCAGGAGGCGCTTTACCGCCCTATTACGTTCTACGACTTTCAACTATACAATAGCCTGAGGAAGGAGCTCAGCCATCTGCAGTCCTTCGATACGAAGGTCACCGATATCCTTCTGGTCAACACAGCCGATCAGTGGGTGATTAACAACCAGGGACTGTACAAGCTGCAGGAGTATCCGGAACAGAAGACGCTGCTTGACTTCATGTCCCTGCCATATAATTCGAACTGGGTCCTGCTCGATAACAAGGGACTGGGGTCTTCCGACACCGAATCCTATAACTGCCGGCACATTATTACACTTATTAAGAAGCTGCCCAATCTCAGTTCGGATAAGCGGGGACTGGCTATAGCGAACATTCCGAGCTGCAGCTTGTCCCCTATTCTATCAGACAATTCCGGCTCCCGGGAAATGATGATCCTGGACAGTGACTACCGCATTCTGATCCATCCGGATCATTCCATGATCGGGCAATCGGTTCTCGCCACCCAACAGATTGAGCCCGAGGATCTGGACTTTTTTGATAACAAGGTGGGGCAATTCAAGACCGCTGCAGGCAGCGGAGAATTTACGGCAACCTACGTACAGTCGGATTTCAACGGCTGGATCTATGTTTCTTTCACCGAAATCCAGCAGATTACGAAGGAGGCCAAGGCGATCGGCTGGTTTACGTTCTACGTCTGTCTGGCTATCATCGCGACATCCGTCTGCTTCGTCTGGCTCGGCAGCCGCAAAATGTATACACCGATTCGCGGTATAATAAAAGCGATATCGGAACGGCTGCCGGAAATGGCCGTCAAGAAGAAGGATGAGCTGCAAATGATCAATGATCATATCGAGGATTTATTTCAGTCCAATTCCAATTTGAAGCATGAGCTGTCGCAAAGCTTACTGCAGATGCGCTCCCTTTTCCTCAATAAATTATATCAAGGGCATCTGAGCCGGGCGGAGCTGGAGGATAAAATGAACCTGTACGGCTACTCCGCCTGCGCCAAGGAATGGGATTATATGATCGTTCTGACTCTGCAGATCGATCTGTGGGAGCAGACCCGTTATGAAGCGAAGGATCTGGATCTGCTGTTGTTCGCAGCCAATAACATAGTGGAGGAAATCGTTCCGCCCGAGAACAGACTGGCGCCGGTTATCGTAGATCAGACGCAAGTAACGCTCATTGGCAGCGAGATAAACGATCTGGATCTGTTTAACAACTATATTTACGATATGACGGAATCGATTCAGCAGAAAATCAATACTTTCCTGGATCTGGAGGTAAGCATTGGAACGAGCCTTCCGTTCAAGCTGCTGTCCAAGGCGCCCAGGGCGTATAGAGAAGGCTTGGAAGCTCTGAAGCATCGAATGAAGCTGGGTAAAGGGGTCATTATTCCGTATTCCAACATTAACCAGGGGAAACATACGCTGATCTACTCGTATCCCCGGCAGATTGAGAACGAGCTGATCGATTCGATTAAACTGGCGGATGAGGAGAAAGCCTCGGAGCTGTTGAGGGAATGGTTGAACGAGGTGTTCCATCGGGACCGTTCGCCGCATGAATACCAGATTTCGCTGCTCCGGTTGTTGAACGATCTGCTGATCGTCGTGCAGGAGGCTGGAATCCGGCTGCCGCAATTCGTTCCCGAGGGCCGGTCTTTGCACCATGAGCTGCTCCAGCTCTATGTTAGCGCGGAAATTGAGGCCTGGTTTCTGTCGAGCGTCATTCGCCCCCTGATCCAGGTGTTCGGGGACCGCAGGGATTCTCAATATCACAACCTGTCCGAGCAGATTATCGATATGATTCATAAGGATTATGACAAGGATCTCACCCTGGAGGAATGCGCGTCCCGCCTGCACTATAACGCCTTCTATTTAAGCAGCGTGTTCAAGAAGGAAACGAACATGTCCTTCAGCGATTATTTATCGATGCACCGGTTCCATATGGCCAAGGAATGGTTGACCGGAACCGACATGCCGATTAAAGACATCGCCCAGAAGCTCAGATATAACAATCCGCAAAATTTTATCCGGTTCTTCCGCAAGCAGACGGGCATGACTCCCGGACAGTACCGGAGCCAGTATGGACAGGCGGCCAAAGGGTAATAACGGCCGCCTCTCTGCTGCCGAAGCTTCTGGAGCCCGGCATCGTCAGGCGGCTCGCTGCTACGGGAGCGGAATGCGGCGGGCCGCTCCTGGAGTTGTCCCACTGGCCAGCGATGTGGAACGGGCCGTGGATGGACCGCCCCTGTCAGAGGGGGCCGCCTGAAGCTCTAGCGGCGTCCTCTCTTGCCTGCGGTACGCGGACGGCCACCTGCGCCGCCCCTTGCCTCGGGGCGTGAAGAGCCCGGCTTCCGGCTGCGGCTTAAGCCGGTATCGGCCTTGGCCCGCTTCCCGGGACGCCCGTCAGACCGGGCTGCTTTCGCTCCGCCCGCGCCCGGGTTAGCCTCCATCCGTTGACGCCCGCTTCGCAAGCGTCCCTTGCTTACCGGCCGCTCCCGGTCCTCTTGGCCGCCGGCCTGCGGTTTCCTATCGCTCCGGCCAGCGTTCCGCCCCTCCTGCCTTTCCGCGGCGTCCAGTGATGTCCTGCGGATCGGCATCCGTACTCCCCGTTCTATAGCCAACAAAGCCGCCCGATCCTTGGGAGTCACCAGCGTTACGGCCACTCCCTGCCCGCCGGCCCTGCCGGTCCGTCCTATTCGGTGAATGTAGCTTTCCGTATCGGGAGGTATGTCATAGTTGAATACGTGTGTGACTCCTTCAACATCGAGTCCCCTTGCAGCGACATCCGTAGCGATTAACAGTTGGAGCTTGGCCTCGCGGAACCGTTCCATGACTTGCTCCCGTTTGGCCTGGGACAGATCCCCGTGAAGCTCGTCCGTCGCATACCCGTATTGCTGCAGCTCCGCATTCAGCTTGCTGACCCTTCGCTTGGTCCGGCAGAATACGATGGCCAGGTAAGGCCGGTATTGATCGATCAGTTGACGAAGCGCAGCCAGCTTGCCCCGATCCGTCGTTTCGACCACGGACTGCCGAATTTCTTTCACCGTAATCTGCCGATCCTCTACCTGCACCGATACAGGCTCGCGCATATAGCGGCTGGCCAGCCTCCGGACGGATTCCGGCATCGTCGCGGAGAAGAGCATCGTCTGCCGGTGGGCGGGAAGCTGCCGGATAATATCCTCCACCTCGTTCAGAAACCCGATATGCAGCATCTGGTCCGCTTCGTCCAGAACGAACATGGACACAGAGGACAACTGAACGGTTCCTCTCCGCAGATGATCGAGAAGTCTGCCCGGAGTGGCAACGATGATCGAAATATTGCCCTGCAGCTTCCTAAGCTGGCGCTCCACATCCTGCCCGCCGTATACGCAGAGGACGGATGAACGATCCTGATGGACCAGCAGCTTGTTCACCTCGCTCGTTATCTGCAGAGCCAGCTCCCGTGTCGGCGTCATGATTAACGCTTGAACGCCTTCCGCTTCCGGATTTAACCGCTGCAGAATGGGGAGCAGGAAGGCAAGCGTTTTGCCCGTACCCGTCTGGGCCCTTGCGATCACATCTCTCCCGGACAGCAGGACGGGGATGGCCCGCTCCTGAATCGGGGTCGGCTGACCGATTCCATTAGCCCGTAATATTGCGCACCATTCGGCGCCTATTCCCAATTGCTCAAATTTGGACAAAAAACAGCCCTCTTTTCTGTAGTTACGAATTTGTTTGCCGGACGGCGGGATTCCACTATTTTACATTCCAGCGGAGCCCTCCAGTACAATAATTACAATAGATAATATTAGCATGGCACAAGCATTCAATGCCATAATGGGCTTATGTTTGGCCCTGACCAGATGAGCGTGAATAGCCCCCAGCATAAGAATGATCAGGAGAGCGGCGGAAGCTTTCAGGAGGACCGGGACCCAGAAAGCCGCCAGGAGTCCAATGACACCGGCTAATTCCAACAAAGCAACGACATTCATGAACCACATGGGATAACGATATTCCTTCCAATGCTGAACCATGGATCGTGTGCGCAGCAGCTTCATCGTAACCGATATCCCGAACATAACGATTAGAATCATTTGAACTATAATAATAACCATATTTCTTCCCGTCCCCTCCATTTGATAGAATCTATAGAATAAGCTCTATATAATTTGGCTATCGATTAATGATGGAAAAGACGAACTATAGAGTGACTGTTCTAGCGATAAGGCCCCATGGTTTTGCACAGGATCATTGAAAATGTAACGGACATGAGAGACCCTATTTCGTCTAAATAAGCTGTTTTTTTAAATTAACGGAAACAAATGCGCTTATTTCATAGAATCTTACTAATTTCACGTGTATTTCTTCGGAATAAGGTCATCTGAGTCCGTTAAACGGTAGCGAAAGGCCTTTTTGGAGCAGTTAAGGTCTCTAGGTTCCGTTACGATCAAACCGTAGAGGTTTTTCGCATAATCTTGGTTGTACACCATTAATCGATAACTTGATATAAGGGTACAATGTTTAGGCAAAACAATAAGTAGTGCAGACTACATTGATCCTGCTATTGAAGGGGTTTTTCCATGGACAAGATAAAATATTTATCGAGAATACAGCTTTTTCAAGAGCTGGAACTGGAAGAATTGAAACAAATAGAGCCGGTCACACCGATCCGCGTCGTTAAGAAGGGAACCATCATTGCCTCTCCGCATATGGATTCCAAGATTCTGTATCTAATTAAATCCGGCACCGTCCGCTTGTACAAATTATCGGGCAGCGGCAAGGAGCTTACTCTCGATTTATTGGGAAAAGGTCATGTGTTCGGCGAATTCGGATCTTTTACCACAGGTTCTGAAAATATGTACGCCCAAGCCTGGGAGGATTGCGTGATATGCAAGATGGAGCAGCCTCAACTGGAACAAATTTTACGCGAACATCCGCAGCTATCCTTGAAGCTTATTGAAATCATCTCCAATCGACTTAAAGAAGTGGAGGAACTGCTTGAATATATGGCCTATGGCAGTGTTCGAAGAAGACTTCTTTATCTGCTGCGTAAAATGGCCGAGAAGTTTGGAACGAATTGGACGGGAACCGACCGCCGGCCTGACGAAGACGGATGGATTCAATTGGATATCTCCATTACTCACCAAGAATTGGCCGCCATGATGGGGAGTGTCCGTGAAACCGTAACGGCGCTTCTCAACGAGTTAACAAAGGAGCATATTGTTCGCAGAGCGGGGAATCGGAAGCCGTTCCAAATCCATTGGCCTCGACTGGTGCATGCTCTGGAATCGGAGGAATAAACGGGAATGACTTACAGCGGCCGGCTTCTCCATCAAGGATAAACGGATATCGTCTTCCTAGGACAGGCGTGTTTACCGATGAAATATAAGAACAGGCATAGGTGAAACTTAAAATAAGGCGCTGCCGTAATCCGAACCGGATGGAATCGGAAACCGGTTAGCGCCTTATGTACTAGGGAAGAACATGCAGCAGGATCGCGAAGAAGTGGAAGATGGAGCCTGCGAGTACGAATAGATGCCAAATCGCATGGTGGTAAGGGAAGCTCCGCCAAACGTAGAAAACCGTCCCCGCGGTATAGAATACACCTCCGACAACGAGCAGAGTCAATCCCGTTCCGCTTAAATTGGCAACGAGAGGCTGCCAGGCGAACACAATCAGCCATCCCATGGCGATATAGAGAATCGTGGAGGTAAACAAAAATTGCTTCGTAAAGAAGGACTTGAACAGCACTCCCAAAGCTGCGATGCCCCATATCACTCCGAACAAGACCCAACCCAGCGTTCCCTGCACGACATGAAGCAGTATCGGGGTATAGGTGCCGGCGATAAACAAGTAAATGGCCGAATGGTCGAAGATTTCGAACAGATCTTTAACCTTCCCCTCCGGGAAGCTGTGGACGAGCGTTGAGCTCAGGTAAAGCAGCAGCATGGTCACTCCGTAAACAACGAAGCTTACGACATGCAGCGCGGTTCCTTGTAAACTGGCGAATACAATCAGCAGAACGAGAGCAGCCACGCTGAGCACGGCCCCGAAGCCGTGAATTGCGGCGTTAGCGATCTCCTCCCGCCTCGTGTATACATGGGTATTTGCCATAATACCACCTGCCTTTGCTTGCGACTTTCTTTCTATTATAACGCAATTAATGCACCATTTCTTCCTGACTCGCCTCCATGGGCAAAAATCCGATGTTCCTATTCTTCCCAGTACAATTTTTATCTATTACTTAAGAACGATGCAAAGGTCAGATCATTTTTGTCCCGCACCGTATGTCATCCTGTGCCTCACATGGATAGGCTCGCATAGACTATACCAAATCTCAGGGGAAGGATTGTTGCTGGTCAATGGTGACGTTAGTTGATGCCACGACGGAAGACGAAGCATTTCTCTACGAAGTGTACCGCAGTACACGTCATGAAGAAGTAACTGCCTGGGGTTGGGGGGACGAGGAACGGGACGGGTTCTTGCGCATGCAGTTTGATCTGCAGCAGCGGTCCTATAGGCTTCAGTATCCTTGGGCCCAATACAGCATTCTCTACAAGCAAGGCGTAAGGATAGGGAGAATCATCTTGAACGAATCACCTCAAGAGATACGACTGATCGATATTTCCCTTCTGCCGGAGTATCGAAATGCCGGGATCGGCACCGCTTTCTTGAAAGAGCTGCAGAAGAGGGCCGAAGCGCATGGGAAGCCTGTTCGGTTACATGTCATCCGCTCCAATCCCGCCGTCTCTTTGTACGAACGCTTAGGTTTTTATCCGGTAGAGAATCAGGAACCTTACGCCGTTATGGAATGGCGTGGAAATCAACATGAATAGGAGGAACTTAGATGGCCGATCCATTTTTAGGCGAAATTCGATTGTTTGCTTTTAACTATGCACCGGTAGGATGGGCATTCTGTGACGGTCAGTTGCTGCCGATCAACCAAAACCAGCCCTTGTTTTCCCTGCTGGGATTCATGTATGGCGGTAATGGGACCACCCATTTTGCACTGCCCGATTTGAGACGCAGAGTGGCCATCCATCGAAGAACAACGGATGAAATTGGCCAGGCCGGAGGAGAAGAGCTGCATACTCTTACTATTGCTGAAATGCCAAGCCATACCCACCAAGCGGTTGGAAGCTCGGAGGCCGCTAATACCGTTCTTCCTGCCAACAGCACATGGGCATTGGCCGATAGCCTCACTTATAACCAATCCGGGAACTCGCCGATGAGTCCGGGCGCGATAGCTGCGGTTGGCGGCAATCAGCCGCACAATAATATGCAGCCTTTTCTTGTGCTCAATTACTGTATTGCCTTGCAGGGGATATTCCCGCCCCGGCCCTGATCATAAATCGGTGTAAATAGGCTGCTTCATAGTCACGTGACCACTTCTTGTCTGCTTTCGGCGCATACACTGAGTCAAATAGCGGGAGGAGGTTATGGTCATATGTTGTGCTGCAAAAAGAACCTGGTTTGCCGAAGGAAAGCCTCGTCTCGAGGAAGATTTCCCGTTAAAGCAAGGACAAAGAAATTAAGATGCCAGCCTCTTAAGCTGAAAATGATCAGGTTTAGAAAACTCCGGGGGCTGCGGGGTTTACGAGGGCGCCGAGGTCTTCGGGGGCCTCAAGGCTTTCCAGGGCCACAGGGACCAATAGGTGCACCCGGGCCACAGGGAGCCGACGGGGCGCTTGCCATTTACGGGGACGGCTCTGCCGGAGAGCTTCTTGTCGCCAGCGGACAAGTGCTGGACCTGAGCACCCCCGGCGGACTTGCTGCGCTGCCCGCAGGGTTGAACCTGCAATATTCCAGAATTGAAATTGCCGGGACTCTCATTCTTCCTAGCGGCATCACGCTGCAGTCGACGGGAGATATTATGGTTACCGGTACGGTTCAAGTCCTTACGGGGGCCGCGGACTCAGGCAACGGAACCCCGAACTTCGGCATATCGGTTGCGGACGCAGGACCTTATAACGGCGGAATCGGGCTTGCTTCCCTGCAGGCTGCTCAGGTAATTCCCGAGGCCGCTGCCGGCGGTGCAGGAAGCCGGGTGCTTCAGGGGAGCGGCGGAGAAGGCGGAGGCGGCTTGATTCTGCTGGCCAAAGGCCCAGTTCTTATTGCCGGCGGAGCCGTTATTACAGCCAACGGCAGCGACGGAACGAATCCGCAAATTCCCGGAAGAGGCATTGTTGGAAGCGGCGGAGGAGCAGGCGGTGTAATTGTAATCCTGGCCAAAGGGGGTATCACCATTGAAGGAACGCTAAGCGTGAGCGGTGGAAATGGAGCCGATGGCTGGAATGGCAACGGCGGAGATGGTGAAGGCGGCGGTGGAGGCGGAGGCGGAGGGATTGTCCACCTTATTTCCCCAAGTCCGCCCATTGTGACAGGAACGATCCAACTGAATGGCGGCATGGGAGGGACTAACTCGCCCGGGGTTACCGGCATAATCACCGTTGGCGGCGGCGGGGGCGCCAGTGGCGGCAACGGCGGCAACGGCGGCAACGGCGGAGGAACTCCCATTGCGGGACAGCCCGAGGTTGCATCACAACCGGGGCAGAATGGGCAGCTTTTGCAAACGGTCGCCCCCACTCCTGAGAACCTGTTTTTTGTCCTTTAGATCCTTGAGGAGAACGATAGTTAAGACCGGTCCGGCCAAGGAAGAGCGGCTCCAATGCCTGCTTCTTCCTCCGCGCAGACGCTGGAGCTCCGTACACAACGCCGCAACGCGCGCGGTTTTCCGCGCGCGTTGCTAACCGTTCAATATAGATCATGTCTTTTTCTATTGGAATATCAGGCCAAGCTTCGCTTCATTTTATAGCCTGCCCTTACCTTGCCTCTTACCCGCTCTGCTGGGTCGGCTTAATCCGGCTTGCTTCCACAGATGGGCTCGGCTCATTCGCTCCGGGCCAAACGGGCAATAGCTTCCAGCGCAATCCCGATTTCCCGTTCTACCGCTTGCGCCACGGCATCGGTATGGGGATCGTACACTTCCGACAAATCTTCATCAGCGAAGCCGTCCACCGCCAGAATGGCGCCGGCCCGTGCTCCGCGCAGAGAGGAAACCACATATAACGCCGCGATCTCCATCTCCACGGCGAGGATGCCCGCTTGCTTGTACTTCCGATGCGGCAGCTCCTCCACCCCGGTGAAGAAAGCGTCATAGCAAACCGTAATGCCCGTGCGCACTACGCCGCTTCCCGGGACCTCCGCCGCGGCTGCCTCCAGCGCCGCAATGATCCCGGGGTCCGCCACCGCCGGGAACCCGGAAGGTACAAGCTGCTTGGTCAATCCCTCTTCTCTCGCCGCAGCGAAGCTGATGACCAGACTTCCCGCAGGAATATCCGCATGATATGAGCCGCATGTTCCGACGCGGATCAAGGTCTTAACCCCTGCGCGGATAAGCTCTTCGAAGCAGACTGCGGCTCCGGGTGAACCGACTCCGTGGCTGACGACGGCCAGCCGGACGCCATTATATTCCCCGACTAAGGTGCGATATTCTCGGGCGAAAGCCAATTCCTTGGCATTCTGAAGCTTATCCGCTATCGCCTTGGCCCGGCGCGGATCACCGCATACGATGGCATAAGGAGGCATGTCCTCCGAATGAATTTGCAAAATAGGCAGATACATAGGTCGTTCCTCCTCAAACTGATATTGCCGTTCGGCGGTTGCCGTCCTTCCTCCGCTATCGGGAGCTTCCGCCTGACTTCCCGGCATCGCCGAGCCCCTTCTTCCCCTTGAAGAAGAAGAGAGCCGCGAAAGTAACTACGTAAGGGATCATGGATGTAAACTGCGTTGGCAGCGAAAATCCTTGCAGGCGAATGCTTAAAGCATCCATCAATCCGAAGAAGAGACTGGCCAGCATGACCCCTAGCGGATGGGACTGGCCCAGCATCATCGCCACGAGTGCGATAAATCCGCGTCCTGCGGTCATTCCTTCGGCGAACATCGTCAATTGGCCGAGCGACAGCTGCGCTCCGGCGAGACCGCACAGCACTCCGCACATAATGACTGCGGAATACTGATAACGCGGTACGCTCATCCCCATGCTCCGGGCAGCGACCGGGTTCTCTCCCACCGCAAGCAGTCTGAAGCCGGACACCGTCTTCCGGAAGAACAGATGCAGCAGGATAACGAAGAGGAACGTCAGGAACACGAGCGGAGAATGGCCTCCAACAATGTTCCCGACTACAGGTATGTCGCTGATGATGGGAATGTCCCATTTGGGAAGCCCGATCATCTCGTTATCGCGATAAGCGCCTTTTACATGAAATATAGTTCGCAAGCAGAAGGTCGTTAGACCAAGAGCGAGAAAATTGAGCGAGATTCCGACCACAATTTCGTTGGCCTTCAAATGGATGCTGGTATAGGCAAACAACAAGGAATACATGACGACGCATACAACGGCGAATAATACGGCCAACCAGACGTTCCCCAGATAATGGTTGCCGACGATGGCCGAGAATGCCCCCACCAGCACAAAGCCTTCCAGACCGACATTGAACAGGCCGGCCCTTGCGCACAGCATGCCTCCCAGAGCGGCGAGCAAAATCGGGGTCACCATGCGGATCATCGAATTCAATAGAGAAAGGTCAAACAGCTGATCCATTGGCTTTCCGCTCCTTTCTCCGTTTGAATAAGGCAAGTCCGAATTTGGCCGACACGAACAGCACGATCGCCGCTTGGATGACGCTGGCAATTTCCAGAGGCACCTCTGTGTTTCTCTCCACACCCATGGCCCCCGTCTGCAGGGCTGCCAGCAGCAAGGAAGCCAGTGCCGCACCGATAGGGTTGGAGCCGGCGATCAGAGCAGCCATCAGTCCGGTCCAGGCATAGTTGGGCGTAATTAGGGCACCGTCCAGGTATCGGTACTGCATGCCCAGCACTTCCACGGAGCCCGCGAGCCCAGCCAGGCCGCCGCTGATAAACAGCCCGGCCAGCATCATCGGACCTCTGCGGACACCGCCGTAAGAGGCGAATAACGGATTACGCCCGATCATGTTGACCTCATATCCGAAGACAGAATATTTGACGAGCAGATGAATCAGGATGGCGGCCGCTACAGCCAGGAAGATTCCGGCGTGGAGACTCGACCCGGGAAACAGCTTGGGCAGCCAGGCCGAAGGCTCGATCATCGGTGTCTGCGGCAGCGCCGCCGAGCCGGTCGTATCCTTGAAAGGACTGCTGACCAGGTAAGAAGCGAAATAAGTCGCCATGTAATTCATCAGGAGTGTAGAGATGATCAGGTTGATTTTGAACCGGTCATCCAGCCACCCGGCGATGGCTCCCCAGACGCCTCCCGCCAGGATTCCCGCAACCAGAGCGGCAATAAGCCGCAGCCAGCCCGGGCCGGGCAAATAAAGAGCAGTGAGCGCTGCGGTGATTCCCCCCAGCACCATCTGGCCCTCGGCCCCCAGATTGAAAAATCCGGCACGAAACGCCAGAGAAAGCCCGACGCCGATCAGCAGAATCGGAATAGCACGGGCTAGCGTATTGGTCAAGTAATAGAAGCTGCCGAAGGCGCCCTTCCACATCTCTGCATAGGTGTTTATGACGGATTCCCCCACCAGCAGAATAGCTACCGCTCCCACGGCCAAGCCGGCAGCCAGCGCCATCAATGGATGAAGGAGAGATGATGCGTTCTTTAGCCAATTGCTCATGACGTTCTTTCTCCCCCCGCCATCAACAAACCGATCCGCTCCTCGCCGGCCTCTTCGCCGCTTACTTCGCCAACGATACGGCCCTCGAACATAACGAGAATCCGGTCTGCCAATGTCATAATTTCGGATAATTCCGAGGAAACAAGCAGGATGGCTCCTCTGTCTTCCCGTTTGCGAAGCAGTTGATCATGGATGAATTCCATGGCCCCGATATCTACACCCCGCGTAGGCTCCGCCGCTATAAGAAAAGGGGTGTTCTGCGCCAGCTCCCGCGCCACGATCAGTTTCTGCAAATTACCGCCGGACAGATTCTGTGCCTTCTCGTCCAACGAGGAAGTTTTGATGGAAAACCGCTCCACCCAATCGCGAACCATCGCGGAAATCTTCTGTCTATGCAGCCAGCCGGACTTGTGCAGCCGGTCCTGATGGCCCATCATCGCATTTTCAACAACAGAAGCCTCCCTGGCCGCCCCCCACATATACCGGTCCTCGGGGATATGCGCCAACCCGGCTTGCCGTACCTCGCCGGGCGATGCTTGACGGACATCCGCTTCGAGCAGCCGGATCTGACCCGAATCCGCGCGGCGCAGTCCGCTTAGCGCTTGAAGCAGCTCGGATTGTCCGTTGCCGGATACCCCGGCAATTCCGACGATCTCCCCGGCTCTTACCTGAAAGCTGACCTTATCAAGAAGTGGCTTGCCATCCCCGAGCACGGTCAAATCCTTGACGTCGAGAACGACCTCACCCGGCCGCGGCTTGCTCTTGACCCTCTCAGCCAGCTCGCGGCCGACCATCAGCCGGGACACTTCTTCAATGTTCGTATCTGCGGCATTCAGAACCCCCGTTACCTGTCCGTTGCGAAGCACCGTTATTCGATCGGCGACTTCCATCACCTCATGAAGCTTGTGAGTGATCAGAATGATGCTCTTGCCTTGAGACGCCAGCCGCTGAATGGCCTTCAGCAGTTCTTTCACTTCGAGCGGTGTAAGAACGGCAGTCGGTTCATCCAATATAATAATTTCCGCACCCTGGTACAGTACTTTTAAAATCTCGATGCGCTGCTGCATGCCAACCGAGCAATCTGCGGTGCGCTGCTCGGGATTCACGGGCATGCCATACTTCTCCCCTAGCTGCTTAACCTGAGAGACGGCCTGCTTGCGGTTGAACCAGGGACCTCTGCCCGGCTCTCCTCCGGCAACGATATTTTCCGCTACGGTAAAAGAAGGAAACAGCATAAAATGCTGATGCACCATCCCTATCCCGCCGCGAATCGCTTCCAAGGGATTGTGAAACACCACCTCTTGGCCGCGAAGCCGGATGGTCCCGGAGGCAGGCTTCTCCATCCCGTACAGAATGCGCATCAGTGTCGTCTTACCCGCCCCGTTCTCACCGACGACAGCATGCACCTCCCCCGGCTGCAGGGAGAAATCAATGTCTCTATTAGCTGTAAAGTTACCGTATTTCTTAGTAATTCGCTCCATTTGCAATAGCATCAGATGTGTTGCCTCCATTCGCCAGAGAATGAGGAGACCGACTGCGGGTACGCAGCCGGTCGGGCAATCGGAAAGACGATTAGTTCAACGGATTATCGATTTTCAGCTTGCCGGAAATAATCTCTTCATTAATTGCTTTCACTTTATCAATATTTTCCTGACCGATGAACGGGCTGAGCTCGGTCTTGGTCTCGTGAGTAACGAATGGGAGGCCCACTCCATTTTCCTTCAATCCGTAGTCTACCGTCGTTCCCAGCTTGAAGTCTCCGCTCACGAAATCTTTAATCGTCTCGTATGTCGCCGTATCGGTTCCTTTGATTTGCGACATGATGATATGCTCCGGATCCTTGCCGGTATGGTCCATATCCTGGCCGGAAGTATAGAAGCCCTTCTCCTTCGCCGCCTCGAATACCCCGAGATCGCCAACGGCGGCAGCTCCTACAATGAAGTCCGCTCCTTGAGAAAATTGCAGCAAAGCCAATTCTTTGGCCCTGGCAGGATCGTTGAAGTTTCCAACGTAGTTCACCAGGAATTTGGCATCCGGATTAGTAGATTTCAAGCCCTGCTCGAACGGCACGGTCCACTTCTTGATCATGGGGATGTCATCCGCCGCTACCATTCCTACCGTATTCTTCTCTGTAATTAAACCTACCAGAGCCCCCAGCAAGTAGGAAGATTCATATTCACGGAACACTACGCTGCGAACGTTCGGCAAATCTACGACAGTATCGACAACCGCAAACGCCTGATTCGGGTTCTCGGCAGCCAGCTTCTTCAAAGCATCCTCCGCCTGGAAAGTAGCGGTTATAATCAGATCGTATTTATCCGCGATGGCTGCACGCATGTTTTGCTCGAATGCATTCAGATCTGCAGATTCTATCGTTTTAACCTTCACATTGAACTCTTGTCCGGCTTTCTGCAGCCCCTCTTCCATCAATTGAAAAAACGGATTGACTCCTATTTTTTCCGGAAGGACCATGGCAACCTTCTTGTCTGCCGGCTTGTCCCCATCGCTGTTCGCTGAACCGCCCGACGGGTTATTATTGTCTTTCCCTCCTCCCGCACAGCCAGCCAGGAACAGAATCAATGTAATCAGTACTAAAAATGTTTTCTTCATCTAAGTTTCTCCCCCTCTATTTAATCCTCTATCATCGTATACAAAACACGAATAATAGTCAATTAATATATAAAAATGTTCGTTATTTCCCAAGAAACCGACCTCAGGCGAGACAATTTTAACCCATTAAATCTTAATTTCTTCGTACAAAACCATATGTATCCTGCTTGGCGTTGGATCGCCCTACTTGTGACATAAAAGAAACTGTATAATTCCTATCTATTTACTTAGTATTAATCATGCTAGTATCATATCTTCTTTATTCCTTGTTGTCAATCTGTTTGTGAGCTCCTTTTGGGAGCTTCTCATACCCCCAGGATGCCTAACGCTAGAAAGCGGAAAAAGCAACAAGATCTAAATTCTCAGCGATATTGTCGGCCGTAAGCATTGTTTAGACCAAACCTCGCATCTTAAGCAAAAAAAAGCCCTCCTGCTTCCCAAGGGAGGGGGAAAGCAGAAGGGAAACAATGCTGTATCCCATTACCTGAGATCACTAAGGAAATCATGGCTGGGATTATTGCAACTCGCTGCCTCTTCTTCTTATGAGCAGCAAGCCTGCAAACAGAATTAGAGCTCCGAATAAACCTAAGTTATCAAGTTAGTGGATGTATTCGGCACCACCACAGCTAGATTTATACATATGTTTAACTCCAGCTATGGTTAAACAAATGTTTTAAAATATTTCGACATCTTTTGATCTATTCCTCCAATGATTTAAAAACCGGGAAAAAGTAACTAATAATTTTTGACTTAATAGGTGATGGGGGGACAAAATACCCAGCCCGCTGTATAAGGGGAGTCATTCCTTCTTTCCATACAAGCAGAAACGGCTGTCGCCGTTAAAGAAAACCTCCTGCCTCCCCAGGACGGGGAGGCAGGAGGTTACTCAATGCTGTATTCCCATTAGCCGATTTCACTATGGAAATCATGGCCGGGATTATTGCATCTTGCCTCTTCTTCTCATGAGCAGCAAGCCTGCAAGCAGAATTAGTGCTCCGAATACTCCTAAGTTATACAAGTTGGTGGATGTATTCGGTAATCGGTTGTGCTCTGAAGCTGGCGATTGGGCCGGCGAAGCGTTATCTGCAGGCACCTCCGGAGTCACTGCTTCCTCTGGTTCTGCAGGTAATGCTGTCTCTTCTTCCGGTTCTGCCGGAGGTGTTACTTCTTCTGGTTCTGAAGGAATCTCAACATCTCCGGATGTGGATCCTTCTCCAGGCTCAGATGGGGAGGTTTCGTCTTCCTCATCATTAGAGTCAGTCGGAGGTGTTCCTCCGCCGCTGGATGGAGGGGTGGTGTCCTCGTCCGGTTCCGCAGGAGTTGTCGGCTCCTTCACTTCGACAATGATCGTGACTTCTGTCCGGCCGCCTTTGCCGTCGTCAATGATCACCGTGAAGCTGTCCTCTCCGACAAAGCCCGGATCCGGTGTATAGGTCCAGTTACCATCTTTGTCTACTTCCACCTTGCCATGCTTTGGATCTTTTCCTTTTTCATACGTAAGATCATCGCCGTCCGGATCTTCACCTTCGATTTTGCCGGATACTGGTGTATCCTTCGGTGTCGTTACTTTAACATCCGGTGAAGTCGGTGGACGATTGTCATCAGGGTCGGTTCCGTTTCCTGGGTCTGTTCCAGGATCCGTTGGCGGAGTATTCGGCTCCTTCACTTCGACGATGATCGTGACTTCTGTCCGGCCGCCTTTGCCGTCATCAACGATCACTGTGAAGCTATCCTCGCCGACAAAGCCCGGATCTGGCGTATAGGTCCAGTTACCATCTTTGTCTACTTCCACCTTGCCATGCTTCGGATCTTTGCCTTTTTCATACGTAAGATCATCGCCGTCCGGATCTTCACCTTCGATTTTGCCGGATACCGGCGTATCCTTCGGTGTAGTTACTTTATAGTCCGGTACGATTGGCGGATGATTGTCGTCAGGGTCGGTTCCGTTTCCTGGATCGGTTCCATCGTCAGGATCCGTCCCATCGCCAGGATCCGTCGGCGGTTTGTTCTCCACGCCGATTTCTACCGTCGGTCGACCCGGCTTGTCCATGTCGCCTCCGGTTACTTCGGCGATATTCACAATCTTACGGCCTTCTTGGCCGTCCAGGATCATCGCTTTGAACTCCAGCGTATGCCATTCTGTATCCGATATATCCCCGTACATTCCAACGACCCGACCGTCGGCAAAGTAGCCGTTATCATCATATACATTTTCGGTAACTGTGGCTTGATTAGCGTATACACTTCCGGTAACGGTAACTGTAGCTCGATTGAGGTTGACGTACACGTTATCGGTGACCGATTCCCCATCGACCTTCAGACTGCCCGGTACGTAGGCCAAGCCTTCCGGTAGGACGTCGGAAATGACGAAATTGCGGATCAGACTGTCACTTACCGTATTACGAGCCTTAATCGTGTAGATCACGGTATCGCCGACTTCAAACACGCTCTTGCCGGCTTCCTGATTGACCGCCGTCTTTACCGATTCCAGCGTCGAATCCCGCGGGAATACTTCGATTGTCGTCGACGGTTCATCCGGCTCTTCCGTATTGTCTCCACCGACTACGGCGATGTTTTGAATATCTGCACCAGCCTGGCCTTGGTCTACGGTCACTAAGAAGGTAACCGTATGTTCGGCGGTATCCGTCACATGACCGAAGGTTCCTGTGACCTTGCCGCCTACCACATGACCGGCGTCATTGTCTTCGGCATCGGTTACTTTGCTGCCATCGACTTCGAGACTGCCCGGCACATAAGTTAAACCTTCCGGAATGATATCCGTGATGACCAGGTTTTCGACCAAGCTATCTGCGATCGTATTCCTTGTCGTGATGGTGTAACGAATGGTGTCGCCCACTTCTGGGTTGTTGGCATCCGTATTTCCATCTGCTTTTTCATGGATATTGGCGATCTTTTTAGATTCCAGCTTCGGATCTTTCGGGTCAACCTTGATCGGAACCTCTGGATGGGTTGGCGGCACATCTTCACCTTCCACCATCGCAATGTTTTTCAGTTCCTTCCCGGATTGCCCGGACAGAATCTTGGCATGGAAGGTCAGCGTACGCCACTCGGTATCTTTGACCTCACCGAAGTTTGCCGTAACGGTGCCATTCTCAAATGCTGCATCTACTTCCGGATCTGCTTTCAAGCTGCCTTCGACATATTCCAGTCCTTCCATCAGCTTGTCCGAGATCGTGAAGTTGTTAATGATACTCTCCGACACAGTATTACGAGCTTTAATCGTATAAACTACGATATCGCCGACTTCGTATTTCTCTTTAGCTTGATCCAAGTTCGCTGCCGTTTTTTCGGATTCAAACTTGGGATCTCTTGGATATACCAGTACTTCTTCTTCCGGGCTGTCTGGTTCAGGAACATTTTCACCACCGACAGTGGCGATGTTTTTAATGTCTGCGCCAGCCTGGCCTTGGTCTACGGTCACTAAGAAGGTAACCGTATGTTCGGCGGTATCCGTCACATGACCGAAGGTTCCTGTGACTGTGCCTCCGACGACATGGCCTGCATCATCGTCTTCGGCATCCGATACTTCCTCACCATCGACTACAAGACTGCCTGGCACATAGGTCAAGCCTTTGGGAATCATATCCGTGATGAACAGGTTTTCGACCAAGCTATCTTCGACCGTATTCCTTGTTGTGATGGTGTAACGAATCGTGTCGCCCACTTCTGGATGATCGGCATCTTTATTGCCATCCGCTTTTTCGTGGATACTAGCGATCTTCTTAGATTCCAGCTTCGGATCTTTCGGGTCAACCTTGATCGGAACTTCTGGTTTTGCTGGTGGGACATCTTCACCTTCCACCGTCGCAATGTTTTTCAGTTCCTTGCCTAATTGTCCAGACTGAATCTTGGCATGGAAGGTCAGTGTACGCCACTCGGTATCTTTTACTTCACCGAAGTTTGCCGTAAATGTACCATCCTCAAATGTTGCATTTACTTCCGGATTTGTTTTCAAGCTGCCTTCGACATATTCCAGTCCTTCGATCAGACTATCTGTAATCGTGAAGTTGTTAATGATACTTTCAGATACAGCGTTTCGAGCTCTGATGGTATAAACAACGGTATCGCCAACTTCGAATTTCTCTTTAGCCTGATCCAAGTTGGCTGCCGTTTTTTCGGATGCAAACTTTGGATCTCTTGGATATACCAGTACTTCTTCTTCTGGCTTATCTGGAACTTCCGTATTGTCACCACCGACAGTGGCGATATTTTTAATATCTGCTCCAGCTTGTCCCGCTCCTACTTTGACGAGGAAGGTCAATGTGTGTTCGTCCGTATCCGTAATGTCACCGAATTGACCGATGACGGTGCCTTCTTTGTAGTGGCCGTTGTCATCGTCTTCTGCATCGGTGACGGTTTGACCATCGACTTTCAGGCTTCCAGCTACATACTCCAAGCCTTCTGGAATCGCATCTGAGATGACCAGGTTTTTGACCAAGCTGTCTGTTACGGTGTTTTTCGTACTGATCGAGTACAGCAGCGTGTCCCCGACTTCCGGATGTTCCAAATCGGTGTTCCCAACCGCTTTATCTTGGATGGTGGCGGTCTTCGTCGATTCTAACACCGGTTTCTGATAAGTAAGTGGTGTTTTCGTCTCATTCGAATCGACTTGTTCTTCTTCATTTGTTAATAGATTGTCATAGCTTACTTGTGCTTTGTTGACAATTTGATTGATACTATCACTAACTAAAGCCTTTACTTTAAACTGAACGGTAATTCCATCAGGTAAATTGCTCGCGTTTGGCAGGTCTCCTAACTTAACAATAACTTTCTGCCCGTCGAAATGACCGGCATCGCTATCGTCTTCATCTGTTAAGTCGCCTTGCCCCGGTCCGTTTGTAATTTTTAACGAGCCTGGAACATATACTGTACCTTCAGGAATAGCGTCCTCAAAAACTGCATTAGCCGCAATGTCTCCACCATTGTTCTTAATGGTTACTTCATAGGTTAACTCTTGGCCAGCGAAGACTTCGCCCTCCGGAGAAGCTGTTTTTTCTGCGACAACACATGGTTCAGTGCCAAGGAAGATGTCGTCTAGGAAATTGCCAGTTTGAGGTTCCCCGTGAACCGAGTCTACTGCTTCAAAACCAAATCGAGTTACAGTTTGACCAGCAGGAACTGTATAAGTTCCACGATACTCTACCCACCCTTCAGAAGTGTGGGTGCTTATCGTTTCAACAACCGGTAGATCACCAGGAGCAGTCGTATTTGAACCGATTCTAACTGTCATTGTATCGTACCCTTGCACATGTCTATGGTATGCAGCTCTGTGTGATAGTCGCCAACTAATCGTTTGTCCCGGAGTTGTTTTTACATCCTGATACAATTGACTAGATTCAGAAGCGTTTAATTCTACATACTGCTCTCCATCAGGGACATCAGTTATATGATGGTATTTGCTATTTATATCAGGATCTATACCAAGTTTAGTTGGAGAGCCAAATTCAATAACTCCTGTACTATCGGTAGTTTTCCAGCCTGGTACAAAATCATCATAGATGTACATCCAAGAGGATTTACCACTTTGATTGATAGCATCATCAGGAAGATTCGACAAATCCGGTTCCTCAAAACTACCATTAATCAGCGCCACTGGTGCTGCACAGGCGTTTGGGGGTTCTATCGGATCAGGCGGATACACGTCAATGGTATGGTTCGGCTCGTCTGGCGTGTCTAGATTGTCGCCAGTGATAGCGGCAATATTTTCAATGGTCTGGCCGGCTTGTCCAGAAGTAACCTTCACTTGGAACGTAAGGGTATGCCATTCGGTATCCGCTACATCTCCAAACCTTCCGGTTGCTTTAGCACCGACATTCTCGCCTTGATCATCATCTTGATCATCACTGACGACTGTACCATCTACAGTCAGGGTACCCGATACATATTCCAACCCTTCCGGAATCTCATCCGAAATGACGAGGTTTTTCACCAGACTGTTTTCGACCGTGTTTCGCGTCTGAATCGTATAAAGAAGCGTATCTCCTACTTCCGGATGTTCCACATCGGTGTTACCTTCCGCTTTTTCCAGAATCTCTGCTGTTTTTTTAGATTCAAGTACTGGACGATTGGGTTCGAATTCCGGCAAAACTCTTGATGCTAAGTCAAAAATTAAACCCCCTGTCATAGCGCCTAGGTAAGTGGTACTATTAGTTTCCGGGTCAATTATATAGAATTTTGGATTAGGATTACCGCCAGCCAGCAGCATTTTTCCGCTGGGCAAAAAGCTGATTCCTCTAACCCCCCACTCTATAGCTACACCATCTGAATTAGTTATAGGGACTCTGCGTAAAACATTCGCAGTCTCTCGATCCAACTGCATAACTGAGTTAGCTCTATAAAACCAGAGGTAGCCGTCACCATCGGCAACAATATCGCCTCCTAAGTCTGCGGCCGAGCTATCAAGGCCCTTTATTTCGGTAGAAGTCTTATTGCCGGTACTTAGATCATAAGAACCTAGGAATGCTTTGTCGCCAATTCCATAAGAATAATAATATTTCCCATCATAAATTACAGCATTGCCCGCGATACCATCTAACGTTGTTACATATTCTGCTTTCCCATCAGCAGCGATTCTGTAAAAGTTAGCTGATCCAAGGGCACTAGCATAGAAAGCATTTTCGGTCAAAGATAGCGCTAATCCGTTTAAATTATTCACAGTGATGCCTGTTATAGGGACACTTGCCTTGGCAGTAGTTGTTGGGTTATTTCCATCAAATTGAACAAGGGTCATTCCCTGGGCACCATAGGAATCTACATCATTAATCGAAAAGGGTTCTGCAGCATGGATTGGTGCAGGCGAAACAAACGGCAGTACCCCCCCAATGACGAGTAAAAATACACAAAATTTAACGAGGAACTGTTTTAATTTGTATTTGTTTGCCCTCGTTAAGCGAGTACTACTCAAGCGTTTCCCTCCCATCGTGGTTGTTAGACCGGTAGTATAAGTTCAGTTCAGTATCGATCTTTCCCACTATGCATTACATGTTCAAAACCATTCGTTTTCTTATCCGTTGTCAATTTGCTCATATGATGGTCGCAACTGATTTCGATACCATCTCCCCTATCTTTTTGTTCTGATATGAACCATATAATCATGTAGGAAAACATCATCAGAGATTCGACAACCACCTTCCTTCTTGGATTTAAACTATTGTTTAAATCTTATGAAGATTATACATCTGTTTTAAACACTTCGACATCTTTTGATCTATTCCTCCAAATAATATAAAAAATAAGAAGGATTCACTAAAAATGATTAATATTATTCTCGGTGAGAGGACAAAATACCCAGCCCGCTTATATAGGCGGAAATTATTCTTTCTATTTCTCTATAATAAATAGAAACCTCCTGCTTCCCCAGGCAGGGAAAACAGGAGGGTGCACATTTGCTTATTCCCATGACACGAATCACTATAGAAATCCATGGCCGGGAAGGCTTGCATCTAGCTGTCTTCGCTTTTTATGAGAGCGATCTTATCCGTTCCATTGATTAACCATTTCGTTCCGATACTCGGTTGGGGAGCACCCATTCAGCTTCCGAAACGTCTTGGCAAAGTGGGAATAATCCTCAAACCCAACCGAATGGCCAATCTCATACACCTTGATGAACGGCTTCTGTAAATAGCGCTTGGCCTGCTCAATTCTCAACCGGGTCAAATAGCGGATGAACGATTCGCCGGTCACCTTTTTGAACAGGGTGCCTAAATAATTCGGAGTTATCCCGAAATCATCAGCTACCTCGCCCAATGACAGCTTCGGGTCAGAGTACCGCGATGCCATAACCGACAGTACTTCCTTTATCATCGGATGCTTGTTCTCTCCTATGGCCTGCGGCTCATGGACCGGTTCGACGGTTGCCGGACGGCTCTGCCTCTTATGCTTCAATTGTTGAAGCATGGCAACGAAATAATCCGGATCGATCGGCTTGAGAATATAATCCGCCGCCCCGCAGCGAATGGCCGTCTGGGCATATTGGAAATCCCCGTATCCGGACAGGATAACGAAGTCCGTCTGGATCTGGCGCCGGCTCATCTCCTGCATAAGGGTAAGGCCGCTCATCCCCGGCATGCGAATATCGGTTATTACGACGTCGGGGGTATAAAACTCGAGAGCTTGCAGCGCCTCTCTCCCGTCGCTCGCTTCAGCCACAATCCGTATCCCTTCCGTTTCCGTTTCGATCAATGTGCGGATCGTCTTCTTGACGACCCGTTCATCGTCAACCAGCATAACATTAAGCATGTCTTACCCACCCCTGATAAAGGATAAAGCCGTCGTTCGACTATCGGAGGCACACTCCTTCTATTCTTTGAGAGACCCGAGCATAGCTCCTTTGACAAAGTGCTTCTGCAGGAACGGATACACCAGCAGAATAGGCAGCGTCGTGAAGATAATGGCGCCCGCCTTAATCATCTCCGGAGTCTGCAGCACATCCGTATCGAACATGTTGCTGTCGAAGCCCGAGTCAAAGCTGCTGTTCTGAACCATATTGCGAAGCTTCAATTGCAGCGGGAACAAATACTCCGAGCGAATGTAAATGAGTGCGCCGAAGTAGGAATTCCACTGCCCCACCGCATGGAATAGAGCAATCGTAGCCAAGACCGCCTTGGACAGCGGCAGGACGATGCGCACGAAAACTCCGAACTCTCCGCAGCCGTCGATTTTGGCCGCTTCAATCAGCTCTTTGGAGATCCCTGCGAAGAAGGTTCTCATAATGATAATATAATAGGCGCCTAGTGCACCAGGAATAATTAACGCCCACAGCGTATTATTCATTCCCAGCGCGTTGACCACCAGGAAGCTGGGGATCAGCGGCGACGGGAAAATAAAGGAGATTAGGATAAGTCCCACTATCCATTTGCGCGCGGGCATCCGCGGTCTCGTCAAAGTGTAGGCCAGGGACGAAGTCAGCAGGAGACACAGCAAGGTTCCCACGAGAGTGATATAGATGCTGACCCCCATGGCGCGCCACATATCCGCCATACCGAACAAGGTATGGTACACATCCAGGAAAAACCCTTTCGGCCACAAATAAACCAGCTTGGCCCCGGCATATACCGGATCGCTCAAGGACACGGCAAGCAGGTGGATCATCGGAGCAATCATGGAAAGACTAATCAGGAGGATGACAGCACCATTGGTCCATTGAAACAGCTTATCCGAACGCTCCATGTTCATATTAGTCCCTCCATTTCTAGTAGATAGTTTCCCCGGTCGTCTTCTTGCTCAGCTTGTTCAACGAGACGACCAGAACGACGCTGACCACCGCTTTGAAGATACCGATAGCCGTTGTATAGCTGTAGAGGCCTCCCGTCAACCCGACCCGGTATACATAAGTATCGAACACCTCGCCTACTTCCCTTACGAGCGGGTTCAGGAAGAATAGGACTTGCTCCACATTGGCGTCCATCAGATGGCCGATGCGCAGCAGGAACAGAATGATGATCGTGGGCATTAGCGAAGGAAGCGTAATGCTCCACATTCTTCTCCAGCGCCCTGCCCCGTCCACCATAGCCGCTTCGTACAAGTTAGGGTTAATCGAGGTCATGGCGGCCAGATAGATGATCATCGACCATCCGATTTCCTTCCATATTCCCGCACCAATGACAACGCCGAGGAAATACTTGGGCTCAGTCAGGAAGGATACGGGCTCGAAGCCAAACCGGCCCAGAATCGTGTTGACAATCCCCTCATTGGCCAGAACTTCAACGAAAATTCCGCCAACAATAACCCAGGACAAGAAGTGAGGCAGATAAAGCAAGGTCTGCATAGTCCGTTTAAACCATTCCATACGGATTTCATTCAACAGCAGCGCCAGAAGCAGCGGAGCCGGAAACCCGAACAGAATGGAATACAATCCGAATCTCAGCGTATTTTTCAAGACCATGAAGAATTCCGGGTAGTTGAACATATAGATGAAATGCTTCAAGCCTACCCATTTGCTGTGCAGGAAGCCCTGGAACAAATTGAAATCTTGAAAAGCTATAATGTTCCCCGCCAGAGGAATGTACTTAAAGATAAGAAAATGAAGCAATCCGGGCAGCGCGATTAGAAACAGGACAACAGGGTCCGTCCATTTGATTTTCCGAAGCAATGGTACGTCTCCTTTCGTGATGAAATGGAAAGTAGTGTTCCAGACGCCATTACCTTATTGTCCCTGTCTGAAAGATGTATACCATTCAGTCGCTTCCTTGATCATTTGGTCCCCGCCGCGGCTCTTCCATTCCTTCACGAACTTGTCGAAGCCTTCATCCAGGTCTTCCTTGCCCACGACCAGCTTCACGAAAGTATCGTAAAAAATGCTTCCGGCTGACAGATCCACGGCAAGCTCCGGATGCCCCACCAGAGACTCCAGCGGCGGCATTCCCAGCGAATCATGCTTGTAAACAGATTTCTCCGCATCTTCATAACCCTTCATGATATGCTCCTCTTCCGGCACATACTTGATCAGGGAAGACCGGCTGGAGCCCCGTACATTAATGGTCTTGCGGTGAAAGCCGCTGGCCTGATTATCTACGTTGACCGGAGCTTCGGCGTCATATTCGATTTTCCCGTCCTTCTCCGTATAATTGTGACCCTCTATCCCGAAGCCGAAGAACTTATCCGCTTCCGGGGTTCCCCATGCCCAGTCCAGAAATTTGATAACCTCTTCAGGATTCTTCGTTGTGGATGGAATAACCCATACGAAATCAATTCCTTCCGATTGCGGCTGGAAATAGGATTCTCCGCGCGGTCCTTTCGGCGGAACGATCATGGTCGTCTTCGCATCCGGCTGGTTAATGTACTTGGTGATATCGGTGAAAGTGCCATATTGATTGGCGGCGGCCCCATAGGAACCAACATAGCCCTTGAAAATTTCAGTGATGCGGTCGGCTTGCTTCTTGGTGACGAAATCTTTATGAATGTAACCGTTGTCATACAGCTTCTTATAAAAAGCGATTGCTTCCTTCATTTCCGGTTGAATGATATCCGGCTCCATCTGCCCGTCGCGCATCTGCCACGCGCCCGGCCGCACGCCGAAGGACCCGGTGAACACATCGCTCCAGCCGATATTGTCCGTAATGGCCAGGGCATATTCATTATTCGGATCGCCGTCTCCGTTCATATCGTTCTGCTTCACGCCTTCGGCAAATTGCAGAAATTCGTCCAGGGTAGTCGGCACATCCATATTGAGCTTATCGAGCCAATCCTGGCGGATGAACATGATCCGGGTTGCCGGAGCCGCCGCAAGAATCGGGATACCGTATGTCTTCCCGTCCTTTAGAACGCGGGGACTTTTCCAGGCCACCTCGGGAATATTTTTCTTAATATTGGGTCCGTATTTATCCAACAGCTCGTCCAGCTCCAGGAAGACCCCCTGATCGACAGCGCCGGCATGTACGTTCGAGCTGATTCCGCTGGTCATCACCAGATCGCCCAAATCTCTGGACGCAAAGCGGAGAGCCAACTGCTGATTATAGTCCGCACCGCCTCCCCAGGTCATCAATTCATACTCGAGATCATAGCCGGATAGCCGGCTGAGTTCCTTGATATATTTCTCTTTCTCACTCGCCGGAGCCTGTGCGGCAAACATTCCTCCGCCATCCGTCGTCAGAATATGAAGCTTGACCGGCTTCGCCTCCTGTTCCGGGCCTGCCCCCTTCGTTTCTTTGGCACCGCTTCCGCAAGCAGGCAATGTAAGCGCTGCAGCAAGAAGACATACGGAACCTATTGCTTTTGACCGTCCTTTCATGTTCGGTCTACCTCCCTTTCTATGTTTGCAATCGATTATATCAATGGCCGTGCGCGGCCTATATGGTCTAACTAAGGAAATTATGGTCAATTCCTCGCTGGCGGGCTATGACCATGTATTTATTTCGTCTGCCGGGCGATAGGGAAGTCGGACTTCGAAACAGGTTCCCTCTTCACCGGAATGCAGGATGTGCAGCCCGTAAGGGGGCCCGAAGGCCAAGCGCAGCCGGCTATGAACATTCCAGAGGCCGATTTGCCGGATGGTCTTTCCTGCCGACTCCACATCTTCAGACGCAAAGGCCTTATTAAATTTCGCCATAGTGCCCGGATCCATTCCCCTCCCCTTATCGATCACCTGCAGCTTGAAGCAGCCATCTTCCGCTTGTCCTGCGATGAGTACTTCGCCAGGATGAAGTCCGTGATTTTCGTAAGCATGGATAATCACATTCTCAATGATAGGCTGCAGGATCATCCTGAACAGTTGAACTTGATCCAGATCCTTCTCCTCTACGGCGATGTCGAACCGTAACTGCTCATAGCGCTCCTGCTGTATTCTTAAGTAGTTGCGAATATGGTGAATTTCCTCGCGAAGCGGTACCGGATGCCGGGGATCACTCGCACTGTAACGAAACATCCCGGCCAGCATGACCGTCATTTGGCTGATCGGCCTGACCTTGGCCTCGATCGCATAGGAATTGATAATTTCCAGACTGTTGTACAGAAAATGCGGGTTAATCTGAGACTGCAGCGCTTGAAGACGGGCTTCTCTCTGCTTAAGCTCCATGTCTTTGTGCTCGATGCGGGAGAGATGAATGACCTCGACCAATCTTTTGACCTCCAACAAAATTTTATTGAAGGTAATGAAGGCGAGAGCGAGAATTATCAGCCCGACAATCGCTGTAATCATTCGTAAATTGGGAAGCGTACCTACCAGCTGGTTCATAGGAACCTCGGACAGAAGCGTCATTCCGGTAGCTTTGGAGGTTTCATACACGATAATTTTATGCTCCTCCGCAGTGCGGTCGATAAAATATCCGCTCGTTTCCCGCATCTGCTCCCTCCAGACACCGGGGACCTCTTCCCCCCATTTGGCAAAATCGGAATGATACAGAAACTGATGATTGGCTGTATCGATAATAGCGATATGGTCATCCTCCCCGGGTTTTCGGCCGTCATCCATATCCAGCAGCCGGTCCAGCGAGAAAGCATAGATCATCGCTCCGGCGAAGCCGAAGGTAATATTGTCGAAGATGCTCCGCTGTACCATGACGACGGGAACTCCTCCTACTTTCTGAATGCCTATGACCTTGAAGCTTTCATCCGGTTCGACCGAATCCCGAATGTCGACGCCCAACCGGTTCGCGATCTGATCGCCAAGCACCGCACCTTTAACCGAATACATATAGAATCCGGCGAATTCGTTATTGCCGTAGGCGATCTTCGGGTAGATCTCCTGGCTGATTTCCGACTTCAGCAAATACAAGCTATAAGCGTCGCTAGGATCGTATTTGACAAACTGCTGTATCCTGGGATCGCCCGGAAGCGTCTGAGTATCCAGCTTGATTCTGGCAAAATATTCGTCCAGGCGCTTATTCAACTGCCTGATCCACTGCGCATTGTAATAGACCGCGCTGTTCTCGATCGTCTGGGTCGTTTTGTTATACCATATCACTCCGATAATAAGAAAGGGGATACAGAAAAAAACGAGGAAAAACAAAGTTAACTTCTTCTTGATGGATAGCGGGCGAAACCAGTTCATGAGAGTCCCTTCTTTCCCCTGTGTAAAGTCCAATCCTTGCTGTTCCACATTTTATCCGTCATATCCTCTTCGGGCAAGGGAAAATCGTTTCGCTACACGGCCGCTGAAAAGCCTGCGAATCTGCATCCTTTTGGCCGTTTAGCTGCACGATAAAGGTTTATACAGTACTTTGCGGGGAGCCCTGTAAAATCCCCCACAAAGTGACGTATGACCTTCGAAGCGTATTCCGTCCGCACTCCAACGGAGTCGGCGTCTAAACCTTCCTCTAATCGCGGTCGTTCTACCTGCTTTGCTTCGACAAAGGTTTATACAGTACTGCGGGGAGCCCTGTAAAATCCCCCACAAAGTGACGTATGACCTTCGAAGCGTATTCCTAGTACTTTGCGGGGAGCCCCGGAACTGGAGATGAGTAACCGGTATCAGCGGAAGCTTTTTATGCCAATAGATGCATTACATTAAGACTACGAAGAACTAAATACCCTGATGTGGAAAAAGAAACCTGAAAGTCCTTTTGGACATCCAGGTTTCTTTGCAAAATGGTTTCTGTTCCGGGAAGATATGAAGTGTCTGACTGCAGGTGTGAGGTCCTCTAGTCTCGTTTCTTCCATTGAATCTGCCAAGATTGGGCTGCCATATGTAGAACTAAAATTGTATTTTCAGACTGTCTCCGTTGACATACACGCCTGCGGAACGGGTAATCGGCAGCCTCTGTTCAGCCGAGAAACCAATGGTTTCCCCGTCCCTTAACGTAACGTCCTGTTCCAGGATATATCCGGAAATCTCAATCAGAAAATCGCGCAGCTCACTCGGACTCGCTTGAGAGTCCAGGATTTCGATCTCATCTTTGCCGAAGGCTCGAAGTCCGTAAGTATATGCGCCCATACCGTTTTCCGTTCTGATAAGGCCGAAATGTACGAGATTCAACAAGGGCAGCATATCATCGGATTTCATAAGGTTCGCGAATTCCAGATAAAGCTCGGGCTGAAAGACGGTACCGGAAGTGTAAATTCCGACGGCGTTCGGAAGTTTCAAACAACTGGCCGCAAGCTTCGTGTACAGTTTGGCGCTGTCGAGCGGGGAACCGGACCGGGTAAAGACGGCCAATATGATCTGGGCGACATGTGTTTTGGTAACTTCGACGGCATCCTTCCACAAATAGTTGGCCTGGGCAAAATATTCGGCTTCGCCATCCGGTACGGGGGCATCGACAAAGCTGACCGCCAACATGAAGCCGTCTACATCAAAAACAAGGGTTCCGCCTTTTTCTTTAGCGGCATCTTGCCCCTCTTCCTCCGGAGGCGGACAAGTGATGTTCCAATCCTGCAGCAGATTTGCTTTGATTTGTTCCAGATCGCATTCCGGCGAATTGAGCAGAACGAATCCGTTGAAGATGCCGGATGAATCGTCTTCGGATGCTTCTTCTTCCGATGCTGTATTTTGTGATTCTGCTTCGAGCGCTGCGGCCCGATCCATCCAGTACTGGCGGATCATTTCAACGAGAGCAATGGCTTCTTGCTCCGCCGTCGCAGGATCATACGGCTGCATCTCGCTGAACACATGGCCGCAATGCTGCGTATCGGACGGGTCTTCATAACCGCCGCAAACGCCAAGCAGCCATTTTCCTAACACCGATTTTTTATACTTGAATATGTAGTAGTGCATGCCGTGTAAATCAAATTCTCCCGCGATTTCAATTTTGCCGGGCTCCCGGCCGAGCTCATGTTCATCCGCCAGCCATTCAATCATGGATTGCATAGCCGCTTGCTGCTGGATTGTCATTCATTTCCCGCCTTTTATTATAAAATGATTGTTCTATAATTGTTTATACTACTAACTGTTGGGAGGTTAATCAATCTAATAGATTGTCTTTTTAGGATTGGAATATAAAAGAGGGCCTAGTTGCGACCTCGACTCTCAGTAACAGCCTCTTTAAGGGAGGCTTGTATAGATGAAAACTTACACTTGCTTATATTTTGAAAAAACCTCCCTGCAAACCTGAGGCTCACAGGAAGGTTCAATTCGAAAGCAGCACTTACCCCAAAATGGCGTGCCACTGGAAAAATAGTGCGGAAAGCATATGTTTCCCGTACCCTCCCGCACCCTTTCCTCTATTTTACATGCACCAGACAGACAGCGATTAGACCGCCGTCCTGAGTAGTCACTTTTATCGTCGCGGTTCCCGTGGCCATCGCCTGCACTTGGCCCGCTGCATCAACTGTCGCCACTGCTATGTTATCCGATTCCCAGATGACGTTCCGATTGCTGGCGAAAACCGGGGCTACTTCCGCCTTGAGTACAGCCGATTCTCCAGGAGCCAGATGAAGCTCCGTGCGGTCCAATGTCACGCTCGTGACCGAAACGGTACGATCCTCAATCGTATAGCGCCACAAGGTGTTTCCGTAAGAGGTGGCAGGACCGTTTTTAAAATAAAGATTGCCATAAGCATCCTGCGCCAATCGATGCGAATCCTGATTCCGGAGAATGGTTACCTCCTTGCTTTCCGGATCAATTTGGAATAGCTTACCTTGGGCTGTACCGTATATATATCCGTCCTTGCCAAGCTCAAGCTCGACTCCGCCCCTTTCATAACCCAGACCCGGGAATTTCTCTTCACGGTAGATAACCTCTTGCTTCTCCGGATCGAAGATGAACAACGTCCCTTGGGCAAGCCCCCAGATATGACCTTCCGGACCGACCAGCAAGGCGCCTATGGCGGTGAGCCCGGGAACTGGAACGGTTTCATAGGTTATCCTTCCTTCAGCGATATCCCATATAAACAGCTTCGCTTCCTGGGCAACGGGCTTCGAGCTTTCGCCATAGATGCTGGAACCGCCATATACTTTCCCGTCCTTATAGGCCAATGAAATGACGCTCTGGTCGGGGATCAGGTTGCGGCGGATGTCCGCTTGCCCGGTAGCGATATCATAAATCGTAAAGGCCCCGCCCAGCATTCCGTAATGCGGGGAAGTTCCGATGAACAGCTTCTGATCGGCTTCCGACCCGGCCATAGCTACCGGCCGATTCTGATTCTCGCTCCCCATGGTAAACAATTGACGCGGGTTCTGTTTGCTTTTCCACGGTTTGCTCAAATCGTACTCGAAAATCTTCGCATCGGGGTAGACACCGAAATACATCTTATTTCCCAAGGTCAAGATCGACTCCGACTGCCCGATGCCGGTCTGCCGCACAATCGTTCTGGTGTCGGGATTGAAGATACCTACCCCACCGGAAATGTACCCGTTGCTGTAAATATTCCCGTCCGGACCTGCTGCGACGTTAAATATATCTGTTGGCTGAGCCGGAAGCGGCAATGTAAAGACCTTCAGCTTCTGAGTCTGCAAATTGTACTTGAACGCCTTGCCTTCATAATTGCCTATGAAACCGAATAAGGTCGGCCCCGGGTAGTCGGGATCATTCAATCGGACGAAGCTCCATCCGATCGCTGTCTGGCCGAGCACGGCGGGATGGCCCCCAATCATTACCTGGCCGGTTGTCTTAGTGTCCAGATTATACTCATACAGATGGGCACCGTTAGTGTAGTAGACGACATTTCTTGTCGGATCGGCAATAATTCCCCGGGAGTGGGCTGTGAATTCCGCATCTACACTTCCGGTAGCCACATCCAGCACAACCATGTTATATCCCGGATCCAGCTTGATGAACAGCTTTCCGCCCACCAGATTGAGATCGTAAACAAAGCTGTATTTTGCATATTCATCGGGCAGCAGGTTTCTTTTTGCTCCCGTAGCAGGGTTAAATTCGATCAGTGCGGCATGGGCCCCGACCCCGGCATAGAGCAATTCTTTCTCCCGATCGTAAGCGACACCGCGAACATACTGCTCCCCGGGCTTCATCTGGCCGTAATCGGTCATTCCGTTGGCAGGATCATATTGAAACAAATTACCGCCCGGGTAAGTTCCCCCATAGATTTTTCCATCCTTGCCTGGAATCATACCGTAAATGACGGTAGTCCCTGCAACCGGCTGGCCTAAATCCTCCACTAGATCCGCGCCGGGAGTATATTTATAGAGGTGCCCGTTCGGATAGCTGCCAATATAGACCGTGCCGTCCTCTGCCGTTACGATAGACCACGATCCGGTTGCCCCCGGAAGGTCGAAGGTTCGGACGACCTCTTCCGATTCCGTATCGACAATGGCGAATTGGCCAGGGTCCCCTACAATAACGGTATATCCGACATCTTTACCGGCTGTGTCCTGTCCGAACGCTCCCGTCATGATGGTCAGATTGGCAATCTGTACGCCTAAATCCTCCATATAAGGGGTGACCTCGACCACTTGCGGAGTTTCCGCAATAACCGCCCCTTCCGCATCAACGACCCGGTAGACAAACGTATAGGTTCCTATCCTGGAAAACTTCAGCGTCCAGGTTTCCGTCTGGCGGTATTGTGCGGGAAGGTCCTTCCCCGGCGCCCACTCTCCCTTGTTCATGAAGGTATGAACCACTCCTGAGCTATCCTCTGCCCGGAACAATAAATCGCCGGGTCCTTCTATTTTCTCGAAGGTAATAGTCACATCCTCGTATCCTTCCTTCCCGAGCTCCTCTGTCTCCAAAGTAACCGGGACCTGAAGGTATTGTCCGGCTCCTGCGGTTTCAGGCAGGTCATACTGAAAGCGATAGGTAGAGCGGCGGTCTTCCCCGGCACCTGCGCCCTTAACCCTCACACGGATTTCATCCGACACTCCTCGATAGGTGGCTTTCAGTGTCGCTTCGCCTTCCTTCAGCGCCCGCACAGTCATGCCGGATACGGAGAGTACGGTCTTGTCGCTGACTGTAAGGATGACATCGGAAACCTGTTCGCTCCCTCCCTTGTGAAATTTCGCGATGACCCGGACCTCCTTCGATTTTCCTTCCTTCAGGTTAAGCGCTTGGGGAACAATCTTGATCGATTGCGGAATTTTCCCCTCCGCCAATTCATTATGCATCCCCCCAAACTTTCCGAACTATTTGCAAAAACAGGCATCACCGCCAACATACTGCACAAGCCAATGAGCACCAACGCCGTCCATCTGCGCAGCATTCATTCAACATCTCCCTTCACTGGATTTGATAGTGGACATTTGAGTCGTACAACATTTCGTATATTGAGTATAAGTCTTGTTGTAAAGCGCTTTCATTTCTTTTGGTCAAAATTACCCGCCTTCTAAAAAGTATCCCTCCTCCCTATAAAAGGTGAAGAAGACAATCATGCAGTAATATCTACAAGTATTTTACCTGTACATAAATAGATTGGCAAGAGTATCCTTATAATCCTGCGGAAATTTAGTTTGACTGAGGTTGAAGTTCTAACTCGGTTTCTACTTGCGGCCCTCCAGATAGCAAGAATTCGGAACTTATATCCATATTGCCGCCCCATGGCCCAGATATAGCAAAAAGACATGCATTTGTGCATGTCTTTTTGCTGCATTTCCTTAAATCGCGAGAAAGACGAACGAAAATGCAGGTCTTTTACCTCGAAAAGCCGAAAACCAGTCAAAATCGTTAAATTCACCTGCACTTTTGCATGTCATTTGCCGATTTCAGCCAAATACCTTCGAAAGACCTGCACTTTTGCCGGTCCTTTCACCCCGGAAGGCGTCCCCTCACAAGGAAGCCCCGTGAAGAACGATCATTCGACTCGGAAGCCTCGCCTTGTACCGCTCGAATCCGGGGCTGGGACGTCTGCTTTATCCCGCAGATACCAACCGGCCGGACGACGGCATGTTGCTCCGGCTAGACCCGCAAGCCCCACACCTTATCCGCGCCCCCTCATACCGCCTCTTGCTTAGCTCCCCCGGTAAACTGGCTGTTATACAAATCGGCGTAGAAGCCGCCCTGCTCCAGCAGCTCCTGGTGATTGCCCTGTTCGATGACGTTGCCTTCATTCATCACCAGAATCGTATCCGCGTCGCGAATGGTGGACAGCCTGTGCGCGATTACGAAGCTTGTTCTTCCCTTCATCAGCTCGTTCATCGCCTTCTGAATATAGACTTCCGTTCTGGTATCGACACTGCTTGTCGCTTCATCGAGAATAAGAATAGCCGGATCGGACAATATCGCCCGGGCAATCGTCAATAACTGCTTCTGCCCCTGAGAAATATTCGAGGCCTCCTCATTCAGAACGGTGTCATACCCGTCAGGCAGAGTCCGTATGAAATGGTCGGCATGAGCAGCCTTGGCCGCCGCGACAATCTCTTCGTCGGTAGCTCCCGCCCGCCCGTAGCCGATATTCTCCTTGATAGTGCCGTTGAACAGCCATGTGTCCTGAAGCACCATTCCGAACATTCCGCGCAGATGTCCGCGCTTGAGCTTTGTAATATCGACACCGTCAATCGTGATTCGGCCGTCGTTCAGCTCATAGAACCGCATCAGCAGATTGATCAGCGTCGTCTTGCCCGCACCGGTCGGCCCCACAATCGCAACGGTCTGGCCCGACTTCACATCGATGTTCATGTTCTTGATCAACGGGGCATCTTCCTTGTACCCGAACCGGACGTTGCTGAACTGTACCTCGCCGCGCGGAGCAGTGATGGATATGGCATCTGCCGCTTCCGGCACTTCCTCCTCTTCATCCAGAAGCTCGAAAACCCGCTCCGCCGAAGCCATCGTGGACTGGATGACGTTGGCGATATTGGCCAACTGGGTGATAGGCTGGGCAAACTGTCTCGAATATTGAATGAAAGCCTGAATGTCCCCGATTTCGATCGCCCGTCTCGTGACGAGCACGCCGCCAATCACGCTGACGAGCACGTACCCGATATTGCTGATAAAGCTCATGAGCGGCATGATGATTCCGGATATAAATTGTGCTTTCCAGCCTGCTTCGTACAGCTTGCCGTTAATTTCCTCGAACTTCTCCACCGACTTGTCCTCATGCCCGAAAGCCCTGATGATCTGGTGGCCCGTAAACATTTCTTCCACGTGGCCGTTCAGCTCTCCGAGTGACTTCTGCTGGTCTTTAAAGTAGGTTTGCGAACGTTTGGCGACCGACTTGGTGACCAGGAAGCTCAGAGGCAAAGTCAGAAAAACGATCAGAGTAAGCAGCGGGCTAATCGTCAGCATCATAACGATGACTCCCACGAAAGTGACTACCGACGTAATCAACTGCGTCAAGCTTTGCTGGATGGTGCTGCTGAGGTTATCCACATCGTTGACGGCACGGCTTAAAATTTCCCCGTTCGTCCGGGAATCTAAATATTTTAGAGGAAGCCGCGCAAGCTTCGCGTTGACTTGTTTGCGCAAATCATACACGGTTCTCTGCGTCACTCCGGCCATAATGTACTGCTGAATGTATGCAAACAAGGAACTGATCAGATAGAGTTCCCCAAGGACGACCAGAATCTGCAGAATGTAGTCAAAATCGATCCCGGCCCCCGGCACCATAAAGCCTTCAAACAGGGCGGTGGTCGCTTTTCCCAATATTTTCGGGCTGACAATGCTGAATACCGTACTGAGCACAGCCGCTGCGAAAACAAACATCAACGAATATTTATGCGGTTTTAAATAGCCGATCAGCCTTCTTAACGTTCCCTTGAAATCTCTGGCCTTCTCGATCGGCATCCCTATCCGCGGGCCTCCATGTCCATGTCCGGGCCGACCCGGACCGGGTCCTCTGCGTTCTCCGCTCATGCGATTTCCTCCTCTGACAACTGGGAAGAGACGATTTCCCGATAGACCTTGCACGTATCCATCAGCTCGCGATGAGTTCCGATTCCCGCGATTTCCCCTTCATCCAGCACGATAATCCGATCCGCATCCATAACGGTACTGACTCTCTGGGCCACAAGCAGGACGGTGGAGTTCGTCGTTTCTTCTTTAAGGGCGGCCCTAAGCTTGGCATCCGTTCTGAAATCGAGCGCGGAGAAGCTGTCATCGAACGCATAAATCTCCGGCTTCCGCACCAAGGCGCGAGCTATGGACAGACGCTGCTTCTGCCCGCCGGACACATTCGCTCCCCCCTGGGCGATGACCGAATCGAAGCCGTCCTTCATCCCGGTTATAAACTCCTCCGCTTGAGCTATCCTCGCCGCATGCCGGATCTCTTCATCGGTAGCCGTCTCCCGCCCGTAGCGGATGTTGTCTGTAATGGTACCGGTGAACAGCAGCGCCTTCTGCGGAACGAGGCCGATCTTCTCCCGAAGACTTTCCTGCGACATCTCGCGAACATCCACCCCATCGACCAGAATTTGCCCGCTGTCCACATCGTAGAAACGGGGGATCAGGTTAATGAGCGTCGATTTGCCCGAACCGGTTCCGCCGATAATCGCCGTGACCTCTCCCGGATTAGCGTGAAAGGAAATATTGGAGAGCGCAGGCTTCTCCGCCCCCGGATAGCTGAACGTAACATCCCTAAACTCGATATATCCTTGCCGCCCCCGGCTCGTCTTGGGCTGCTCGGGATCCTTGATTTCGGGAGTCATCTCCAGCACCTCGTTAATGCGCGCCGCAGAGGCGGAGGCACGGGGAATCATGACGAACATCATGGAAACCATGAGCAGGGAGAACATGATCTGCATGGCATATTGGATAAAAGCCATCAACGCCCCCACCTGCATATCCCCGTTGCCGATCCGGAGTCCGCCGAACCAAAGGATGGCGATTGTGGAGAAATTCAGCACCAGCATCATGATAGGCATTAAGGAAGCCATTAATCGATTGATCTTAACTGCGGTCTGGGTAAGATCCAGGTTGGCTTCGTCAAAACGCCGGGTCTCGTGATCGATCCGGTTGAAGGAACGGATGACCCTAATTCCGGTCAGCCCTTCGCGAAGGACCAGATTTAACTTGTCCAGCTTGACCTGCATCGCTTTAAACAGCGGCATACCTTTAACCGCGATAGTCACAATGGCCGTTACCAGAATGGGAATAACGAAGACGAGAACCAAAGACAATTGAGCGTCCTTAGATACCGCCATAATAATTCCGCCGATACACATCATTGGGGCCATGATCATCATTCGCAGCATCATGGTCAGCACTTGCTGAACCTGATTAATATCGTTGGTCGTCCTCGTAATCAGCGAGGCGGTTCCGATTTTATCGAATTCTTGCAGGGAGAACCTCTCTACATGGGCGAAAATCTTGCCCCTCAGCCGGCGTCCGAAGCCAACCGAAACTTTGGAGGACAAAAACCCGGCAGCTATGGAACAAACCACGCCAAAGGCCGCCACTAACAGCATATAACCGCCGATCTTCAAGATATAAGAAGTATCCCCATGAACGATCCCGACATCGACGATATCCGCCATCAACGTAGGCAAGTAGAGCTCCGACAAGGTCTGAATGAAAATAAGCACCAGCACTAGAGCGATCGGAAGACGATACGGCTTCAACAGTTTGAACAGCCTCAGCATTTATTCTGCACTTCCCTTCGATGGGGATAAAATCATGTCTTTTTCATTGTAATAGGCAAACACTTTGGTCAATAGCTCCACCAGCTTCTCGCTGTCTTCTTCCCCCAAGAACTCCACCAAACCGCGAAAAGAAGCAGCGAACACTTCCTTCGCTTTCCGGGTTACCTCGTCCCCCTGTTCAGTCAATCGGACTTGGACAACCCTCCGGTCTGCGGAATCGATCTTCCTCTCGACCAAGCCATTAGTTTCCAAAGCATTGATTAACTGAGTAACCGTGGGGGAGGTTACATGGAGACGCCTGCTGATCTCCGATACCTTCATCTCCTCCATCCCCTCGTTCCTTCCATATCTCAGACAGAACAGCAACTTGATTTCGCTCGGTTTATATCCGAGGACAGAGCGTTCATGCCAGTCCGCTCTTTTAAATTTCATAAATGCCCGTAGCAGCTTCCTCTCCGTAGTCAGTTCTCCGGGTTCCATAGGATCACCTCCACTTGAAAAATAGACGGGTAAAAAAACGCGGCCGGCGCTCACGGACCCAATGTCAAAGTGACGAGCCGCCCCAAATCATCCTGCAGAAACTTTAGTCCCGCCCATTTAATTTAGTAACTAAATATTTTCTTAACTAATTTAATAGGCAACCTAATTATATTTTTAGTTTGTGTTTTTTGTCATTTCCATTTTAAGCAGGGTGCAGGTCGCCTTGGAAAAACATCTTGGTCTGCGGCGTGATTAAACTGTTTTTCACATTGTCTATAACAATAGAAGCATCGAACGAATGCAAGAATGGAATGGGGTTGATGATTGTATATGATTAAGTTTCTATTCTTCGTTGTGATCATTACCGGGTTGATGACAGCATGCATGGCTCCCGGGACATCTGTGGAGCTTCCAGATTCCGCATACCAAACAGCTCAGCAAAATACTTTAAACCGGAATCATGTGCCGGTTACCGAAGGGGAACCACTCCCGGAGGACTTAACAGAGCGTAAGGTCGTGCCGGATAAGGAAAAGGAAATTATAGCAGGCATTAAAGAAGAAGCTTTGTACGGACGAATGAAAGATGTGGGAACCGCATTGGGGTCTACCTTTCAGGAAATCGTGGAGACGTACGGGGAACAAGAGGGAATCGGAAATCAGGAATGCTGGACATATTCGTATGGTCATCCTGCAATCGACGCTATTTTCTATTATGATCATGATTCTTGCTCCGGTGCCCATGAGCCTAATCGGCTGCAGCAGGGCACGGTGCTTAATAAAATCTCCGTCACTCCGGAGCTTTTTAATATCCAAATGAACGGGAAGGATGTCAAGGAAGCTTTAGGAGAACCTGACGAGGAATATTGGAGCGAATCCTATGGCGGCTATTATTTTATTTATGATTTAGACACCTATCGGCTGGAATTCATAGCAGACGAGAATTCGGCTGACAAGGAAGTCTATCAAATCGATCTTAGAAGCCTTGACTGAGGGGGAGCAAAAGAGGTAACTTCTCGCGGACGAAATTATTCAATGTATTATGTCAATTTTTTAACGAATAATGCGAAAAAACAGAGTTAACGGATGGTCGCGATAACCGAAACCCCTGATGAGGCAAGATGGTATTTAGGAAGATCCCCTTCCAGTTGAAAAAATGTAAAAATACTTTTAATATGGCCGCTTTTCGCGTTTTTGCCCGGAATAAGTGCATTTTTCCCCTTAATCGAGGCGACTTTCCACACATGGAAAAATAAATGCACTTTTACTTTTAATTGGGCCAAAATTTCTAAAACTCGGAAAAATAAGTGCACTTTTGCTTTTAATTGGCCAAGTCAGCCAGAACACGGAAAAATAAATGCCATATTGCCTTTATTTGCCCACTTTCGAGACCTGGGAGGCAGGCAAGCAGCCGGAGCCAACCATGACCAAATTTTATAGACAATCCCCCTCTTCTCCTTTATAATATCGGTATAATCAAGCCACGAAGGCTTGCGACGGACTATTGGACTTGAATGATTGTAAAGATACCACGAAGGTTGAGGAGCCGCAGAAGCGGACCGACGGCCATTCGTGGCTTTTTATTTGGACTGGCCTGGACTGGCTTGAAAGGAACCCCCCCGAGAATCAGAATTAACTGTATTTTATGCAGTTAGATTCAAGCCAATGGCGAAAATGATTGAACTAAATGGAAAAAGTACATTTAGAATCGTGGTTTTTTGCTGAAATCGCCCTTTTCGTCCAAACTAGCTGTAGTTTTTCCATTTAGTTTCCGTTCTTTCGCTCTAGCAGAACAATCTAAATGGAGGAAATCCAGTTAGTTTCCGTTCTTTCGCTCTAGCAGAACAATCTAAATGGAGGAAATCCAGTTAGATGCGCCATTCCGTTTGCACGGCATCAGCAGAAAATGAAAATAGACGGATTTTCAAGGTAGATGCCTACTACGGCGCGCGGAATTATCCAGGTAGATGCCCATGACGGTGTACGGAATTACCCCGTTAGATGGCCACGACGGTGCATGGAACGGTGCGCAGGGTTATCCAAATAATGGAAACGGGTGGGCTTATTTTCAAGATTGCCGCTACAGCCGTGTCGGAAACGGCATTATTTTGACAAGCTACCTAATGTCATCAAAGTTTTTGTTTAAAATTGGATAGAAACAACACAAAGGAGAGCAACCTGACTGTGAGAAAACAGAGTAAATGGATTGTCATCGCTTTACTGGCTTTAGCCATGCTGCTGCAGGCCTGCGGGCAGGAAGACGGGAAGCAGGAAAATCCTGCCAACCCCGCCAACGGAAAAGCCGATCCCGTAGAATCGACAGGTAACACGTTAATTTACGCGGCGGAAACGGAGTTTGACAAGATCAATCCGGTGCTGGAGGATACCGCGGATATCAATAATCTTATTTTCCGGGGATTGATGCGCTTCGACGAAACCAACACTCCCCAGCCCGATATGGCCGAGAGCTACGAGGTTTCCCCGGACGGCCTCGTGTATCAATTCAAGCTTAAGCAGGGAATACGGTTTCACGACGGCCAGGAACTGACCGCCGAAGATGTCGTCTTCACGATAAGCAGCATTCTGGATGAGCAGGTTCAATCGGTCGTACGCTCGGAATTTGTCCAAATCGATTCCATTGAAGCCGTCAATGACCATGAAGTGAAAATTACCCTTAAGCAGCCTTTCCCGCCGCTTCTGGACAAGCTGACCATCGGCATCGTGCCGAAGCATGCCTTGGACGGGCAGGATATGAATACGGCCGACTTCAATCAAAATCCTATCGGCACCGGCCCATACCGGTTCGTGAAATGGGATAGAGGCCAGAGCGTCACTCTGCAGGCCTACCCCGAATATTACGGCAAACGGGCCTCCATCGACCAGGTCATCGTCAAGTTCGTCCCGGACAGCAGCGTGCGGATGCTGCAGCTCGAGACCGGAGAGGTCGACATGGCTTATCTGGAGCCTAACGCGGTCGAGAAAATGTCCAAAAACGACAAGATTGCCATCTATAAATCTCCGTCCGCCGACTACCGCGCCATGATGTACAACATGAACTTTGAACTGTTTCAGGACGTCAATGTCCGCAAAGCTTTAAATTACGCTGTCGATCGGGCCGCCGTCGTGGATGGAATCCTGCTCGGCTACGGGGAGCCTGCCTACTCCCCCCTGCAAATGAATAAATTCGCTAACGAACAAATTGAAAAATACGAATACAATCTGGACAAAGCGGATGAATACCTGACGGCAGCCGGCTGGATTCCGGGCAGCGATCAGATAAGGGTGAAGGACGGCAAGCGTCTGGCCTTTACGATCACGGCACCTTCATCCGACCCGGTTCGCGTCCAATTGGCGACCTACCTCGCTTCCCAATTGAAGAAAATCGGGGCCGACGTCAAGGCGGCCGCCTTGGATTGGAGCGTCATCGATATTTCGAAGACGGAAGCTTTCATGCTCGGCTGGGGCAGCCCTTTCGACGCGGATGACCATACGTACAGACTGTTCCATTCCAGCGAGATCGGCTCGGGAACCAACTACGGTTCTTATTCCGATCCGGCCGTGGACAAGCTGCTGGAGCAGGCCCGGACGACGGCGGACACCGCGAAGCGGGAGGAATTATACAAGCAGTTCCAGCAAGCTCTGGCCGATAACCCTCCATATATTTTCATCGCTTACCAGCATGCTCTGTATGGGGTTAATCAGAAAGTGAAAGGAATCAAGATCAAGACCTTGGGGCACCATGGAGCCGGATTCCTGTGGAACCTGGAGGAATGGACCCTGCATGATTAACCGGTTTCTCCTCAGTCGCCTGGTGCAAGGGATTCTGGTCCTGTTTATTGTGAGCGTGGTCTCATTTTTCATTATGGACTCGATCCCGGGCGACCCCGCTCTTGCCCTATATGGGAATCAGGCTCAGAAGCTGACGCCGGAGGAGAGAGAACGGCTGAACCGGAGCTTCGGCATGGATCGGCCCCTGCATGAACGATATACCCAATGGCTTAGGCAGGTCCTGCAGGGCGATCTCGGGAAATCTTACCGGGAAGGCCGGGATGTCTCTATCATTCTGAAGGAACGGCTTCCGAATACCCTTCTCTTGTTCGCTTGTTCCATGCCTCTGATCATTTTATTTTCCATGATTTGGGGGATCAAGGGCGGGCTGCACGAAAACTCACTTTGGGACAAAGGGTTGTCCACGGCGGGCATCTTCTTCGCCTCCATCCCTTCCTTCTGGTTGGCGATTCTGGGAATCTATATTTTCTCTGTCTACGGGGGCCTGCTCCCTTCCTCCGGAATGACCAGCCTGCAGGTAGGCGGAGGCTTCCTGGACAGGCTCAGGCATCTTGTCCTTCCCGTGTCGGTATTGACCGTAACCCATACCGGACTGTATGCGCGTTTTCTACAGGAGAAAATGATCGAAGAGAAAAACCGCCCCTACGTACTCGCCGCCAGAGTCAATGGAATGCGGACTAAAGATATCGTCCGCGGCATAGTGACCAATGCTCTCGTTCCCTATGTCAATTACTTGGGACTAACCGTCCCTTCCTTCTTCGGCGGCACGGTCCTGCTCGAATCGGTGTTTGCCTGGCCCGGTCTCGGCGACCTGCTCGCCAAATCCGCCCTAACCCGGGATTATCCGCTATTGATGGGAGCCATTATGCTGATCGGTCTCCTGGTCGTACTCAGTATCCTGATCACGGATCTCGTTTCCTTTTACCTAAACCCTAAGCTCAGGAGGTTGGGCGCGAATGATGTTCAATAGCCGGGGACTTTACTTATGGGGAGGCCTGCTGCTGGCCGTATTGATGCTGTCTCTGCTGGCTCCCTTCTTCACCCGTTACGATCCGGTCGAGGTGGATCTTCATTCGGTGTTCTCTCCCCCGGACAGTAACCACTGGCTGGGTACGGATCATCTGGGCAGAGATGTGTGGTCCAGACTATTGTACGGCGGCAGGGCTTCCCTCGCTGTGGCGTTCGTGTCCGTCCTTATCTCTTCCATAATAGGAGTTGTCTACGGTGGGATCAGCGGCTATATCGGAGGATGGATCGATCAGTTTATGATGCGAATCCTTGAGGCTCTGCTGGCGATTCCTACCTTAGTTATTATTCTGGCCATGCAGGCCTTCGTTCAAGGCGGAATCTGGAGCCTGATCTTAATCATCGGCTTGACCGGATGGATGCCCGCGGCGAGAGTGGTCCGCTCCCAGGTGCTGGAGCTGAAGGGTCAAGGCTTCGTGCAGGCGGCTTATTTGCTCGGAACCCCGGCCTGGAAAATTTTTAGTATCCATTTACTGCGGAACAGCTTGGCCGGGATTTTTGTCATTACGGTGTTTCAATGTGCCGGTGCGATTTTTACCGAGGTTTCCCTGACCTTCCTCGGGATCGGACTCCCTCCGGAGATGCCCTCCTGGGGCAATATGTTAAGCTTTGCACAGAAGGATATTCTGCTTGGAGCCTGGTGGGTGGCGCTGTTTCCCGGGCTGATGATCGTCCTCACCCTGCTGTCCATCAACTTCATCGGGGAATCGTTAAAAAGAAAATTCGGCTACAGGGGAGGATAACCGGGAAAGGATGCCTTATGAACGACAACGATGTTCTTCTTCAAGTTAAAAATTTAACCGTTACGCTTCCGGGCAAGTCCGGGCAGAAGGTTCGCCTGTTGAACAGGCTTGAATTCGACCTGAAAGCCGGCCAAATCGTTTGTCTCGTGGGCCGCAGCGGCAGCGGCAAAACGATGACCGCCCTCTCGCTCGTTCAGGAGGTTCCTTCCGGAGCCGTTCTCACGGGGGAGGTGCGTTTTCATGGGGAGGACCTGCTTCGCTTGCCTCAGGAACAGCGGAATCTTATCCGGGGAAAACGAATCTTCACCATTTTCCAGAACCCGATGAATTCCTTCAATCCGTCGATCCCAATGGGTAAGCAGCTGTTTTCTTATGCCCGCAGCTACGGTCAGGCGGATAAATCCGCCTTCTATGCGGAGATGATTCGCATCCTCGAGAAGCTGAATATATCGGAGCCTGCCTTGCGACTCAAGCAGTATCCTTTTCAACTAAGCGGAGGCATGCTGCAGAGGATGCTGATCGGGCTGGCTATCTGGACCCGGCCGGAGGTGCTGATCGCAGACGAGCCGACGACCGCTCTCGATCCCGGCATTCAGAAAGAAATTCTGCAGCAATTCCGGCTGATCCGGGACAGTTGTGGCACGGCCATTCTATTGATCACACATCATTTCGGCGTGGTGGCCGAGCTGGCTGACCATGTTCTCGTTCTACAGGACGGCACGATCATTGAACAGAATGACGTATTCTCCCTGTTTGACCGGCCCGAGCATCCGTACACCCGGGCTCTGCTGCAAGCATCCTACGGCGAGGAGGTGGTTGCCGATGCTGCTGGAAGTGAAGAACCTGACGAAAATGTATCGCAATGACATGTCCCTGTCCTTGTTTCGGCCTTCGGCGAGGCGGGAAAAAGCGGTAGACGGGGTTACTTTCCATATCCGCAAGGGGGAACGAGTTGGCCTGGTGGGCGAAAGCGGCTGCGGCAAATCTACGCTGAGCCGACTTCTGGTTAAGCTGGAGCCTCCGACGGGAGGCGACATCCTCTTCGAGGGCCAACCGATTCATCCCCTGCGGGGGGCCGCTCTTAAGGATTTCCGCAAAAGCTGTCAGCTCATTTTTCAGGATACGGCTTCTTCCTTGAATCCTTCTCTTAAAATCAGAACTTTGTTGAGTGAGCCGCTGGACAATTATTACTCTCTTACGAGGGCCGAGAAAAATCGGAAAATCAGCGTCCTTATGGATAAGGTCGGCCTCCGTACAGAGCTGTTAAACCGTTATCCCCGTTCATTAAGCGGCGGTGAGAAGCAGAGGATCAGCATTTGCCGTTCCCTGCTGCTTGAGCCGAAGCTGCTCATTTGCGACGAAATCGTCTCCAGTCTGGATGTGACCTTCCAAGCCTCCCTGCTCCGGCTGTTGAAGCAGCTCAATCGGGAGAGCGGGCTTGCTCTTCTATTCATTTCCCACGATTTAGAGGCCGTCCGGAAGCTGTGCGACCGAATCCTCGTGATGGACAAAGGGAAGATCGTCGAGGAAGTGAAGAATACGGAGGAGCCGGTATATCGGCATCCTTGTACCGCCCGCCTGTTCTCCTCCCTGCTTGTGAATCACCCGAAGGAGCGTATGACGCCGTCCCCCGCTTCTGATATAATCGGTATGGAACCTGACTGACAGGGAGGCATCTGTCCTAGACTCCCTGCCCGGAATATGACTGAGCCTTGGCTGTATTCTATTGTGCGGACATGGCGCAGGAAGCAAAAGCGCCGGACAGATACATACCTATTTCGAAATTATTGGAGGAACCATGAGAATTGCAGTCGTCGACGGACAAGGGGGCGGAATCGGCAAAGCCCTTGTCGAGAAGCTGAAGCAGGAGCTGCCGGATATTCACGTCATTGCTCTGGGAACGAATGCGCTGGCCACCTCTCTTATGTTAAAAGCGGGAGCCAATGAAGGCGCCTCGGGAGAGAATGCCATTGTGTTCAACGCCCCCCGGGTCCAGATCATCGCCGGAGGCATAGGAATCATCGGGGCCAATTCGATGCTTGGCGAGCTGACCCCGCTAATGGCCAAGGCCATCTCGGAAAGCCCCGCCCGCAAGGTGCTCATCCCCTTCAACCGCTGTCACCTGCATGTCGTGGGCGTGAAGCCCGTCTCTCTGCCGGAGCTGGTGGAAGAAGCGGTCTCCTGCATCAAGCAATTATGCGGGGAAGTATGATGGGGACATGCTTGCGCGGAATTTCCATTTAGTGAGGATTATGTGCGTCGAGGTTCCATTTTATGGTGATTCTGTGCGTCAAGATTCCATTTTATGGGGATTATGCGCGTCAGGATTCCGTTTTATGGCGATTCTGTGCGTCGAGATTCGGTTGTATAGTGATTACACGCGTCGGTGTTCCATTTTATTCCATTTTGTGGGGATTATGTGCGTCGAGGTTCCATTTTATGGTGATTCTGTGCGTCAAGATTCCATTTTATGGGGATTATGCGCGTCA
>NZ_JBQCLK010000025.1:66942-93435 GCF_051966115.1 Paenibacillus sp. SAFN-117
GGATTTCGTTTAATAGGGATTTGCTTCATGGCGATTACACTTAATGGAAATACAGTGGAACTTTAAGACTCCCCCATATATTCTAAGTGGATTTCATACAGTTAGATTTCTATATTCGGGAGAAATATGAATACTAAATGGAAAACCTACAGCTAGTTTGCGCAAAAAGAGCCTTTTCGCCCGAACTTGCTCATTCTAACTGTAGTTTTTCCAGCTAGTTTGATCATTTTCGCCTATTCGCTTGAATCTACCTGTACAAAATACAGTTAGACGCGCCATTCCGCTTGCAACGGCACCAGCACAAAATGAAAATAGACGGATTTTCAAGGTAGTTCCATATACGGTTAGCGCAGGCGGGTTTTACATATAAACCTTTTTAAGAGACTTTCGGGAGGGGAAGAATAATGGCGCCAACGAAAGAATGGCTGTCCCAATGGAAACAGAAACACGAAATACTGGAATGTCCCGTAGACTTGAACACCTATTTCTCTCTTCCTGAAATGGCGGGCAAAGAGCTGGCGGTCATGGACATCGGGCCCTGCTCAATTCCTACCGGCCAGATACTGGTTCGTGATCCGCTGTATTACCTCGGAAATCGTCAGGAACAGCCTTATTTCCAAACGGTGCCCGCCGGAACCTACCGCACCGAAGTCTGTGTGGTAAAACCGGACGAAGAGGACTGTGCCCGATATGCCGCTGTTCGGGTGAAATTTGCGGATGCGCCTGCAGTTCGGTTCGAGGAGGCTCTCATCGGACATGAAGACCTTACGGACTTAGGCGAAGGCGAATTTTTCGGATTCAATGTGGATGCCGGTCTCGCATGTATTTGTGATAAGCAGCTCCATCACGCTTTCTGCGACTTCAAGGAGAAATGGCATGAAGAACATCCGGGTGAAAACCTATACGATCATTATTTTGCCGCCCTGTTCGCCGAGAGCTTCCGGCAGAACCCTCAATATCAACGGGAGGGCGGCGATTGGCTGAACTGGCAGATTCCCGGCACCGAATACCATTTGCCGATTTTTCAGAGCGGTTTTGGCGATGGCGCTTACCCTGTCTATTGGGGCTACGATGAAACCGGAGCCATTTGCCAGATCGTTGTCCAGTTCATCGATATTCAATTAACTTACGACGATGACGATGAGGAAGAAGAAGATTAAATCTGATACATAAAAAGTCGTGTCGATTACCCGGGCGGGGCCTGGACCGTATTGAGCAAAACGGCGCCCATTATGTGTGCCAAGTCGAATGACGGGATGATGGGTGCGTGCCGGCGGTAAAGTCGAACAATTCTACAGCATATGTTGTTGTAACGAAACTGAGAAACCTTATTCTCTCAAAATAGGCTGTTTGTTAATTCTAAGGAAACTAGACGAACTTATTTCATCCGAATTTGTTTAGTTGCTCCTGGTTCTTATAAATAAGTTTATCCAGGTTCGTTAGTTTGCCAAAAGGCTCCGTTTTGCACCAAATAAGGTGTCTGAAGTTCCTTATAACCGCGAACCGGGCAGTTTTTTGTACCATCCTGGTTTTCACAATTAATCGGCAGCCACGCAATCGGCATAAAATTTACAGCACAGGGTTGACGACCCGCCATGTTACCGCAACGCACGCCGGGAGATTCGCCGGTTTGAAGAGGCCCGGGGCAAAAGGTGCGCGACGGTTCGTGCTCTATTTCAAGCTTACCAACCCACCCTGTGGTTGACCACCGCCATGCGAAGCCAAACCAAACACCGCGAGCCGGGAGTCGTGTGCGCTGCGGAACAAAAGCGGCTATTGCATGAGAGTCGAGTCCCAATCGGCTCTCTTTTATATTCATTCGTCGCATGACCGAATTCGCTACCGATACCAACCCCGTACTCCTTGATTAATATTTGACCCAGAGCCCCATCATAAAGCCTATGGAACCGGTATAAAATATTTCAAGCCGTGAAGTTTCCCCCAATTTCCCGTTCCGCTCCAACAGCGGACAGCAAAACGATATCCATCCGCTTTCGATAATGGTATAATCATTTGTGGAGCAAAGCGGCAGGGGTCCAGCAAGACACGAAGGGACCCACTCTTTGTTTGCGGCTCCCATTCATTTTATACAAACCATACTCCGATATAACTTTGCTTTATAAACCGCGTATGGCTAGAGGAGGCATACTTGTGGCAAGAACAGTAGGTACGATTGTAAGAGGGATTCGAGCTCCGATCGTGAAGGAAGGAGACGATCTCGTTCAGATTGTAGTGGACTCCGTCCTGCAGTCCGCGCAGGCCGAGAATTTCCCGCTGTATGACCGGGATGTTATCGGAATTACCGAATCGCTGGTGGCTAGAACGCAAGGGAATTATGTGACGGTGGACGATATCGCTCATCAGATCAAGACTCTGTATCCTGGCGATGACCTGGCCGTTCTGTTCCCTATACTCAGCCGCAACCGGTTCTCGCTCATACTTAAAGGGATTGCCCAAAGCGGCAAGAAGATTCACCTGTTCCTGAACTATCCTTCGGATGAAATGGGCAACCACCTGATGGATGTCGAGAAAATGGACGATCTGGACATTTCGCCTTATACCGATGTCCTGACGGAAGAGAAATACCGGGAGCTGTTTGGCGATCAGGTTTCTCACCCCTTCACCGGAATCGACTATGTCGCCATGTATAAGCAGTTGGCCGTCAACGATAATATCCGGATCTACCTGGCCAACGACCCGAAAGCGGCGTTAACTTACAGCAAGCAAATGCTGGTGGCCAACATTCACGACCGCCATCGCACGAAGAAAATTTTGAAAAAAGCGGGCGCCGACCATGTATACGGTCTGGACGATCTCCTGACCCAGCCGATTAACGGAAGCGGCTATAATCCGGATTTCGGGCTGCTCGGCTCCAATGCGGCCACCGACAGCAAGCTTAAGCTGTTCCCCCGGGATTGCTCCTCCATCGTCAACGAAATTCAGCAGCGGCTGCGGGAGAAGTGCGGCAAGACGATAGAAGTCATGGTCTATGGCGACGGTGCATTCAAGGACCCTAAAGGCAAAATTTGGGAACTGGCGGATCCGGTCGTATCTCCCGGCTATACTCAAGGCTTGCAGGGAACGCCGAACGAAATCAAGCTGAAATATATTGCCGACAACGAGCTTAGGAATCTCGACAGCAGTGCCATGGTCGACGCCATCCGGCAGAAGATCAAGGAGAAGGACCAAGCCGGCCAAGGGGAATCGCTCGGGACCACCCCCCGCCAAATTACCGATTTGCTCGGCAGCTTGTGTGATTTAACTAGCGGCAGCGGCGATAAGGGAACGCCGATTGTGCTGGTGCAGAGATATTTTGATAATTACGCGACAGAGTAGCTTAGGCTGCTCTGTTTTTATATCCGGCAGGTTTCCGTTGTTTGATAGATGTCTTAGACTCGTCTGCTTAACCGGCAAAACAGAGTCTCTATTTACGGAATCGGAACCCGGCTTCTTCAGATAAGCCTTTTGACCAGCAGCCGCTCCGAAAAATACATAATTACGCAAGAGGTGCGCCGTCACGAATGAAAATCATACCGTATTACAAAAGCCCTCCCGATCCGTTAAACGAAGAATGCTGCATCCATCTGAAAGAGGATCCGACCCCGCTGTCTCGAGAGCCCGAGCTGCCGGTTTGGTTGGAAAGCTATGATTCATCGCTTATCCTTGGAGAACTTCGCACGGGAGGGCGCATTACGCTTAACTCGCTCTGGCTCGAGGAACGTTATTGGCATGCCTATCGTGAGCACTTTCCTTATTTTGATCAGATTGTGCTCGTTCCCCATGATCCTGCCAACCGTTCTTCGCCGTACGAGTCCAAGCTGGAAACGATCTTGTGGCTTGCGGAGCAGTACCGGATTCGTCCGGAGCAAATCATTGTGGATGTATGTATTCTGCCTTATTTCCGCTGTCCCGATCTGGACCTGTATGCCCTCCGCGCCCGGGCCATTCGGGAAATGGGCTTGAAAACCGTCGCCGGCATCGATAACCTTGTGTTCCGCGAGCGGAAGCCTTACCCTCTCCTTGCAGAACTGCTGACCGGGTTGGATGACAGCTTGACCTACGGATTGATTAGCTCGAAATACGCTCATTTCGCTCGGGAAACGCTCATGACTTCCCGTTAACTGCAGGATGCATTCATAGATATTGTCGGGAAAATAAATCCATCCCTCTGAAAAAGCGGCGTATGGAATGAGAAAACGGGTATTCTATTAGTAGAAGGCTATGTATTGAAGGAGGAAGAGTGCAATGGAATATCGCATCGAAAAAGATACGCTCGGCGAAGTCCGGGTCCCCGCCGACAAGATGTGGGCCGCCCAAACGCAGCGAAGCTTCGAAAATTTCCGGATCGGCACGGAAAAGATGCCTATCGAGCTTATCCGTGCATTCGCGATTCTCAAAAAAAGCGCAGCCCTGGCCAACGAACAGTTGGGAAAGCTGGATGCCGACAAAACTAAGGCGATTGTCACCGCAGCCGAGGAAATCATTGAAGGACGATGGGATGATCATTTTCCGCTCGTCGTCTGGCAGACGGGAAGCGGCACCCAGTCCAACATGAACGTGAATGAGGTGATAGCGAATCGGGCTAACCAGCTACTGGAACAGGGAGGCAGCGAGCTAAGAGTTCACCCCAACGATGACGTCAACCGTTCGCAAAGCTCCAACGATACATTCCCGACCGCTATGCATATGGCCGCATTAATCGCTGTTGAGGATCAGGTGCTCCCGGCCGCGGAGCTGTTAAAAGCTACTTTGCAGAGCAAAAGCGATCAGTTTCAGAATATTATCAAAATCGGAAGAACCCATCTTCAAGACGCCACCCCGTTAACGCTCGGCCAAGAGATCAGCGGCTGGTGCCGCATGCTGGACAAGACGATGGCGATGATCCGGTCAAGCGCCGAATCCTTAAGGGAGCTGGCCATCGGCGGGACCGCCGTCGGAACCGGAATTAACGCCCATCCGAAATTCGGGGAGACGGTCGCCCGCGAAATCAGCAAGCTGACGGGCAAGAGCTTCGTCTCCGCAGCCAACAAATTTCACGCCTTGACCAGCCACGATGAAATCGTCTACGTCCATGGCGCCTTGAAGGCGCTGGCTGCCGATCTGATGAAGATAGCCAACGATGTCCGCTGGCTGGCCAGCGGCCCGCGAAGCGGAATCGGGGAGCTTCGCATCCCGGCGAACGAGCCCGGAAGCTCCATTATGCCCGGCAAGGTCAATCCGACCCAGAGCGAAGCGATGACCATGGTCGTCTGCCAGGTGATGGGCAACGATGCGGCAATCGGATTTGCAGCCGGTCAGGGGAACTTCGAGCTGAATGTGTTCAAGCCGGTCATTATCTATAACTTCCTGCAATCCGCCCGCCTGCTGGCCGATGCCATGCGCTCGTTCAACGATCATTGTGCCGTCGGCATCGAGCCCAATCTCGATGTTATCCGGGCCCATTTGGAAAGATCGCTCATGCTGGTGACCGCTTTGAACCCTCATATCGGATATGAAAAAGCCGCTTCCATCGCCAAGCTGGCCCACCAAGAGGGGCTCACGCTGAAGGAAGCGGCCTTGCGCAGCAACCTGCTGACCGAGGAGCAATTCGACCGCATGGTGCGGCCGGAGCATATGATTCATCCGCGGGAGGAAGACTGAAACAGGGAAGGATTTTCAGCAACCTTTTCCCGTTTATCCCTCGTTCGCCAGTTCTTTTTCTATCAGAATAAGATTGGCTTCTCTTTTCGTCAGCTTGGTTAAATCATAAGCTTTCCCTGTCTCTTCGCCATACTTGCGGATAGCTTCCTGTTGACTTGCGGTAGCCGGTTGGTTGCGAATGAGAGCATCCATATTGTCATAGGCAATCTTCTCTGCCAGCTCCCGGTCGTTCAAAGCATCGATCAGCCGATACATGGCCTCGATCGCGTTTTCTTCACTTTCCAGGCCAAACCCGGAATCCGTGCTTAGTACAAAACGATCGGGAAACTCCCGCATGACCGGTACGAAGTCTTCCAATGTATTGGCGCTCTCCGGATTGAGGGCAGTGAAACCCGCAAAAAAATCGGCATAGATATTCGGATGCTTGCTCAAGAGCTGGCGGATATTCTCTGGAGAGTTATAAGCATTGGCATGCGCAAAAATGAAGACCGTATCCGGGTAGGCCTCCGCCGCCTCCTCCAGTTTTTTGATAGCAATTCCGCTAGGAGGATCGATGTGAAGCAGCAAAGGGGCTTGATATTGGGCACACAGCTCGTAAATTTGCGGCAGGTATCCATCCATCGGATCTTCAGCCTTCCAAGGAACATTGGATAAAACCGGTGAATATGTGGAAGCGGCCGCAATTTCGCCCAACCCAAAGAAGCCCTTCTCCAGATTTTCCTTGACGACATCGAGGCTCGAGGGTTCATGTAGGTTGAAACCGGAGAAAAAAGGGATAATCCGCTCCGGGTTTTGCCGGTAGGCCTGCCAGGACATTTCGTCGGAATGAACGGCTCGGGGCTCCGAAACCGCTCCAAACAGAACAACGCTGTCCACTCCCATCCGTGTCCACATCTCGATTTTATCCTGGATGATTTTCGATCCGTCAGCGTCATGATTGTGTGCGTCTATTAAAGGCATATCACCGTACTCCTTCAGCAGATCCTCCAAGCTTTTCGGAGTATCCGAAGGGGCTTCCACCTCTGTGTCCTCAGGAACCGGTTGCGGAGTTTCTGCCGTCTCCACAATTGGTTCTGCAGCCGGTTCTGCGGTGGGGCTCCATCCGTTCTTCCATAATAAAGCCCCTCCCCCGATAATCAAGATCACAATTAATATAGCAATCACAGCCATCCGAGGCTTTGACATCGGCCTTCCTCCTCGCTATTTTCATACAAAAAGCCCCTCTAAGCAGATTCTGGAACATAATCCAGTCCTCCCTAAAGGGGCAAAGCAGCAAGTGAACGGTCCCCGTTCTGACAGCTAGCGGTTATCGGGGACTTCTGTTGTTATTAATATACTAGAGAGAAAATTCCGTTAATATGACTCAAATAACGGATGTTGCTGGCTTCCTTCATCAGCGAAGCGGGAAGTCCTTTCAGTTGGGTCTGGTTGCCGCCGATCGTGCCGATCGCGTCTTTTCTGCCCAAGCTGGCCAGCGTTCCGGAGAAGACCGGCTGGAAGTCCTTCATAGGAGCTTCTTTGAAGTAAGCGAACAGGTTGTAGCCGACGGTTTCACCCATTTGCCATGCGATCTGGGCGCTTGGCGGATAAGGACGTCCTTCCGGTCCCATAACGACCGCGCTGTCCCCTGCCAGGAACACATCGGGATGAGAGGTCGATTGCAGGAACTCGTTAACGGTAGCCCGGCCGCGGTTCGCCTCGATGCCCGAGTTGGCGACAACGGAATTTCCGGTTACTCCGCCCGTCCAAACCATCGTGTTCGTTTCGATCGTTGTGCCATCCTTCAGGATGACGTTCTTGCCTTGAACCTCTGTAACCGCCACTCCGGTCAAGATATTCACTCCGCGCTTCTCCAGGCTGGTTTTGGCGCGTTCTACGAGCTCAGGCGCGAAGCCGGGCAGGATCGAAGGAGCCGCCTCGACGCAATAGAGCGAAATTTCTTTGAAGTCGACGCCCTTTCTGAGGCACATATCCGGAAGCATATCCACCATTTCGCCGATGAGCTCGATACCGGACAAACCGCCTCCACCGATAACGAAGGTTGCATCCGCTTTGTTCTTCGTTCTGCTGTACTCGTCCACACACGCTTCAACATGCGCGCGAATCCGGTTCGCATCTTCCACCGACTTAAGCGTAAAGCTGTTCTCCTGCAAGCCGGGAATGCCGAAGAAAGCCGTCTCACTGCCCAGCGCGATAACCAGCGCATCGTAGTCCAGAGTCAGACCGCCGGCCAAGGAGACCTTCTTCTGCTCCAGATCGATATTATTCACCGTGTCGATTCTTAAATCAACGTTCTTGCCGCGCAGAAGCTTCTCCAGAGGCAGCGCCACGTTCTTCTCGTTCAAGCCGCCAACGGCCAGACGATGAAGCTCGGTGATGATTTGGTGGGAGCCGTTGCGGTTGACGACTGTAATGGAAGCTTCTTCAGCCGACATATATTTTCTGGCAGTCAGGGCCGTAAGCAATCCGCCGTATCCGCCGCCTAGTATTAATACTTGCTTAGCCATTGTTCATCCTCCATTCTCTATTTTGTTTCCGTGTCACCTTTTTGGCGCTCAGCCATAACCTCTAGGAACGCTTGGGCAAAGCGGAACATTTTCTGAACTTGCGGGTCTTTAAGCATCTTGAGCAGTCCAAAAAGCCCAATGGTCGTCGAGTCCGACTGGGCACGGTCGCTCGCTTCAATGGCAGCGGATGCGATTCCCTTCGCTTTATCCTGAATAGGCTTCACAAACTCGCCTAATCCGCCCTTCAAATCTTCAATGAGCACACGGTCCGTAGCCAAAGATTGGGCAACATCATAGGCTTTGGTCATCAGAGTGACCATCTCCGCCAATTTAGGCAGCTGCTCCACCAATTCCGTGAGCGATTTCTGAACCTCGGGCTTCATCAACTGATCGAGCACATCCAATTCTCCGCGTACAGCCGCCGAATTGGTTTCGTTTGCCGAATTTTGCGCTGGTGTTTCTGACATGAGTAAACGGCCTCCTTTGCTTGAAATCTTCCATAATAATATTTGGCGTTAGCCAGTTAGTGCGATAATCCGTGATGACGCTTACCTTACTTTCCTCTGGGTGACGGGTGGGACCGGGACTTATGGAAATTAGTTGTGATAAATTTCACAACTTGAGAAAAGGATCAGTCGTTAACGGATTCTATGCTTGTATTGTAATCCTTTTATGACAAAACTGCAAAAACATTTTTTGACACCAATTTGTCAAATATATCCCTCTAAATGCCTTTTGCTGGCATAAGCTTGACTTTCCTTCCTTTTGCCCGTCTACAACCGCACCATCGACTGCCTGATCAGTCAATCATGACGAATATGACAGCAAAAATAGAAAAGCTGCCGGGAAACGGATTGTGATACAACTATAATAGTAGGGGTCATGCCGCGCCGATCGTATGGGAGGGTTGGCGTCGCATAACGGTGGTCAACGAGACTAAGTGGATTTCATACAGTTAGATTTCTATATTCGGAAGAAATATGGAAACTAACTGGAAAACCTACAGTTAGTTTGCGCCAAAACAGCCGTTTCGCCCAAAGTTGCCCATTTTAACTGTAGTTTATCCAGTTAGTTTGATCATTTTCGCCCATTCGCTTGAATCTACCTGTACAAAATACAGTTAGACGTGCCGCTCCGCTTGCAACGATGCCTGCAGACGGTAAAATAAACGGATTTTCAAGGTAGTTTAGTCATTTGGCGCGATTTGCATCAATTTACCTGTACAAAATACAGTTAGACGTGCCGCTCCGTTTGCACGGCACCGGCAGAAAATGAAAATAGACGGATTTTCAAGGTAGTGTCCCTCACAGTTAGTTTCCCCTCTTGTGAAACGTGGCGCCATCCTTCCGTCTTCATTGCCTGAATATAGTTGTCTAATTGGAGGAATAAGTATATGGAGAGCCCGGAACCATTCAATAGAGGGAAGAGAACCCAACCCGCAATACCGGAAACACAGCAAATAAAGCTCAGCGTCCCTCAGCCCTTTAGCTATAACGAAACATTAGGCTACTTGTCCCGCTCGCCCAACGAGTGTATGTACCGTATCCACAATGATAAACTATACTGTCACATTCCGGTAACGCATGAAGGTACGGGCCCTGTAGTCGAAATCAGCGGAGAACAGGGAGACTCTCTCGTTGTTACCTGTTTGCAAGAGGGCCTTCCATCCAAGGCAAGCCGAGACATGGTAGCCGGATATGTTCGCGAATGGTTTGATTTGGAGACGGACCTCGCTCCTTTTTACGAAATGGCCGCGGGCGATGCCCTGCTGAACAAGGTAGTCCGGCGGTTTTATGGCCTCCGCCTGGCCGGCATTCCCGATTTATTCGAAGCTCTTAGCTGGGGGATTATCGGGCAGCAGATTAATTTAGCCTTTGCCTACACGCTCAAGAGACGCCTCGTGGAATCGTTCGGCAAGCATGTCGAATGGGACGGGGTCAAGTATTGGAGCTTCCCTTCTCCATCCGTCATTGCAGAGCTGAAGGTGGAGGATCTGACCCGGCTGCAGTTAACCGCCAGAAAATCCGAATATTTAATCGGCACAGCCCGTCTGATGGCGGAAGGCAAACTGACCAAGAAGCAGCTGCTGGAGGCAGGAAGCTGCGAGGAGGCGGAGCGGCTGCTGGTCAGCATTCGGGGAATCGGTCCATGGACCGCCAATTACGTCCTGATGAGATGTCTCCGCTTCCCGTCCGCCTTCCCTATTGCCGATGTCGGGCTGCATAACGCCATCCGTGAGCTCTTGGGAAGGCCGAGCAAGCCGTCCATAGACGAAATCAGGAAGCTGGCCTCCACCTGGGCCGGATGGGAAGCCTATGCCACCTTCTACTTATGGAGAAGTATTTATTGAAGCGGACCGGCTCCAATACGGGATGCAGTAGGATGGCTCTCCAACAGCATAGCCGAGTGTCCCCCGCCAGGGGCGGCCCTCTGCCTCTGCCGCTGGCTGAACATCTTATAGCTATTACCTATAAATATGATATCTTTTATATATTTCAATAATGAGGACCGGTCGACTACAATGAAATCAACCAAATACGCAAGGAGGAAATAACGATGGATCCGTCAGTAAAGAAGCTGTTCGATGCCGGTGCGAAAGACTACGACTGGCAGAGGAGAAATTTGATTCCATGCTTTGACGATTTCTACGGGATGGCTTTGTCCTTGGTGGAAAGCGCCGATTCTTCCCCACGCATCCTGGATCTTGGGGCAGGGACGGGGCTGTTCTCCGGTCTGGTGCTGCAGAAGTACCCGAAGGCCCGTCTGACCCTCATCGATCTCAGCGAGCTGATGCTGGACAAAGCCCGCCAGAGATTCGGCTCCCAGGCGGTAAATGTTCAATATATTACGGCCGATTATTGCGATTATGCGTTTACCGAATCCTACAATTTCGTCATCTCTTCGCTGTCTATCCATCATCTGCCCCATGACGGCAAAAGAAAATTGTTTGCGAACGTGTATCATACGCTGCGGGATGGTGGAGTGTTCGTCAATGCCGACCAGGCGCGAGGCAGCACTCCCGAGACGGATGCTTACTATAAAAGGCGCTGGATGGCCTCCGTCAGCGCAAGCGGTCTTCCGCAGGAGATGATCGACGCCTCGGTGGAAAGAAGAAAGCACGACATCAACGCCTCGGTAGAGGAGCAAATCCGCTGGATGGAGGAAGCCGGCTTCACCGACGTGGATTGCATGTACAAAAACCTGGAATTCGCCGTTTTCTATGGAAAAAAAGACCGCTGATCCCCTGCTATCGTTTCATACGGAGTCTTCCTGTTGTCGGCGAGCTGTCCCGCAAGCATATTGGCATAAAACGGCCCCGTCCCAACTAATGAAGCATGAAGGACCCCTGGTCGCTTTTGCACGATTTACCGTACAATCTGCCGTATATATGGCCGCAACGGTCTGACTTTTAATCGTACATACGGACGCGCAGGTTTCGGGAACGAGAACGAGTGCATTTTCCACGAATTATCGTACAATCTGCCGTGTATAATATGGCCGCAACGGTCCGACTATATGGACGCACTCGTTCCCGGAACGAGTGCGTTTTGTTGACGTGGAAACGAAGTCCTTCTGGGGCAGCCAAAGCTAACTCTATGCGGGCTTAAAAATCATAAATCAACTTTGATAACCCCCCTGTCTTTGGCCGGAAGAGCTTCGAAATCGCCTACTCCAACTCATTCCTGCCGTTCCCCGGGCAGTCCGGGGATATTCATTCATATCACCCTTCGTGCGAACCGTCCCTTGTCCCGAAAACATCGTAAAATCACTATATATTTTAGTATTTTACCATGTTGTATGAACCCATCCGACCCTCCATAATGAAGAGAACATCGAGAATGGAGGCCGTTGAGAAGATGAAGTAAGCTTAAATCCCAATAAGGAAAGGAGAGCGCGCACCTTTGAGAACTTTTTCTGAAGGCGTTTCCAAAAGGCTGGTTTGGCTGCTATGCGGTACGGTCGTATTGTCCGGCTGCACGGGGAACCCGTCTCCCGGGGGAGAAACAGCGGCAGACCAGAAGAAAGTTTCGGCTCCGGGGACGTTTCCGATTGTGGATGAGAAAATAACGATCAAGCTGTTCACGAAGCATGATCCCAAGGTGGAGGATTACGCCACTAACGAGTTCACCAAATGGTATGAAGAGAAGACCAACATTCATATCGATTGGCAAACCGTGCCGGTGTCGGCATTGGCCGAGAAGCTGCAGGTGACGTTGGCCGGCGGCGATTTGCCGGAGGTGATTATGACCGCAGGGCTTACCCCGAGCCAATTGGTAGCCTACGGCAGCCAAGGCTTATTCCTTCCTCTTAACGACTTGATTGACCAATATGCCCCTAACATCAAGAAAATGATGGAGCAGGTTCCGGAATCAAGGAAGTATCTGTATGCGCCGGATGGCAACATATATGGGCTGCCCCGGTATTCGGAGAACGTCCATACGTCCATGCCGAAGAAATTATGGATCAATCAGAAGTGGCTGGACAATCTCGGCCTGCAAATGCCGGAAACGACGGAAGATCTCTACAACGTATTGAAAGCGTTTAAAACCGAAGATCCGAACGGAAACGGCAAAGCCGACGAAATCCCCTTTGCCGGCGCCACTCAAGATAATAACGAGCCCGAATCGTTCATCATGCAGTCCTTCCTGTTCTTCGACAGAGATACTTATGTCATGGTGGAGAATGACAAGATCGTATTTACCGGAGATAGCGAAGGTTACAAGGAAGGGCTCAAATACTTGAGACGGCTCATCCAGGAGGGGCTCCTCGCACCGGAATCGTTCACCCAGGACCGCAAAGCGCTGACCGCTCTGTCGGAAGCGCCGGAGGGAGCGCGTCTGGGGGCGGCGCCCGGCCTTATATGGACCCAATTCTCGGTCAGCAACTCCCCGCTCGGGCGGGACAAAGAGTTCGTGCCCGTACCTATTCTGGCCGGTCCGGACGGGAAACGATACGGCTTCGATAAGGGCGAAAGCGTCATTCCTGCGGAATTTGTCATTACAAAAAATGCCAAAAATCCGGAGGCGGCCATCCGCTGGATCAACTTTTTCTACGATTCGTCCCAAATGCTCGAGACCGGCATGAGCCCGTCTTACGGCATAGAAGGCGTCCATTGGGAGAAGATCGAGCCGGGCAAATTCGGTCTGGACGGAGTCACGCCTGCCGAATTCCGGATTTTGGTGCAGCCGGGGACACCAGGCAATTATTACTGGAATCAGAGCGTTCCCAGCTACAGCACCGTGAAAACGATGTACCGCTACGAGGTCACGCCGGAAATGGACAGCGAGGTCGTTCTGTATAACACGACTAAAGAGCTGTACAAACCATACTCCATGCTGGACAAAAAGCTTCCTTTCCTCTATTTCATGCCTGAAGATTTGGCCAAATATGGAGACTTGCAAAAAAATATCGTCGGCGTCGTCCGCCAGTTCATGCTTAAATTCGTGACGGGAAATCTCGATATCGACAAAGATTGGGATAAATACATTCAGGAGCTGAACAACGCCGGATTGAAGCAATACGTGGACATTCTGCAGGAAACCTACGATAAGAACAAGGAATGAAGCTCGGGGGTGGACGGGTGAATGCGTTAAGACGCAAGCAAATTTGGGACAATTGGCAGCTTTACGTACTGATCTTTCTGCCCTTTGTGTACGTCATCGTTTTTCATTACTTGCCGATGTACGGATTGCTTATCGCTTTTAAAAACTACAACCTGGCCAAAGGGATATGGGGCAGCGAGTGGGCGGGACTTTCCCATTTCGCAAGATTTTTCGGCTCCTATGATTTTGTGCTTGTGCTCAAGAATACTCTCGGACTAAGCCTTTACAATTTGGGAGTCGGATTTCCTGCACCGATTATTCTTGCACTATCTCTCAATTATTTACGGAACCGCAGGTTCAAGAAGCTGGTGCAAATGGTAACGTATGCCCCCCATTTCATTTCGGTCGTCGTATTGGTCGGAATTGTCGTCCAATTACTGTCGGTTCATACGGGAATCGTCAATCAGATGATCGAGGCTATTACCGGCAAGCAGATCAATTTTCTCGGAGAGCCGCTCTATTTCAAGTCCATCTACGTCTGGTCCGGCATCTGGCAGCAGATTGGCTGGGGATCCATTATTTATTTGGCGGCTCTATCCGCCATTGACCCTCATCTCCATGAAGCGGCCGTTATGGATGGCGCCAGCAAATTGCAGCGCATATGGCACATAGACATTGCGGGAATTATGCCCACGATCGTTGTCCTGCTCATTCTCGATGTAGGGCAGATCATGAACGTAGGCTTCCAGAAGGTGCTGCTGCTGCAGAATCAATTGAACCTGGAAGCCTCGGAAGTGATTGACACTTATGTGTACAAAGTGGGCATTATCTCGGGAATTCCCAACTATTCTTACGCCACTGCCATCGGTCTGTTTAAATCTTTGATCGGATTGATCCTTATAGTGTCAGTGAACAAAATAGCCCGAAAAGTAAGCGACACAAGCCTATGGTAGCTCGAAGGGGGGATGTGCCTTGATCGAAAACCGGCTGATCAAAGAAACGGGCCTGGATAAGCTGTTCACCATTGCCAACTACCTGTTCGCCGGCATTCTTCTGCTGTTGGTCCTGTATCCGCTTGTGTACGTACTCAGCGCCTCGTTCAGTTCGCCGGAGTCGCTGATGGGAGGCAGAGTTTGGCTGTTTCCCGTGGATATCGGACTGGCCGGATATAAAGCCGTATTCGAGTACAAGGGCGTCTGGATCGGCTATTCCAACAGCCTGTTTTATACCGTAGCAGGGACGGTCATCAATGTGGTCATGACGATCGCTGCCGCTTATCCGCTTTCGCGCAAAGATTTTTACGGCGGAAGAACGATCATGCTGATCTTTGCTTTTACCATGATTTTCTCAGGCGGGCTTATCCCCAATTATTTGCTGGTGAAAGAGCTCGGCTTGCTGAACACCCGCTGGGCGCTGCTTATTCCGAATGCGATGAGCATCTTCAATGTCGTCGTGATGATGAGCTTCTTCCGCAGCAATATTCCTGCCGAATTGCTGGAATCGGCCAAGATGGACGGATGCAGCAACTTCCGGTTTTTGCTCAGCATCGTCCTGCCGCTGTCCGGAGCGGTCATTGCCGTTATTACGCTGTTCTATGCGGTGGGACATTGGAACAGTTTTTTCGACGCGCTGCTTTATTTGTCCGACAAGAACAAATTTCCTCTACAGATCTACTTGCGGGAAATATTGCTGCTGAACACTACGAGCGATATCACACTGAATGTGGATGAGGAAAGCAAAAATTTCTACTTGAGCGAATTATTGAAGTATTCGCTGATCATTCTTTCCAGCTTGCCGATGATCGTACTGTACCCGTTTGTACAAAAATATTTTGTTAAAGGCGTCATGGTCGGATCGCTCAAAGGGTAATCCGCATACACGCTGCATAAACAATGGACATGGAGGGATATATGATGAAAGCATTGCTGGTCGGCATTGGAGGATTCGGTTCCGGATGGTACCGGAGGCTTCGTAATCAATATAGTGAGCTGCAGTTGGCGGTTGCCGATACCGATGAAAGCAAGCGAGCCAAGGTGGAAGAAGACGGTGTCCCTTTCTACACCTCGGTACAAGAAGCGATTGAGAAGGAACGGCCCGATGTGCTGCTCAACGTCACTCCGCCGCATATCCACAAGGAAATCAACCATCTCGCATTCGATCATCGAATTCCCGTCTTTTGCGAAAAGCCGATTGCGGATAACTACGAGGATGCCATCGCGATGGTGGAAAGGGCGGAGAAAGAAAATATTCCGTTCATGATCGCCGAAAACTACCGTGCTTTCCCGTTTGTCCGAAAGTTAAGAAAGCTCATCGCGGACGGTGAAATCGGCAGCATCCTTACGATCGACGGAGTGTTCTACCGTTACAGCGAAATGGCGCATTCGGACAAAACCGCTATTCTGGAAGGCTTGATCGTCCATCATTTCGATCTGATCCGCTATTTGACAGGGCGGGAGATCGGGAAAGTGTTCGCGACATACCGCCACAGCCTGAATATCGTTATGGAGCTGCAAGCAGGCATTACGGCCACCTTCCGCTGCTCCGTCCGATCGAAGGGCAAGCATACCGATTGGGCCGGCAATTGGCGGATCGAAGGCGAGCAAGGCTGCCTGGAGCTGATAGATAACCAGATTCATCTGACGAAAGACGGAGCCACCACATTGATCGATGATTTTAGCGATGTTCATGCTCCGGGCCCGTTTACGGAATTTCTGCAGTCCCTTGAGGAGCAGAGAGAGCCGGAGACAAGCGCCAAGGACTACTTGAGAAATCAGGCGCTCGCACATTATTGCAGGGAATCCATCACTACGCACCAAGCAGTGGATACTTCTGCGAGCTGGGGGTATGGTCCAATGATTGTCCGCAACTATTACGATATGGAATTCGGTCCCCCATCGGTCAGCCATCACGGGAAGGGGATGACCCGGGGGAAGAGGCTGTATTCCCGTGAAGATTTCGATACGCCGATCATGTTCCTCGGCTACGGAGAAATCCCGCCGGGGGCTTCCATCGGCTATCACGGCCACCGGGAGGACGAAGAGGTATACATCATCCTGGAAGGGACCGGATTAATGACCGTCAACGGCCAGACGCGGCAGGTCAAAGCCGGGGATGTCATCCTGAACAAGCCTTGGTGGAAGCACGGGTTGGAAAATAACAGTGATCAGCCTCTCCGGACCTTAATCTTCGAAGTGCTGAAGACACCGGCCGCTGACAAATAAACCTCCGGATGAACATTAGGAACAGGTGGGACTTCATTTGCCGGCCAAAAACATAATCAACCGATGGAAGTCATCTCTAAAGTGGAAGTTGATCTCTATTTTTCTCGTCATTGTTATGTTCAATCTGGTTGTCATCGGTTTCTTTGTCAACCGGTATGTCGCGATGGCTATCGAGAAGGATTCCATACAGTTAAGCCGGCTTATTCTCAAACAGGCCAACTTGAATCTGGAACGTTATTTGGGAGAAATCGAACAATTCATGTTTACGCTGAGCTCCAGTCAGGAGCTTCTGTCCTGGGCCAGCTTGACCGGCCCGCGCAAGGCGGAGTCCGTCGTTCCATACTCCATGATCGTCAATGATTATATCCAGCCTTTCGCGCGGACGCATCCCGAGCTATTATCCCTTACCTTGTACAACACCAATGGCAATGAATCGCATTATTCACCGGTATACGGGCTGAAGCTGGATTACAGTATGAGCGAGGAAGCCTGGCTGGAGCAGATTTCGCCTGCAGGCCGGACGGCCTATAGGGTGGAAACGAGCCGTAATTACGTGGACGTGATGCTTAGGCCCGTATCGCTGCAGGTCATCACTCTGGTGAAGAAATTTGGCTTCGACGGGTCTACTTATTTGAAAATCGATATCCAGCCTACACTCCTGGAAAGCATATTGAAGGAAATGAATCCGGGCAACAACGGGGTCGGCTTCCTTGTCAATGCGGAAGGGATTATTGTGGCCCATCCGCATAAGGAGCGCTTTCTTTCGCCATTAGAGGCTTCCATGATGCAGGAGATGGATAAGTCGGCAGGCGGGGCTTTTGTATGGGACGATTCGAATGAGATCGCCATTTACGAAAACATAGCCGGCACCGATTGGAAATCGGTTATCCTCATTCCGTATGAAGATATTGCCAAGAGCATTTATACCATCCGGAATGCCGTGTTTGGGATTACGGCCGCTTGCTTGGTTGTATCGGCCATTTTCATTGTTATGGTTTCCTCCTCTATTACAAGACGGTTAAGCAAATTAAAGCGGCTTATAAAACGCACGGGGCGCGGTCATCTTCATGTTCCGGCAGAAGTGGAGGGGCAGGATGAAATTTCGGCTCTGGCCAATTCGTACAATCAGATGCTGGAGGATTTACAAGAGCACATCAAACGGCTGGCCGAATCCAAGGTAGCCGAACAGCAGGCCGTTCTGTTCTCGCTGCAATCGCAGATCGATTCCCATTTTCTGTATAACACGCTGGAGATCATTAACTCTATGGCTTCCCAAATCCATGCGGCAGATATTGAGCAGATGACCGTAGACCTGGCCAACCTGTTCCGCTATACGGCCAATTATAAAGATACGAAAGCGACGATCCGGGATGAGGTCGAACATTTGCAAAGGTATTTGCATATTATTCAAACCCGTTACGGAGATAAATTTACATACGACCTATCCGTGGAAGAGACGTGTTGGAAGGCGGTTTGTCCCAAAGTGATTCTGCAGCCGCTTGCGGAAAATGCCGTAAAGCACGGCTTCGAAACGTCCGGCGGAGCCCTTCATTTGTCCGTCGCCATTCGAAAAATCGAAGAACAGTGGATAGAGGTTTGTTTTGCCGATAACGGAACGGGATTTTCCGAGGACAAGATCAGGGAACTGAACGATAAACTGCACCGGCAAAACTCGCATTATTCCGATTTCCAGCGCATCGGGCTGCTCAATATCCATTACCGATTAACGACGCAATATACATCGCACAAGGCCGGCCTCCGGATAAGAAACAGCGACAGCGGAGGCGCCGAAGTGCGCTTTTGCTTGCCTATGAATTTATAGACCGGGGGTGGGAGCACGATGTTACGAATTTTAGTCGTGGATGATGAACCATACATCCGTACGGGGATTGCCTCGAAGATCGGGCAATTCGGGGGACCGTTCGTCGTATCCGGGTTTGCGGGCAATGGTATGGAAGCTTTGGAGTGGCTGGAAACCCATCACGCGGACATCTGTATTGCGGATATACGCATGCCCGTTATGGACGGATTGGAACTAATCCAACGCATCAGGCAGACTCATCCACGGATGCTAAGCATTGTCGTGTCCAGCTATAATGAATTTGCTTACGCCCGGCAAGCGATCCAATTAAATGTCTCCGATTATATTTTGAAGCCTATCGACAGGGCTGCTTTGCAGCAAGCATTGGAGCATGCGGCGGTCACTCTTGACAAAACAAGAATGGATGAAGTCTCCCATCTTCTGCTGCAGAAGAACGATCAGTACCAGGACATGCTGCAGCGCTGGACGGATTACATCCTGACCAACCGTGCGGATAAATATCCCCTGCTTGTGGTGGATACTTTGAATCTGATGGAAGGATGGATTGAAGGAGACTACTGTTTATTAAAAGCTCTATCCACCGCATGGATCGAGTTGGTTGCCGCAGCGTTGAAACGGCCGCCTATTGGTGAGAATATGGCTCCCATGCGCGAATGGGATATGGATTATGCCGTGCTTCCCCGTGAAAAGTTGAGAGAATATTTCCGGCTGAATGCCGTTATGCAGATGGAAGGAAGCATTCTTTATTTTCTGGATAGGATGAGAAAAGGGCAAACCAGCGAGAACGAAAAAATCATTCGCCGCATCAAACAATATATCGATACGCACTATGCCGATAAGTTGAATTTGGAGAAGCTGGCCGATCTGATTCCCATCAGCCGTTCCTACCTGACGGCAATGTTCAAGCGGAGCACCGGCTTAACTATGTGGAAGTATCTCGTTAATGTGCGGATGAAGAAAGCGAAGATGCTGCTGCTGGATCATAATGTGAAAGTGTATGAGGTGGCCAACAAGGTAGGTTATGAAAACAGCGAGCACTTCTCCAAGCTGTTTAAGGAATATTACGGCATAACGCCCAAGGAATACAGGCGAATGGTCGAAATCGCCGATGAAGAAGAGCTATGTTATGATTGATCGCCTGAAGTCAGTACAGCCTGAGGATCTTCGTGGGAAGGGAGCCTGGAACCAATGTCCAAAATCAATCGAGCGACGGTACGGCGTCATTTAAGGATAACCGAACTACTGTGCGAACGAGCCATCCATTCCCTCAAGGACGGTTGTGACAATCTTGTCTGAGCCGACAATGAACAAGAAGGAGACTCTCTACCCCATATTATTGGCCGTCAGCTTGGTCCATCTAATCAACGACTCGCTTCAAGCCGTCATCCCGGCCTCTTATCCGATATTGCGGGATACACTGGGGTTATCCTATACCCAGCTCGGCGTGATCACGTTCATCCTGTATTTTTCCTCTTCCGTCATGCAGCCGGTGGTCGGAATGTACTCGGATAGACGGCCCTCGCCCCTCCTGCTCCCTATAGGAATGGCTATTGCCTTGTTGGGCATGCTCTGTCTTGCTGTTTCCCCGGGATATTTAGCGGTTCTCGGATCGGTGATTTTGGTTGGGGCCGCCTCGGCCATGTTTCACCCGGAGGGGGCCCGAATTGCCTATTTGGCCGCCGGAAACCGAAGAGGCTTGGCGCAGTCCATTTTTCAAGTAGGAGGAAACACCGGCAGCGCTCTGGCGCCTGTCATGACGGCATTGATTTTCTATCCGTTCGGGCAGTTGGGAGCACTCTGGTTTACTCTGGTCGCCGCTATTGGAGTTGTTATTCAACTAAAGCTGGCCGGATGGTACCGGGGCTATCTGTCCGATTCCGGCCGGAAAATCGAAAGCAAAGTGAACCAGCATACGGACAAGGGCCACTGGAAACATGTAAGGCTGGCCGTCGGTATTATTATCCTGATCGTCTTCTTGCGATCCTGGTACGGGGCGGGCCTTTCCAATTATTTCGTCTTTTATCTGATGGAAAAGTTCCGGATATCGATCCCCGAGGCGCAGTGGTATATTTTTGTATATGTAGGCGCAGGCATTGCCGGAACGTTCCTCGGCGGGCCTCTGTCCGACCGCATTGGCCGAAAGAGAGTCATTCTGCTCTCCCTGCTGGGTGCGTCTCCTTTTGCCATCCTGCTGCCCTATGCGAATGAACTATGGGCTTACCCGCTGCTGTTTATTCTCGGGCTCGTTAATCACAGCAGCTTCTCTGTAACCGTAGTCTACGTACAGGAGCTGGTGCCCGGGCAGGTTGGAACCGTCTCCGGTCTCATTACCGGTCTGGCGTTCGGCATGGGGGCCATCGGAGCGGTGGCGATCGGCGGGCTGATCGATCTGACCGACCTGACGCTGGTAATCCTCTGCAGCTCTTTTCTGCCCCTTTTCGGCATCCTAGGGCTTCTGCTTCCATCCGACAGCAAGAATCGGGACCGTCCGCAAAGAGCGGAAGTGGGGCAATAAGTCATTTGATGTCGCTAAAGTTAAAGTCCCGACGAAGCCAGCTTCCCCCAAATACAAAAACCCCCTGCCCGCTATATTCACGCGCAGGGGAGTTATTTTTCCATCCCATCTTCAACGAAGGCAGCAGAATCGGAATCGGAATCTTTCCGAATCACGTTCCGGCGGTAGCTTCTGCCCCAGTCATACATCATCCGCAGGACCGGCATCAAGCTTTCGCCGTACTCGGTCAGGGAATATTCCACTCTAGGCGGCACTTCCGGATAGACCCGTCTTATGACCAATTGGTCCTCTTCCAGCTCCCGAAGCTGGTTGGTCAGCATCTTCTGCGTAATATTCGGAATCAATTTCTTCAATTCGCCGAAACGCTTGGTGCCCTCCAGGCCGAGATGCCACAGAATAATCAGCTTCCATTTGCCACCGATGACGGCCAGGGTCAATTCTTTATCGCAATTGATTTCCTTGAGCTTGATCCGGTCTTTCAATTCCACAGCGCCCGCCTCCTCTTGTTTTTTATCATACTATATTCTTATGGGTGAATCCTACTGTTTAATGGAGGAAGGATGGCTGACAAGCCTCATTTTGATACCCGAATCCCGCTCCTGTTATTCCTCTGCCCCGGGTCACCAAGCATAGTTACTTCCGGGTAACTTAGTCACCTTTCGGTAGGTACTTGCCATAAAGACATATTTTTAGCACAATGAGGATGTTCCCTTGAATGGGCAGGTTTCCTGTCAGCTAAATTTTTCGCATGGAGGAGCCAAACCAACCTTTCCATGGATGAAATCCACCAGTCTCCATGCCGCCAAGCTGCAGTATATATACTAGAAATATATGGAATCCTTTGTACCTATGCCCCCAACTAGGCACCTTTCCTAAAAGAAATCTTTAGAAGTCAAATAGAAATCAATATCCTATCCCAAAGGAGGCACCCGCTATGAAATTAAGAGTGTCGTCGGTTCAATATCACCTGCATACGATCAGCTCCTTCGAGGAATTTGCCCGGCAGGCGGAGCATTATGTCAGAACAGCGGCGGAATATGACGCCGAATTCATTCTGTTTCCCGAATATTTCACGACGCAATTAATGTCCATCGGTGATGATCAGGGCCGCGCTTTATCGATTGAAGATTTGCCGGATTTTACGGATCGGTACCTGAATTTGTTCACTTCTCTGGCCAAGCAGATGAATGTGCACATCATCGGGGGGACGCATGTCATCCGCAGGGAAAACCGCTTATACAATACCGCCTTCCTGTTCTATCCCGACGGGACTGTGGCGGAGCAGCCGAAGCTCCATATGACCCCAACGGAAGAGAAGGAATGGAACATGACTCCCGGCGAGGGGCTGTGGGTATTCGAAACCGATAAAGGGACTATCGCCATATTAACCTGCTACGATATTGAATTTCCGGAAATCGTCCGGATGGTTAAGGCGAAGGGGGCCGACGTTATTTTCTGCCCGTCCTGCACGGATGACCGTCACGGCTTCCACCGGGTCCGTTACACCAGCCATGCCCGAACGATTGAAAATCAGGTGTACGTCGTCGTCGCCGGAACGGTCGGCTCTCTGCCCACCGTGGATTTCATGCGGGCCAATTTCGGGCAGGCGGCGATTATTACGCCTAATGACATCCCCTTCCCTCCCCAAGGAATTCTGGCGGAGGGAGAAATCAATCAGGATATGCTCGTAACGGCCGATCTCGATTTGGAGCTGCTGTATCAGGTGCGGGCAAGCGGATCGGTCACGACCTGGCGCGACCGGAGAACCGATCTGTATCCCGATTGGAAGGAATAGCCGGGCTTGCCGGTCGATCAGCGCAGGCGGACTATTATTTCGGTTGAGGAGGGATGGCTATGTATCGCAAGGAAATCTACGTCTTTAACGGGAACCGGCCTGTCCCGGCAGTGATCCGGAACTATGAGGAGAAGGATTTTCCCGGATTAATCAGCATCCAGCAGGAAACGTTCCCTCCTCCCTTCCCGTCGGAATTATGGTGGAACGAGGAGCAGCTGCAGAACCATGTCAAGTTATTTCCGGAAGGGGCTCTGTGCATTGAAGTCGACGGCGAAATCGCGGGCTCGATGACCGGCCTGCTGGTGGATGATGACGGCCATTCCGCGGACCATACCTGGGCGGAGATGACCGACAACGGCTATATCCGCAATCATAACCCCGACGGGAATACTCTTTATGTCGTAGATATCAGCGTCCGGCCCTCCTATCGCCAGCTTGGCCTGGGAAAATGGCTGATGCAGTCCATGTACGAGGTTGTCGTTCATCTGGGCCTGGAACGGCTTCTAGGCGGAGGAAGGATGCCCGGCTATCATCACAAGGCGAAGGAATGGACGGCGGAGCAGTATTTGCAGGCAGTGATCCGGGGGGAATGCAAGGACCCTGTCATCACCTTCCTGCTTCGGTGCGGCCGCACTCCCGTCAAGGTAGTGGCCGATTACCTGGAGGATGAAGAATCCTGTAACTATGGAGCATTGATGGAATGGAAGAACCCTTTCCGCACAGGAAAAGGATAAGAAGGAGAATGAAACGATGGATTATCGCAGAATTACCGGTATTGAAGATCCTCTGTTCCGGCAGATGCATCAACTGATGCAGAACGTGTTCCCGCCCGAGGAAGTACTTGATTTCGACTTGTGGAAAGAGCCTCTGGAAGACCCGGGAATCCGTGTCTTTGTGGCTGTCCATGACGGCAAGGTCGTGGGGGCTACCGAATATCGTTATTACGAGGATTTCAACGTGGCCATGACCGATTTTACGATTATCGGGGCGGCGGGACTGGGAATCGGCCCTTTCCTAGCCCGGAAGAGGCTGGAGGATTTGCAATCCTGGGCAGCAAGTAAGGGAAATCAGTTGTCCGGGATGTTCGCGGAGATTTATGACCCTTACCGCGTAGAGCATTATGAGTTCGGAGGCATTAAGGCCATGGACCCGTATGTCCGCCGCGAGGTGCTGTCCCACTTGGGCTATCAACGCCTGGACTTCCCCTATGTTCACCCTTCGTGGAACAACGACGGTGAAGCGGTAGAGGGCCTCGACCTGTGCTTCCTGCCGATGGCAGACCAGAATGAGCTGCCCGCAGACCTGATCGTGAATTTCCTGACCCGCTATTACACCGTTCTGTCCAATAAGCCCAAGGCCTGGCTGGACATGATCGAAGACCTCCGGGCGAAGGAAACGGTCGCTCTGCTGCCTTTCTAGGGCTGCCGGACTGAAGCAGCATTATCTCAGAAAACAAGGATAAACGGCTATCGCCGTCCTTAGAACAAGCGCGTTTACCGATGAAATATAAAAAAAGCTCCTAACGGAGCATCTCGAAGATGAATAACCCGGTATTAGAGGAAGCTTTTTATGCCAATAGGAATCTATATTTTCATCGTATTAACGCTGTAAAGAATTTAAAGATTCCTATGTGGTAAAAAAAGCTCCTAACGGAGCATCTCGAAGATGAATAACCCGGTATTAGAGGTAGCTTTTTATGCCAATTAGAAAGTTTGTTCCATTTTAATGCTTTAATGAACTTATAACTTTCTAATGTGGTAAGAACAGGTATACTTTCTTATATATTAACAATAGCCGAGCTCGGTAGGAGCTCGGCTTATTTTCGCAAGAATAGTTCCGTTTCGCCCTCTAACCGGCTCCTGATACTCTTTCTCCACTTGCAATGCCGGAATATTCATCCAAGAAGCCTTCCGCATATTTTCGCATAACGATAGTCACGGTATCTGCTCCGAAATAAACTTTAGTTCTCACTGTTCCGAAATAGTCATCAATGATGTAGGAATAAATCAGCAAGGAATTGGAATCTACCCAGGCTGCTGCAGACAGACTGTCATAACCGTATAGAGGGAACTTCTGCGAAACGGTCTTCCCCAATCCAAACCCCAGTCTGTGAGTCCCCCTGCTATTTTCAAAATATAAAGCCCCCTCATCGCCGTTAAACTCAAAATGAATTTGAGAGATTCCCATGGGGTTATCTGCCAGGCGGTAACCGTTCCCGTTTATTTCAGCCGCCTTGGATGAGTGAGAGCTCCCGTCAGGAAGCATAATGGAAAGCTGGCTTGTCCGATCCAGCAGTTCGTTGTAGGCCTCCTCATCATCGGGCAGCGAATGGGCGGCAAGACTACTGTAGATGGTATCCCACAGAGCGTCGAACACGATCTGTGTTCCATCCGGATTGGGCTGAAGGTCTGCCGTTGTCACTACCAGTAAGTCATCCTCCGGCAAACATATAGCCAACTGCCCCCCCATACCGCGAAGAGCGAAGCCGCCATGACTCGTCCTCCAGAACTGATACCCGTATCCCTGCTGAGCCTCATAGAATGTGTCCAGCGTATGTGTTGTATCGATCTGACGGGAGGTTGCTGCCAGTATATATTCCTCCGGAATCAACTGCTCCCCATTAAATCGGCCCTTATTCATGCAGACCAATGCAAACTTGGCCAGGTCTCTAGACGTGCAGATCAGAGCCGAGCCCCCATGGGAAACTCCCAGTGGCGTCTGGAGACAGTACGCATCCTCCGAGAAACCGATAGGATCCAGCAATCGCGGACGCAAATAGTCAAGCAAAGACATTCCGCTTAATTTCTCCACAATCGCGGTAAGGGTAACGGTTGCTGATGTATCGTAAAAGAACATTGTCCCGGGGAGATGCGACGGCGCAGCCTGAAAGAACGTCCTCACCCAGTCATCATCCTTAATTTGCTTGTAGGTTGTTTTTTCATGTGCAGAAGCCATCATCAACAGGTCGCGAATCGTCATTTGAGCTATATAAGGATGAACCCCTTCCTCTGGAAGCTTCTCCGGAAAAAAGCGAATCACTTGATCCCCGAGAGAAAGCAGTCCCTCCTCTTCCATTAAGCCGATGGCTATGGAGACGAAGCTTTTGGTGCAGGAGTACATCCGATGCTTCTTATGAGCATGAAAAGGACTCCAATATCCTTCCGCAGCTATTTTGCCAAAACGCAGGACGATAAAGCTGTGCATACATAATTTTTTATTCTCTAATCTGTCAAGAAATTGAAGGATGGCGGATGACGGAATTCCTACTTGCTCTGGAGTGGCTGTCGGCAGTGGTTTCTTTTCACGCATTGGATAAACACCCTCCTTTATATTCACCAATCAAGAATTCGAACTCCGGTTAACTTAAAAAAAACTACGACTGACCAATTAACATACAATACTTATTTTCTGTTTCCTTGAGGTACTTTGCAGGATTCCGTCTAAATCTTC
>NZ_JBQCLK010000026.1:0-91692 GCF_051966115.1 Paenibacillus sp. SAFN-117
TTGGGTTACTTTTCCTGTATGCACCTTTAACCTTTATTCCCATGAATTTTTCGACAAGAACTTTTCACTGTCCAGTAGTATTACAACTACTATATAAAGTCCGAAAATTCTCATTACAGTTTTCATCTGTACAGCCCCTTTCTCTGTTGAGAATAATTTTATAATATATAAATGATTCTGCATATATAGAGTGAAGGGCAGAGAGTTTCTGCCCCTCCTCATCAAACCACCGTACGGAAAATTCCCTCATACGGCTTTCCGATGTTCGTCATTCATGTGCCCATACATCTTGCTGAGCAACCTCACTTCATTCCCGGAGCTACACCAGCGATTGCACTGGCGTTTCTTTGCGTATCACTTTGTCACTATTCCTGCTTAGCTTTCTCATCTTTAATCTTAACTTCCAGCTCCTCTTGCAGTTTCCGTAAAAAAGTAATCACATCATCATCCGATTTCGCAAAATCATCTATTTTATAGTCAACCAATCGATCCCATTGACTTTGCCTCTCTAGCTCTGCTGGTGTCCATTCGTAAAAAGCATCCACATTTTTCCCTACGTAACTAGGGACATCTGCCCCATATTGGCTTAATACATCTTTGTTTTGCAGAACAGAGCCACTTCCAGCCTTTCGAGATATTCTAAGCTGATTCTCTTCGGATACATATTCCAGCAAGACGGCAAAAGCTTCGTTCACATGCTTACTTTCTTTCATAATCATCATTGGAGTTGTTGTTAAATAAGGGTGGACACCGGGAAGTTCAGGCCAGGTCGGTACAGGTGCAATCTCGATTTTCCCCTTGTTTCCTTCCAAATCGCCCCAATCGCCTAGTAAAGTAGCAGACCATCCGGCATTCATTGCAGCAAATCCTTGATAAAATAAATTCCCCTCCACTCCTACATCCATAATGCCCGGAATACTATAATATTGCCTCATTAAATCATAATATTTTCTAAAGGCAGGTTCTTTCGTCAATAACACCTCATCTGTATCAGGATCGACAGGATTAACCGCCCATTGCTCTAACGGGATTTTCGGTTCATCAAAAACCAATCCCGTATACTTCTGACCGTTTCTTTCTCCAGTCATTTGTTTAGCAAGCTCCAATGCCTCATACCAAGTTATTTCCTTGGTCGGGTACTCGATTCCAAATAAATCGAAAATTTCCTTATTATAAAATAAAGCCTTAAATCCTACCCCATCCGGCATCCCTATCAATCTGCCTTCCGGGTCATAGGAACGGGCATACGAAACTAAAGCCGGATTAAGATCCTCCAGGTTAAAATCGCTATTCGCGATCAGATCATCAAGCGGATAGATTAAATCGGCATCCAGTAATTCCTTGATTGTGTCATAATGGATACTAACAACGATATCCGGAACAACACCAGAAGCAAAAATTTCTTCTAAACCACCCCAGGTGGTGTCAAAAGGAATCCGTTCAATGTTAATATTGTCTAATTTTTTGTCTATTTCACCAAACCTGGAATCAAAAATTTGATCATCCCAACCGATGGCGATTTTAATCGTTACCGGTTCTGACGAGTGCTCCTCCTTGTTATCTTGTTGATCATTTTCCAGCCTATTCTCCTGCGATTCGCTATGCATGTCTGTATTCGTAGAACAGGAAGTCATTAAAGTAAATAGAAGTCCTATAACGAGCCAACCGAACCACCTCTTATTCACCATACGATATCCCCTTTCGAGATTTAGCATACATAGTTAATTAGAGTCTAAACAACAATTTGCTTTATTTCCCACTCCCTTCCAACGCCTGCTGCATGAGAGCGCTTTATAATATTATAAAATCATGAAATGGGAAAATGATCTCGTCAAAAGGTAAAGGTTCTCGTCGTGATAAGGTTTTTCCGTTATAAAATATTCTGAAACTTTTCACATCTCGAAGCGGGAATTCTGAATCAACGGCGGGTTATCACCGGTTTGAGTTCTCCTCATTCCGATTTATGTTAATGATACATTTCTAATGTGGGATGTTCTCTATCTAATTTTGCTTAGTTTTCGCACAATTTTGCTTTGGGGATTCGTTATTTATACACCAAAAACGAACCGTACTTTCATTTTATTTTGACCGGTACAAGGGGGATTTTCCATGAATCATAAAGTTGAATATCAGGAATTTCCGGTATTAAAAAGTAAATCCTTCCCCTTTTTATTTATCAACCGCCAAAAGACAATTCTTTAGCTCTTTTTCACCCTCATTGGCATGAGCAAATCATTGAATTAATTTACATGGCAGAGGGAGAAGCGAAATTTCAAATCGATGGGCAAACATTCCATGCGGTTGAAGGAGATATTTTTATCATTCGTGAAAATCTTATCCATGCTGGGGAAGCAATCAACGAAACACCCGATTATTATGCGATTCTATTTAATAGGGAATTACTAATCAACCCCGAGCTGCTTGACTATTATGATAATATCCCCCTCATTAACCCCTTGTCCCCGCCAATAGTATTAAAACCAACGGACGCTAATTATCGGATATTTATAGAACCGTTGCAAGGCATTATCCGGGAATATAACGAGCAAAAAGTCGGTTATGCCATAGCCATAAAAGCATATATCTTCGTCATCACAACGGAATTAGCCAGGCTCTATTCATCTGAAGATAAACCAACCCGAAGCATGGAAGCGGATAAACAAAATATTAAATTGCTAAATCAAATCATTCATTATGTAGAAAAGCACTACCATGAAAAAATCACCTTGGAAGAAATAGCGTCCATTGCTAATATGAGTTCGTCTCATTTTTGCAGAATATTTAAGAAGGCGACAGGGGGAACATTCACGGAATTCGTTAATAAATTCCGCATCAAAAAATCCGAAAAGCTGCTTGACGATCATAGTCTGACCATCACAGAAATATCCGATGCCGTCGGCTTTTGCAACATCAACTACTTTGGCCGACTATTCCGAAGATACAAAAACTGTACCCCTATGCAGTACAGGCACCGACAATAGGAAATAAGACCAATCATACCCATATGCGGATCATCGGCTATCAGAATTGAGGGGATCTTCTTTCGGCAAGCCGGGGTTCTTCTCAAAGCCCCCCATACCGGTCGTCCAACTCATCCCACATACCGGTTAACCACATCATCCTGCCGATTTTCCAACTTGATACATATGGGCGGTTTCCACTTGAACGGCTTTGAGAGTTTTCCCCTCCGTATGATGCATAACTACATAAAAGTGACCTGATTCCGTCCGGTGAAATTGTATCTATGATTTATGCGCAGAATACCCGGACATAGTTTACTATTCTCGTAAAGATAATCCTGAAAGGATAACGAGCGCTCCAACTCATGGCGGCGCCCCTCTTCATTAAGCGGATACCTTTGCGGATGGTAGCATTTGACGAACAATGGTCCTTTATTTGTTTGGATACTCCATAAACAAATACTTCTTCTCTAATCACGGGATCATCGACTACACGAGCTTCCTTTGAAATGACCATAATCATCCCGCCTTTCGTTAAGGGTAGGCAACATTAAAGCATTTAATGACCTTCGATACCTGCCTGTCATGTTTCATTTCTTCAAGTGTAAACCAAGCCACTGCTTTCATAACTTGCTCATTCGGCGGAAGTTCCGGGTCCTCTCCCAGTTGTGCCTCTTCCTCTGGATCAACGCTAACTAAAAAACAGTAATCGGGACCGAGGGAATATGTATCTTCGAATAAAAAGCGTTCGACTCTGCCATTCAGCTTTACTTCCTCCTTGACTTCGCGCAATACGGCTTCTTCCAAAGTTTCTCCCTCTTCTACTGCTCCTCCTGGAAATGTCCAAAAACTGCGATCCCCATGATCGTGAAATACCATTAAAATTCGATTTTTTCTAATAATTGCGGCGCAAACCCTTGGTCTAAGCGTCAATTTTCTTCCTCCTTTTTCACGGCAAATTCAGGGACGAGGTTGTTTTAATATTTGATACCTCCTCTGAGTATTCCTTCTATTTTCCAAAAAAAGTTTACTTATCACCGAAACTGAGTCAAAAGACGCTGTCCTTTTCGCCATGAGAACCTATAATTAAATTTGCGGGCGCTACCGGGACTGGGAAAATAAAATCTCGAAGCTGGATATCCTGCATAATCCAAAGCTGAAGCGGTTGGATTATGCCGATAACCTCATCGTCCAGCCGGACCATACCGTCAAGGGGATAGCCACTTTCACGTACGATGGCTCAGTATCTTACTATACAGCCGTACTTCATTATCAGGGGAATGAGCTTTCTGTTACCGCGGATGTTCCAGGCAAAGCGGATATGAAACGGCTGTCGCCCATCATCAAGAAAGCTTGGCACAACTTTGACGAGCTTAATGGTCGGGCGTTGGACCTGATCGCCCAGACGCATCCTGACGAAGATGTAAGCGAATTGGTCCTGTCCGAGCTTAGGTTTGACGGGGACGGAACCACTCGGTTGGGTTACGATGCGGGGGATACTCCGGCCGGACAACTGTATATTTACGTGTCATTTAATAGAAAGCTTGAAATGAATCGCCAACTCATTTACGAAACTTATTAACTGCCTCAGACGGGTCGGTTCGCATTCATTTTCATCGCTTTCAATTATCCAATTATTGGATTTCATCCGGTGAAATATTTTGGATCAGTCGTTGACCTATATGGAGGAGAATATGACGGACGAATCCTTTTTGGAAAAAGTGAAGCTGTTAATACAGATGCATAGGGAAGGTCTTCTTGGCGGGGAGGTAATGCCTGAGGATGCTCTAATTGGAATGGTCCCTGACGCGGAAATGCCGAACGTGTTGACATTGGGAATGTCGTTAAATTATCAAAGAAATTCTTTCACGCTTTGGGAATTCATCGCGCAGGCTTATCACGATAAAAGTACCAGATGGATATTTCATCCCCGTGCCGTATCCGAAAGCTCCCTGGATGAACTGCGCTTGGCTTTGCTTCAGTATCGTGTAGCTTTACAGCCCAATCGTCATCCGGAAATTTGGCGGAAGGTTTCACAAGGAATCGCTCAATCCTCGGCTAAGGGAGACGTTTGGGGCTTGCTGGAATCGGTGCAATTTGACGTCGCCCCCCTCAAACACATAATGCAGGCCACCCGTAAATCGGAATTTCCGTATCTGTCCGGCCCGAAAATTTTCAATTATTGGCTGTATGTGATGGAGACCTATACAGGAGTTAAATGGAAGTCCCGTGAACTGATTACGGTTGCTCCTGATACACACGTTTTGAAAGCTACGGTCAAATTAGGATTGTGTTCTTCCGATGTAATGAATGGCACGGCAGATGACCGGAAGGCGGTCGCGGAAGCATGGGAAAATGCGCTGCATGGCAGCGGATTGGCACCGATTGACGTTCATACTCCCTTATGGCTGTGGAGTCGTGCAGGATTTCCACCTCTATCCACCAAATAGCCCCCGCCTTATTTGCAAGAAGCAAACGGGAATAGGCATTCACCTTTGTTTCCCTCAGTGAGTATCTTATGGTTGATGCACTTTGATTAACGGAGGAATCGACGTGGGATACTTTGTTACTGTAGAACCGGGAGTAAAGCTCTATGTGGAAGATATTAACCCCGGCGGACATAAGACGATAGTGTTTTTACATGGTTGGCCGTTAAGCCATGAACTGTTTGAATACCAGTTTAATGTTCTACCCGCCATGGGATACCGCTGCATAGGCATAGACTGGAGAGGCTTCGGCAAATCGGATAAACCGATAAGCGGCTACACTTATGACCGGTTGGCGGATGATATCCGAGCTGTCATTGATGCGCTTCAATTAAATCATTTCACTCTTGCGGGGCACTCTACCGGTGGAGCGATCGCCATTAGATATATGGCACGTTACAACGGTTTCGGAGTATCCAGGCTTGTCTTAATAGACGCTGCAGCTCCCAGAGGGTTTACCAAAGAAACGGCCAATCAGCTTCTTACTGAAGCATTAAATGATCGCCCCAAGATGATGCGGACCGTTACAGAAACCTTCTTCTTTCAATATATCACCGAGCCATTTTCGAATTGGTTTATTCACATGGGATTACAAGCCGCCGGCTGGTCAACTGCGGCCATTATCATTTTGCTGAGGGATGAGAACCTGGTGGCCGATCTACACAAAATTGTTGCCCCTACTCTAATCATTCACGGCATTCATGACAAAGTGATCCCTTTCGCGCAAGCTCAAGAACTCCATCACAGGATAAGAAACTCACAGCTCGTCCCTTTTTCATACAGCGGCCATGGTCCATTTTGGGAAGAACGCGACAAATTTAATCAGCTATTGAGGCAATTTATTGGCTGATAGTCATGTTAAGCGTCGGCTATCATGAGAAGCTGTGATAAGAACCGATTGGGAGTTGAAGTGAAAAATATTCTTTTGTAATATTTTGCCAATTTCTTCAGTGTCATGCTCGTTGTAACATCATGGACATTCCAGCCCAAACAATAAAACATGAATCTATAAAATTAATGAAGATCATTTCATTCTTATTTAGAACAACAGCATTTATGTCGTCTTCGCAAGGCTGGTATTGATAGATGCTGCTACTGACATCTTCCAATTTATCCCATTTATTTTCGGTTATAAAAGTTAGAATAAATGGATTTAACAGTGATTCTTCGTACAACCTTTTGTATATATTATAGATTTTCATTTTTGATTCTAAACTTGATAGCCTAGCTACAACAATCGTTTTATCTTCTTTGTAAACTACAACTAAAGAATCGAAGATTGAAAGCAAATTTGATAATGTCAAATCACTTAACTTACTATCCTCTTTAGGATAACAAATCTCACAAGTTAATTTTTCCTTTGAACGATCTTCTTTATTTTCTACAGCACTATAAAAAACATAAAATTGATACAAAGCAAATTGAATTTCTATATTAGACAGGATAACTTCTGCCATATTTTTTTGATCAAATATAGATTCCGCAAAATCAATTCCACTACCGATAATCCTTCTCGTAATAATTTTATTATTTCTTAAAGAACAAACTTCCTGCCTAATAGAATTCATATCTAATGGAACACCATATCGATTATTAAATTCCTTACTATCGATCTTAAAAAGAATTTTTGAAATCATAAAAATCCCCTCCTCATATTAACGCGGGATTCATTAAACCTGTTATGGCCTCTGCTGACTCCTGCGGATTCAGCGTGGCTTCTCAACCACGGTTACGAAGTGACTTCGCGTATTCAGCAGGTCTCCCCAGATAAGAACGTCATCTGTCTGTCCGCAGCCACCCGTGTATACAAGACTAGCTCTTGGCGACTTCGGATTTCGTCTGTTGTGGGGACTCATCCAGCTAGCCTTGCCTCAAATCGAGTTCGTGTACCTTGGCTCGTGCATTTTCCTCTAAGCTTCCTTCAGATTCCGCCTCACGGCGGACACCCTTGCTCTTGGCTAACGGTAGGCGTTCGCCAGCCCCCGTTTCGGGATTTTCACCCTAGAGATGACGCTCATGCTGGGCGTACTCATAAAAAAATGCCGCTAAGTGTTTGCGGCATTTTTTTAAAAATAAGTATTTTGCAGAAGTGTTACTTAGGGTTTCTTTTAAAATATCCCCACAGTAGAAAACCAATTCCAGCGAGAAACGAGATCAGAATGGGGGCATTTGAGATAGGATTACTTATCGCTTCATACGCAGAATTGAAGGTTGGTGACGCTGGCTGCCACTTTGCGGAGGCCAGTATGGCAGCACTGATATAATGGATGCCTTTTTGTGCAATAAACAGCAACGTACTTACTCCTAATAAAAATACCCCGATGCCCTTTTCGTTCATTTAATCACGTCGGATTGCAGACGCCACCACTGCAAGGTGCTTCTTTAAAAATGTAATAACCATCAGGCATTCCTCCATGCATTTCTCTTGCTACGTAAATGTCAACCCAATAATCTTCTTCACCTAAGATTACCCCAGGATGTTCAACCGATCTCTCAAACACAACCTTCTCTCGTATTTAATACTTCCAATTTTATTCCAAAATAATGGGGCTGTCTACCAAATAAATCTTTAAATCACAAAACAAATGTTTAGTTGCATAAAAAGTAAGATTAAGGAACCAAATAATGTAAGTTAATTAACAATCATTTGGTAGCCCAACAATATTTCCAAACCACTTTACGGAATATCGGGCAAAGTACGTTGTGGCTTGACCAAGCCCCTTTTTCTTTGCATAAAAACAAATAGCTTCAGCAGTCATTAATAGAATCACTTGCACCTCTTTAAATTTATTGTTATAATCATCTGTAAATAATTGGCTGAAGGGACTTAAGTTATGAATACCATAGTTCTGAACCAACTTCATCATCATCACAAACAGCGTTAGTACACCTGTAATATTCAGGGTGGGCTAACGCTTCTCGCGTTGGCCTCCCTGCGGCATATAGAACGCGCAGGACCAAGAGGTCTTGCGCGTTTTTTTATTTAATCTAAAAAAAGAAAGGGACGATGGTTTATGCAAAATGTAAAAGGCACCTACGATTTTTAATCGGAGTGTCTTCAGAAGAAGAAAAATTGTCTGCCATGCTCACTCTCGACAAAATTTAAAAAATCGGAAATGAGGGGGTGATTACAAAATGCAACCAGGATCGGGATAAGGACAATTTGGCTGAACCGGCTAAACAAGCTGAAGCAAGCTGAAATCGAACCGGATTATACTGTTAAGGATCTAACGAGAACGGAGGAGATTTAACTGCAGAATTTTGAGATGGGTTAAATGGAAATGGGTGGCGCTCCCCCACTTTCTAGGAGGCAGCGCCCCGACGATGCTTGCTTGCGTCTTATCCCCGCAAACTCGCCAAGCGTCTTCGTATGTTCGAAGCCGTCTCTGTAGGGTTGTCGGTTTGAAAAATAACGTATTTATAGTGCTCGTGCCCTTCCAGCTCGATATGGACCAGCGGCTCGCGGCGTTCAAAGGACAGGAAGTACCACTCATCCGCATATTTAAAGCTGCCTTCATAGATATAAAGGGCCGATATGGAGGTACCGGGCATTCTCAGCATCCAACGCGGAGGGTCAAACTCATCGACTAGTACATTCTTGATGGTGTGATAAGGCATAACCAGCTTTCTTTTGACGGCAAACCAGCTTAATAAACCTTTCATATATAGTGTGATCCCTGTATCACTATACTGAACTTCTCTTCCGAACATGGCAGGCCCTCCTTTACGGTCATTATCTCACAAAGCAGACGGATGTTATTCAAACTTTGCCTGCTCTTCCTCTGAGTACCCGCTGATATTCTTTAACTGTCTTGCGTATGGATCGTTCCTCAGCGTTTCCGCTCGTGATCCTGCAAGAGCAAGCGAGTCTTTCATTTATATTGGTTCTATTTTGTTATACTCCAATGAGCCGCTTTGGTTTCTCCGGAGAAATATTAGTAGGAGGGATACTGGTATGAGCCAAATCATTTTTCGTTTTCCCGAGGAGCGGGAGGCTTTCGCCAAACGATTTCAAACTCACAAGGCACTGTTCGACCGCGGGGTGTTGACGGGGATTTATTCTATTTTTGATGACGTTGCCCTGCATAAGGATGACGGCATTCGCAAGGCAACGAGCACCTATGATCAAGTAGTGCTGGATGATGTGATTCTGCCTCAAGACTATATCGATGAAAGCATCGCCTCGCTTACCCCTGCCTTGAGAGCAGTGATCGACCAGGCAATCGAAAATGTCAGGGAAGTCAACAAAGCCATGAAGCCCGAGTCCTGGGAGCTGGAAATCCGTCCGGGAACGGTAATCGGGGAGAAGGTCAACCGCTGGATTCCGTAGGGATTTGGATTCCCGCCCGGAAAGGCCCGCTGATCTCCACTTCCATCATGCTGGTCACCGCAGCCAAGGTAGCCGGCATCCGGAATATCATTGTCGGGATGCCTCCCTTGCCGAACGGTCTGGGAGATCCCGGGACAGTAGCTGCCGCCAGGCTGGCGGGTGCCGATCATTTCGTCGTGGGCAACGGCGTCTCCATCATTGCCGGCTTCGCCCAAGGCACGCCTTCTGTTCCGGAGGTGGACGGAATCTTCGGTCCGGGTCCGGGCGGCATTGCCGCAGCGATGAGCGTGGCTCTAGCCTTCGGCAAGAAGACCGTAGTCGGTCTCGGTCCGACCGAATGCGTTATCTTGGCGGACGAATCCGCGGACCCTTCCACTGTTGCCCATGACCTGATCAACGAAGGAGAGCATGGACCGGATTCCTCCTCCTTGCTGGTTACGACATCCGGCCGTCTGGCCATCGAAGTGGAACGGCTGCTCCGACAGTGCATAGACAAAGCGGAAGAACCGAGAAAGTCCTACTTGAGAAACGTGTTCGGTCCATCCGGCAAAGGAGCTATCCTCATCATGCCGGACATGGATGAGGCCTGCCGTCTGATCAATGATTTCGCTCCGGAGCATTTGATGGTAGTTTCTCAAGAGGAGCTCCAGGACCGGGTGCTAGGCCAGATTAATCGTGCAGGGGAAATTCTGATCGGAACCTGCACTCCTTTTTCCGCAGCCAATTATGGAATCGGGATTACCGCTGTGCTGCCTACCAACGGCTTTGCCCGGGCCTTCTCCGGAATCACGGTCAAAGATATGGTCACGTATTCGACCATCGGCCAGTTGAATCAAGAAGCGTTGGAAGCTCTCTATCCCCTCATTAAGGAAATAGGCTCCTACGAGAAGCTGCCGGGCCACGTGGAAGCAGCCCGCATTCGTGTTCACAGGAATTGAATGATGTACGGCGCATTAGTCTGATTACGCTCACGGCGCAAAGGCATACCTCAATAGGTTACTGCAAAACTACTGTTGGAAAAGCCTAACCGCATAAACGGTTAATACTTCCGAAAGAAAGAGCGAGTCCAGCGGTCCTATTCCGCTAACACTCGCTCTTTGTCCGTTTTCAACTTATGAACTTTGAGAGGCTGTCGGTTCATTGTGGGAAAAGCGTTCAACAGGATGTTGCACTAGTGAAAAGTCCAACAGGCGAAAACGTAACGGACCTGGGAGACCCTATTTCGCCAAAATAGGAGGTTTTTTTAGACTAACGGAAACAGTTGGGCTTATTGCTTGGAATTCTCCTACTTTCGCGTGCATTTCTTGAGAATAAGGTCATTCCGGTCCGTTAAAATGACCGAATGGCCCTTTTGGAGCGATTAAGGTCTCTGGGGTCCGTTAAAACCAAACCGTGCGCGATTATCGCATGATCTTTGGTTGTATACCATTAATCGACAGTCTCCTTGGTAACGTTATTGCCGTAAAAACGATGCCATTTCAAATATTACGAAACTCGGGATCGTTATCTGGGCGAAATCATGCTCCATGGCCTTCTTTTTTGGTCAATAGCGATATGGAGTTTCGTAAGAAAATGGAATGGTGCCATTTTGCCCAAATAACGTTTCCAGGTTTCGCAAGAAAATGCAGCGCTTCTATTTACCTGAGCAACCTGAGCTTTGAATGCACCAAGACTCCTCCTGGCACGTTAGAGCGAAGTGTCACCCCGCCACATCCCGCTTCGTAAAGAGCAGCCAGGCAATAAAATGGAATACCGCATAATAGGCCAGCAGAACGCCGATGGAGAATGGCATCGTCATTTCCGGACGAAGCGGAGTCCCCCTGACATATTGGCTTAAATCAATGTTAGCGAATAACAGATATTTCACCCATTCAAACGGGCTTAAAATTTGCACGATCGGATGGCCCAGCATCATGAACAGCAGGGAAAAGGCGATGGCCATCGATGAACTGCGGAAGGCCGCCGATACCATAAAGGCGAAGGTTACATACATGATCAGCTCAACCACTTTGAAGCCATAGCTTTGCAAAAGATGGAGAAGCATCGAGCCTTCCTGAATCCGGCCATCAGCCGCAATAGTCACATAGGGCTGCACGAGCCCTTCCGTCCCGTAGAAAAGCACCCCCAAGCCAAACGCGGACAGGAAGCAGACAACGAGCAGAAACAGCGCAAACCCAAGGGTAGCCGTATACTTGCTCAGCATCACTTTGGAACGGGAGGCCGGGCCAATCAGCAGCAGCTTAACCGTTCCCCACGAAAATTCGGCCGCTATCATGTCGGCAGCGACGATAACCGTCAGCAGCGTAACCAGAACAAGCAGCATCGCCGAGTTGTTCACTACGTCCCAGAGGGTGCTCTGTTCCGGGTTCCGATTATGCTCCAGGTAGTACTCGTTTAACTTCAGCTCATGTTCCACTCTCTGCTTCGCATCCGGACTCAGGCTGGCCCCTTCCGTCTCCAAATGCTGACGGATTTGCTCATTCTGCTGTGCTATGTTCTGCTTCCAATCCCTGCTAACGCTTCGGCTTTCATCCCATTTGACAATGCCCGCCATTAATGCCACAGCCAGAATCAAAATTCCAACCATCGCCCATGTGCGCGGCCGACGGTAAATTTTCATATTTTCATTATGAACAAGGTTAACGAAACTAGACAATTTGCTCCCCCCTGGTAATCTCCAAAAATTGCTCTTCCAACGATTGCTGAACCGCGTGAATGCCGTAGACATCAATTTCCGCATGCACCAATGCCCTGATCAGCTCGGGAATCCGCTGCCGTTCCGCCGTTATTTCCAATCTCCCGCCGCGTATGGCGATATGCTCCGCCGGCAGCAAGGAAATCAGGGCCTCCTTCGTTAATTCCGGCTCACTAACCTCGATCAGGATCTGATGCTTCCCGCCGGCGCTCTTCATCTCATGGACAGAACACACGTCGATCAATCGGCCTGTTTGGAGAACCGCTACCCTGTCGCACATCAGCTCCATCTCGGACAGCAAGTGGGACGAAACGATAACCGCGATCCCCTCTTCCCGGGCCAAGTGGCGCAAATATTCCCGGAGCTCGCGAATCCCCGCCGGATCAAGCCCGTTCGTCGGCTCGTCCAATATGAGAACCGAAGGCCTGTGCAGCAAGGACTGTGCAATCCCCAGCCGCTGACGCATGCCAAGAGAGTACCTCTTCACCTTCTCATGAATCCGGTGCTGCAGACCGACCAGCTCAATGACCTCACGGATCCGCTCCTTCGTGACAACGGAATGCTTCCGCGCAGCCTGCAGCAAATTCTGATATCCGGTCAGAAATTTATACATCTCGGGATTTTCCACGATTGCCCCCACATGGGTCATGGCCAATTCAAATTGCTTCCGCACGGAAACCCCGTTAATGATCACTTCGCCCTTCGTCATGGAGATCAGTCCGACAATCATGCGGATCGTTGTCGTCTTCCCTGCTCCGTTAGGCCCTAGCAATCCGAATACTTCTCCACGGGAGATGTCTAAAGACAGTTGGTCGATAATCGTGCGTCTCCCGATTTTCTTCGTAACATTCCGTATCTGCAGTACGGCTTCCTCACTCATCAACAAATAACCCCCAGGCAATATTTTGTTTACCAGTTTACCTTTCCCCGCCCTGATGCGAAATGGTCCCAGGTTGAGTGCCATACTGGACCAAAGTCTGAACTCTGCTATGGCCCGCAAGGAAATCTCGTAATATACTGTTGTTATGAAACTAGCGGGATTAACTCCCGGCGGGCATTTGACGGGCAAACAACCTCGCTTAGGATGCATTTTATCGTCAAATAGACTTTGGAAGTATCCAAATAAGCATTTAACAACAATCATTTTCGGTAAAATATTTTACTTTTTATCTATACAATCGAGTAAAATTTACATGAATTTATTCGATATGCTATAATCCATGCTAGAATGAAATAAAGGTGGGGCCAAGATGATAGGGATCAAAGATATAGCGAAAATAGCCGGGGTATCGGTATCCACCGTGTCCAACGTGTTAAACGGGCGTAAAAATGTCGGAAAAGCGACAAGGGAGCGCATTCTGCAGATTTGTGCCGAGCAAGGCTATCATCCGAATATTATGGGAAAAAACTTGAAAACCGGGAGGAAAAACACGATCGTCTTTAATTTCAGCGAGTTCGACCGTTATTTTTACCTCAAAATTATTAACGGCGTTCATGATTATCTTAAAGACAACGATTATGACCTCATTATCTGTACTGATAAATCCAGCAAAAATTTCATGAGAAGCAGCTTCGCTAGCGGCGCCATTACGCTGGACAGAAAGCTGTCGGACGATTTTCTAAAATCGGTTTCGGGCAAAAATTTTCCAATCATTCTGATGGACAGGGTGATTGATACCGAATATACGAAGAGCGTCATTGTCGATAACTATACGGTGATGTGCGAGCTGGTCCAAGCCCTTGTCAACAAAGGCTTCAAGCGGTTCGGCTTCATCGGCGGGCCGGACTATACGCTGGATAACAAAGAGCGGTTCGCGGGGTTTGAAGATACGCTGAAGAAGAATAATATTCCATTCGACTACAAATACTATTTTCACGGCAATTACCGCGAGGAAAGCGGCTATCAGGCGGTCAAAATCTTTATTCTGAGCCATTCCCTGCCCGAGGTACTCGTCTGCGCGAACGACGATATGGCTTTCGGAGCCATCCGCGCCCTGGAGGAGAATAATATAAGGGTTCCCCAGGATATTTCCGTTACGGGGTTCGATGACGGCGACCTGGCCGAAATGGTCGGATTGACTACGGTAAGCATCCCACGGTACGAAAGCGGGTATTTGGCCGCGAAGGAACTGCTGGAAATGATCGGAGGCGCGGTGAACGCAGGACCGTTCAAATTCAGCGCCAAAATCAACTGGAGAGGTACGGTAAGGTAAAAATCCGCACTTGACAGCGCTATCCACATTGCATATAGTTTTAGTATAACGTTTTACTAAAATTTAATAGTTATGAGGGGATGCACATGGCGTTGAAAGCAAACAGAAAACTTATTTTACTTGTTTCATCCTTGCTTATAGTGGCGCTGGCGCTGGCAGGCTGCGGTTCATCCGAGAACAAGAACGCGGGTGACGGCGGCAAGTCTCCGTCCGAAGTCAAAAGAATTACTGTCTTCAACAGTAAGGTTGAAATCTCTGAGCAACTGGAGGAATTGGCTGCGAAATACACGGAAGAGACCGGAATTGATGTGGAAATTTGGGGCTCTACCGGCGACAGTTATCTGCAAACGCTTCAAACCAAGCTGAGCAGCAATCAGGGGCCGACCGTCTTCTCTGTCAAGCTTAGTGAAGCAGATAAATTGAAGTCTTATCTGTACGATCAGAGCAACGAAGAATACGTGAAGAATATTGCGCCTAATATGGCTCTGAAGGTTGACGATAAAGTCGTTGGCGTTCCTTACGGCGTAGAAGGCTACGGCCTCGTTTACAACAAAAGCCTGGTCAGCCCCGAAGACGTGAAGGATTACGATTCGTTTGTCAAAACGCTCGAAAAGTTCAAAGCAGAGGGTATTAACGGACTGGGACTATCCCAGGAAGGCTATTTCCTGATCGGGCATATTTTGAATACGCCTTTCGCTCTGCAGAAAGACCCGGTAGACTATGTCGACAAGCTGAACAAAGGCGAAGTCAAGATGGCGGATACGAAGGAATTCCAGGAATTTGCCAAATTCATGGATGCCATCAAAGCCAATACCAGAAATCCGATGGAAGTGAAATACGACGATCAGATCGGTGACTTTGCGACCGGCAAGAGCGCGATGATCCACCAAGGAAACTGGGCTTACGGAATGTTCAAGGATTACGGGGATCTAGGTTTCGAAATGGGCATGATGCCATTCCCGCTCAGCGGCAACGATAAGCTGGCGGTCGGCGTGGCCAGCAACTGGGCGATCAATGCCGATGCCAGCGAGGCGGAGATTAAAGCAGGCGTCGACTTCCTAAACTGGATGTTCACCAGCGAAACCGGAAAGCATTATATTGTGGATGAGTTCGGATTTATTCCGGCTATGACGAATATTGAAGCCGGCAATCTGGATCCGTTATCGAAAGCCGTACATGAAGCTTCCAACAGTGGGAAGACCATTCCTTGGGCCTATAACTACTTCCCGCCTAATACGATCATCAACGATCTGGTGCCGGCGACTCAGGAATATTTCCTCTCAGCGGACATGACTGGCGAGCAACTGCTGCAAAAATTAGATGCTGCGTGGGCAAACAGCGTAAAATAAAGCAAAATTAGGATAATCATTGCACAAAAGGCCCTCACACAACGGTATGGTCAGCATACGTCGGGTGATGGGCTTTTTGTTATGTAACGCCGTCAATAGCAACGGAAGGAAGGGATTGAATTGAGAAGCTGGAAGGATAAAGCTTGGTTCGCTTTATTTACGGTACCTCTGCTGATAATTTTTATTACCGTCGTGATTATTCCGTTTATTATAGGAATCTATTATTCGTTCTTCGAATGGAACGGCATTCCTTCTAACCCGAAAATCTTCGTAGGATTTGACAACTATGTCCAGCTGTTCGGAGACACGCGCTTCATGGATTCGGCCTGGAATACGATCAAATTTACCGTTATGGCCATCTTGTCGGTCAATATCCTGGGGCTTGGCTTTGCCCTGCTGGTCACCTCCAAGCTGCGCAGTGCCAAAGCCGCGCGCACGCTCTTCTTTATGCCCAATTTGATCGGCGGATTGATCTTGGGCTATATCTGGAAATTTATTTTCTCGGACGGGTTCAGAATTATTGGAGAATCAACAGGATGGAAGGGAGTCTTCTTTAACTGGCTGTTGGACCCCAACTATGCGCTTTATGCAACCGTTATTGTTTTTACATGGCAAATGGCGGGCTACATGATGATCATTTATTTGGCTGGTCTCCAAGCCATCCCGGGTGATGTGTTTGAAGCTGCGAAGGTGGACGGGGCAAGCGGCTGGCAGAAGCTGACGAAAATCACTTTTCCGCTGTTGATGCCTTCCTTCACGATCTGTCTGTTCCTGTCTCTGGCTAACGCTTTCAAAATTTTCGACGTCAATCTGTCCCTGACCAAAGGCGGCCCGGCCAACGCCACGGAAATGTTTGCGATGAATATTTACAACGAAATCTTCGGTTACGGCCATTACGGATTAGGGCAGGCCAAGGCGATCGTGTTCTTCGTCATTGTCGCCGCCATCACGTTGACACAGGTATACATCACTAAGAAGAGAGAGGTGCAAATGTGATGAGAAAATCCGGCAAAATTATCGGCGAATTGTTTCTGTTGGTCGTCGCATTTGCCTTCCTGTCTCCGATCTACATTATGCTGGTCAATTCGTTCAAGAACCGGCAAGAACTCTATGACAATGCGCTGGCACTTCCGTCAAGCTTAAGCTTCGAATACTATTCCAAAGCGATTCAAAAAATGAATTTTCTCACCGCGTTCGGCAACTCGCTGTACGTTACCGTAATCTCGATCATCCTGATCGTTGTTCTGACCTCCATGACCGCATGGATGCTCGTCCGGACAGACAACGCGCTGAGCAAGTTCATCTTTATGACCTTCGTGGCGACGATGCTGATTCCGTTCCAGACTTTAATGATGCCTCTGATGCAATTTATGGATATGATCGGCAGAACGCTGCATATTCCGATGCTGAATACGCATGAAGGCTTAATTTACATGAATATAGGCTTCCATGCGAGCATGGCGGTATTTCTGTATCACGGCTTCATCAAGTCGATTCCGGTTGCCTTGGAGGAAGCAGCGACCATTGACGGCTGCTCCAAGTTCGGTATTTTCTGGCGGATCATCTTCCCTTTGCTAAAGCCGACCACCGTAACGCTCATGATCCTGAACGTCATTAGTATTTGGAACGATTACCTGCTCCCTTCGCTGACGCTATCCTCCAAAGGATTGCGGACGATTCCCCTGTCGACCTTCTACTTCTTCGGGGAATTTACGATTCAATGGAATCTGGCCATGGCGGGCTTGACGATGACGATCATTCCGGTTGTAATTTTCTACGCCTTCTCGCAGAAATACATTATTAAAGGCATTGGAGAAGGAGCCGTTAAGTAATACGAATATTAGTAACGATTAAGGAGCAGTAGAGATGAATAACGACAACTTGCGTTTTCAAGTGCGGCAGTTAAGCTTGGACAACGACGATCTTATGTTAAATGAAACTTTATTCCATAACGCCAACGGATATCTCGGCGTACGTTCGAACTTCGAGGAAGGTTACCCCGACGGTTATCTGTCGATCCGCGGACAATATATTAACGGATTCTACGATTTTGCGGAGATGAAGCAGGCGGAGAAGCTCTACGGCCTGGTCGAAGAGAAGCAGACGATGCTTAACGTTGCGGATACTCAAGGAATCAAGCTCTATATTAACGGCGAAGAGTTCAGCATGTTCGACGGCGAAGTCGTGGAAAGCTCAAGAACGCTGGATATGGGCAGAGGCTGGTCGATGCGCGAGGTGCTCTGGAGATCTCCGGAGAAACATGAAGTCAGGATCACTGTCAAAAGAATGGCTTCCTTTCATCTCCTTCCCTTATTTACGATTGAATACGAAGTGGAATCGGTCAATTTCGACGGCGAACTTCGCCTGGTGTCCACTCATATCGGGAACGTGCAAAACTACTTCAACCCGAACGATCCGAGGGTAGCCGGTGAAACCTTCCAGTATATTTTACCGGTAAGCGCGGAATTTGTCGGAGAGACATCTCTCCTTGTATCCAATACCTCGAAATCCGGGCTGCAGGTGGCGTCCGCGGTCCGTCACGAATGTTCCAAAGCCGGACAAGAAAGCCGCTTCATCGAGGACGGGACGGCCATCTATGAATGGAAGACAGAGCTCGCGCCCGGGGAGAAAGCAACTCTTGTAAAATATACCATCCTGTCCGACTCCATCCGCAGCGCAAGCTGCCGGGACGAAGCATTGAAACTGATGGAGCGGGTGTCTGCCATAGGGCTGAACCGTTTGTATGAGGAACAGGAAAAATATTTGACGGAATACTGGGAGAACTGCGCCGTTAACATTTACGGTGACGATGAATTGAGCATGGCGGTTTATTTCAACTTGTACCAGCTCATTCAATCGGTCGGCAAAGACGCCTACAGCAACATTGCTGCGAAAGGGCTGAGCGGTGAAGGCTACGAAGGCCACTATTTCTGGGATACGGAAATGTACATGATGCCGTTCTTCTCGCTGACCAACCCCGAGATTGCGAAGAGCCTGATCCGTTATCGCCATAACATACTGGACCAGGCTAGAGACCACGCCCGACTGATGGGGCATGCCAGAGGAGCTTTGTATCCATGGAGAACGATTATGGGCAAGGAATGCTCCGGGTACTTCCCGTCGGGGTCCGCGCAATACCACATTAACGGCGATATCGCCTATGCCATTATAACTTACTATTTGCTGACGAAGGATACGGAGCTTATGCTGGAATGCGGCGCCGAAATCCTCTTCGAAACCGCCCGACTGTGGCTGGATGCGGGACATGAACATAAGGGCAAATTCCATATTCATAATGTGACGGGGCCGGATGAATATACTTGCCTTGTCAACAATAACTATTACACCAATGTACTGGCGCAATACCACCTGCAATGGGCCTCCAAATTTTACCATCTGCTGCAAGAGCAGGATTCCGGGGCGTTCTCGAAGGTAATCGGCAAAATCGGGCTGACCGAGGCGGAGATTGCGGCGTTCCGGGAAGCAGCGGAGCGGATGTATTTGCCCTATGACGAGGAGCTTGACATCAATCCGCAGGACGATTCGTTCCTTTCCAAGAAAAAATGGGATATCGCCGGTACGCCGAAGGATAAGTTTCCTCTGCTGCTTCACTATCATCCGCTCTATTTGTACCGCCATCAGGTGTGCAAACAACCGGACACGGTGCTCGCCCATTTTATACTGGAAGACGCCCAGAAGCTGAGCACGATCCGCAATTCGTTCAATTACTACGAGAAAATAACGACACATGATTCGTCGCTCTCTACCTGTATATTCAGCATCATGGCTTCCAAGCTGGGGCTTCATGACAAGGCCTACGAATATTTCGGCGAATCCTCCAAGCTGGACCTGTTCAATACGCATAAAAACACGAAGGACGGAATCCATGCCGCCAATCTGGGCGGAACCTATATGGCCATCGTCTACGGATTCGGCGGTCTGCGCGTGAAAGAGCAAGGATTGTTCATCGCACCGGCACTGCCTGATCTATGGGAGGGATACGATTTTAAAATCCGCTTCGAGGACAGTCTGATCCAGATCGTTGTCCGGCGGGGAGCTTTCGAAGTGCTTCTTCTGAAGGGCACGACCAAAGAAATTCATATATATGGCGAGAAACATACGTTGAAGGATCGGCTTCAGGTGGAATTGAAGTAACGGAAGTAACGGAGGTACCGGAGAATGAAATATCAATGCGCGCTCTTTGATTTGGACGGCGTTCTGGTCGATACGGCCAAGTATCACTATTTAGCCTGGAAGGAGCTGGCCGATCAATTGGGCTTTGACTTTACGCTGCAGCACAACGAGAGACTCAAGGGGGTGTCCAGGATGGCTTCCCTGGACATCCTGCTGGAAATCGGACAGATGCAGGACCGTTTTACCGAAGCGGAAAAAGAGAAGCTGGCCAGCGAGAAGAACGACCGATATGTCGCTTATATTCATAAGATGGACGCTTCGGAGCTGCTCGACGGCGCTTTGGAGCTGCTGCACGAATTGCGGCAAAGAGGCATACAAATTGCGTTAGGCTCGGCGAGCAAGAATGCGCCGCTTATTTTGGATCGTACGGGCATTTCTTCTTATTTCGATGCCATTGTAGACGGCAACAGCGTATCGAAAGCCAAGCCTGATCCGGAGGTCTTCAAGCTTGGAGCGGACAAGCTGAATGTGCCTTATCGCGCATGCGCAGTATTCGAAGATTCGCAAGCGGGCCTGGAAGCCGCCAAGGCAGCGGAAATGCTCGCCATCGGAATAGGAGAAGCCGGGAATTTAACCCAAGCCGATATCGTGTACCGCAACCTTAAGGAGATAGAAGTCGACAAGTATTTTTAACGGGGGGCTGACGCATGGACCACTTTCAGGAAGTATACGCAAGAGCCAAGGAGTGGACGCGGGAAGCGGGAAGAAACTTACGCGACAGTCTGGGACAACAGCTGCACGTAGATTATAAAACGTCGGAAGCGGATCTCGTGACCGAGAAGGACCGGGAAATCGAACAATTTTTTATCGATAAAATAAAGAATGCCTACCCTCACCACCGCATTATTGGCGAAGAAGGCATGTCGGCCGAAGCCGAGAGCGACCCGATGGATGAAATCGTCTGGCTGATCGATCCGATTGACGGAACGACGAGCTTCGTCCATCAGAGGGAAAATTTCGCTATCTCGGTAGCCGTCTATGAGAACGGGCAGCCTAAAATAGGCGTCATTTATGATCCGATCAAGGATGAACTGTTCCATGCTTTGCACGGACAGGGCGCTTATTTAAACGAAACGAAGCTTAAACCGCTGAGCGATACGCCGGTCAAGCATTCGCTGATCGGAATCAACAGCCTGTGGCTCGTTCCGAACGATTACTGCGATCACACGAAATTTCATCCTCTGATCCAAGATTTGCGGGGCACGCGAATTATAGGATCGGCCGCGCTGGAAATGGCCGCCGTCGCCTGCGGCAGGCTCAACGGCTTTATCTGTTTGCGCCTGTCCCCATGGGACTACGCGGCTGGCCTGGTCATCCTGAAGGAAGTCGAAGCGGTCACTACCTCTATTGACGGCAGTCCCGTCCGGATGTTCGAAGCCTCCTCCATTTTCACGGGAAACCGCACCCTGCATGAAGAGATACTGACGAATTATTTGCGGGCCGGGGCCGGTTTGTGATCGTCCATATAAACCTGGATCTTCTCCAGTTTACTCATGAGCGTCTTCCTCGTAACCAGGGCAGTGAATGTACCGCATTCCCGGACCCCGGTATACGGGAGGCGCTCTTTTTTTGTTCACGTCACAGACCAAAGTTAATGAACAGGATTAAGAATTACTTGTTCCAATCTTCAGGTAATGTGTTTATTTTGTATGTTAGTGTGACACTGGCATTTTGACCCTCTTGGATAGTCATCCGTAATTCAACGTCTAATCCATCATCCGCTTTCCAAGTCTCAAGGAAATCAGCAGACTCTTTCTCCGGTAAATCTTCATAGTTCGGCATCTTTGAAATTGTATTGGTCAATTCCGGATAAGTCGCTGGCTCTCCGTAGGCTTTATTTAAATCCTTTTGCAATTTTTGGGTAAGGTCATATGCATCCTTTTTTTGATCTTTAAACCCTTTTATATACATAAACCCATACATTTTATCATTATTTATGTCAAAAGTAAGAGCAAGCTTAAGAGATTGACCGTAAACAGTACGTTCCTCCTTGAAGGCGTATATTCCGGCCTTTCCATCGAACTCCTCAATATCCTTTCCCTCTTCCAGCTTTAAATTGTTAAAAACTTCTTCCTTCTTTAAACCAATATTTTCAATCAAATCCTTAACATCTTTATTGCCCGTTATATAGTCTGAACCACATGCCGTAAAACTAGAGACGACCAGCACAATAATCAGCATAAACCCAAGTTTTTTTATCATATAAGTCACTCCTCTTATAATGCTCCCATAAAGCATGTTGCAGGAGCGTAATAATGAAGTTGTAGTAACCATGCGCAACAACGTGTCCAAAAATCGTCAACGCCGCTTTCTCTTCCATAATCCTTGATACATAATTGACGCATCCAAATGAAATGATGTTCCGTTTTTTTCAAAAATCGATCCGGCGCATCTAGCCACAAGCAAACATACCATTTTAATGACGATCAGCCCCGCCCTTGTAGACAAAAAAATAGACCGCCTATACAAGCGGTCTTCCCGGTCATTGATGCTAACGCTTATTTTTCCGTATGATACCCGCGCTCTCCGAATGGCTGGAGCTTGTCGATCCATTTTTCCTCCAGCTTGGCCAGCTCATCCTTCGTATCATAGTATACATTTTCCTTCGGCTTCAACGTCTCCAGCACTTCAATCTCGAACGCCTCTTCCCCGTATTCCGTCCATTCCTTCTGGAGCTCCTTATGAACATCCGTCCCGTTATTCAGGGCGAAACGCTTCCCGTTTAGCGACTTCAGATTGGGGGTGCTGCTGATGAACAGCTTCCCGTTTTTAGTATTTTTGATCTGATAGACTCCGGCCTCGATCTTCATTTCTTTATACTGCTCTGCGAGCTGTTTTTTACGTTCACGATCCATCTTTTCCTACTCCTTTATTATCGGATTCACCGGGCCATTAACCAATATTGGCTTCCATCCGGCTTCCGGTCCATAAATCCATATTCGATAAGATACCTTCTTATCGTTACATAGTCGTCATAAACTTCCTGCAAAATCTCGTTGACTTCCTTCTCGCTGTAGACCCGTTCTTGCTGAAACCGCCTGGCGATCTCGCGCAGAACGATCACCTTCTGCTTTTCCTTGAGATGAAAAGTCTTCAAGCGCCCTCCTGCTTCTTGCGGAAAATATTTCTGTAGAACCGCCTCTTCCTCTTCCAAAGTGATGTTATAGCGGTCATCTATCATGGTAGCCGAAGTATGAACCTCTATGAAGGACGGGGCGTGCTTATCTTTGTCTTTCAGCAGCTCCATCAGGGTAAGGTATACCTTGGCTTGGCGTTCTTTCTCCTTTAGTGCAAAACGGTGATTCCGTATGGTGGAGGCACTGCCTATCCCCATCTCCTGCTGAACCTCCTTGTCGTTCTTCCCCTGATAAAAGAGTCCGAGAAGGCGGCTCTGATGCTCCGTAAGGCCGGTCAGTTTCTTATCCAGTCCGATCAAATGGTCGAACACCGATTGATGCGCCCGCTCAATATGAATGCGCATATACCTCTCCGCCTCGTAGAACACTCCCTCCGCAGGGTAAACGACCCCTTGCTCCAGAGCTTTGCCGCAAAGCAGGCACCAATAATAATCTCCCTCCCGAACATAGCCACGTCTCAGCTCTTCGAGTGACGCATTCCAAAACCGTTCCGATACATCCAACAATAAACACACCCTCAAAATAATGTCTATTTATATAGACATTATCATATAACGTCTATGAATTGTCAATTCCTCATGCCGTCCATCTACTTCCCTTCATCTCCTCTTATGAATTAAATCAAGAGGCGTTCCGAACGGTTTCCCGGAATGCTCTCGATCTAATCCGTCCTTCCGCTGCCGCTACCTTGCGGGAAGCATCGTCCCGATTGACATCTTGGAATGATTTCTCCATAATTTATTGTGAGAGTGTAAAAACACAGCTCCGGTTGGTAGTCCGGACGCACGGCGATTTCGTCCGCGGACCCGTGTCAGTAACCTTCCCCCCTCGGGATGTCCGTCACTCTCTGCATTAAGAGAGGGGGTATTTGTATGAAAATGACGGTTTATCATGACGGCCAATTCTGGGTTGGTATCATCGAGCTTCACGACGGGGGCAAGCTAAAGGCCGGCCGCTACGTATTCGGAGCCGAGCCTAAAGATCAGGAAATCCTCGATTTCGTAAACAGCCATTTGCTGAGCTTCTGCAGAAATTTGTCTCAAGAGGTCTCCGCAGGCCATCGTGAACGGAGAAGAATCAATCCGAAGCGGATAGCAAGGCTGGCGGCCAGAGAGATGAATAAGCCGGGGGCAGCCTCCGCCGCCCATCAGGCCATTCAATTGGAGTACGAGAAGAGGAAGAAAGAGAAGAAAGTCTTTACCCGGGAGCAGAGGGAAAAGCTTAAGGAACATAAGCGGGAGATCGCGCGGCAGAAAGCTAAGGCCAAGCACCGGGGAAAGTGATCTCGCTTAGGCCGGGCCGTGCCTCGGTCAGCTGGATGGAGTTCGCTTCACCTGTTTTCCAACCCCGCCTGGGGCGGTGAGGGATTAACCAAATAATGAGCAAGGAGATGGGGCTCGCCTGGGGCTCCATTTTTATATAGGGGAACAGGATGACAAAATCTAAGTGAACTCCCTTTCACAAATGGGGTACAATAGTAAAGGTCAGGATTATTTTTACAAGGAGGCTTACCATGACTGATTTCAAGCAGAAATTAGAGCAGTATGCGGATTTGATCGTTAAAGTGGGAGTCAATGTGCAGCAGGGTCAGACCGTCTTCGTGACCGGTTCCACGGAGATGACCGAGCTAGTCAGGCTGGTTGCGAGTAAAGCATACGATGCAGGGGCCGCCAATGTTCTGGTCGATTGGACCGATGAAGGGCTGTCCCGGCTCAAGTACGAAAAGGCCGCAGACGAGGTATTCACGCATTTTCCCGAATGGGAAGTGGTCAAGAGAAATGCATTGCTGGACAAGAGAGCCGCCTTTATCTCCATCATTTCCCCCAATCCCGATCTGCTCAAGGGAATCGATCCGAAGCGCATCGCCAACTTTCAGAAGGCTTCGGGGCAGGCACTCGAACGTTTCCGGCAGTATATCCAGTCGGATAAGGTGAGCTGGACCGTTGTGGCGGCCTCCACCCGGGATTGGGCTTCCAAAGTGTTCCCGAATGTCAGCACCGAAGAAGCGGTTAATCAACTGTGGGAAGCTATTTTTGAATCGGTGCGCCTGAATACGGACGATCCGCTGAAGGCATGGGAAGAGCATAACGCTACATTACATAAAAAAGTCGATATCCTGAACAGCAAGCATTTCCATAAGCTTCATTATAGAGCGCCTGGAACGGACCTGACGATTGAGCTCCCCGAGAAGCATCTCTGGGTCGGGGCCAGCAGCACGAACGAGCAGAATGTCGGGTTCATGGCCAATATGCCTACGGAAGAAGTATTTACGGCACCGAAGAAAACTGGCGTCAACGGTTATGTGACGAGCACCAAGCCTCTCAGCTACGGAGGCAACCTTATCCGGAACTTCAAGCTGACCTTCGAGGAAGGCCGCATCGTTCGGGTGGAAGCGGAGGAAGGACAGCAAATCCTGGAGCAGCTCGTCGATACGGACGAAGGCTCGCACTATTTGGGAGAAGTGGCGCTCGTGCCGCACCAATCCCCCATCTCGCAATCGAATATTCTGTTCTACAATACGCTGTTTGACGAGAACGCTTCTAATCACCTGGCCGTTGGCAGCGCCTATGCCTTCAATCTGGAGGGCGGCAAAACGATGTCCCAGGAGCAGTTGGCCGAGAACGGCCTCAATTCCAGCATTACGCATGTGGACTTTATGATCGGCTCTGCAGAGATGGACATTGACGGCATTCATGCGGACGGCACCGTCGAACCCATCTTCCGCAAGGGGAATTGGGCGATTTAGCACACACAATTACTCTAATTACTCGCAACAAGAGCAGCAGGAGCATGAAGAAGCTTCTGCTGCTCTTTATTTAACTCAAGGTGATAAAACTACCCTATATCTGGTATGGCACTTATCATTTTTCTGTATCCACATTTATTATTTCTGTATAGGATTCTTCAATATAACGCAATTCCCCGATGCACTCCGTGACTCAAAAGCCAGAATGTTCGGAGTCGTTAATGGACCCCAAAATCAAGTAAGTAAACCGCGGCATCGTGGTTTTTATTTTTTTTTGATGGAATGAACCTTTTTAGTTGCTCGTGACTCTTAGTAACAGAGGTGAAGACATGGATGTAGTTAATGTAGTTAAGAGAGCCAAAAAGGGGGACAAGGAAGCTTTACTTCAATTGATTTTAGCAGAAAAAGAAGCGTATTATCGGCTAGCTTATTTCTACATGAGAAATGAAGCGGATGCCATGGATGCCTTGGAGGAAATGATCGTGAGGCTTTATGAGCGGATCGGCCAATTGAAGAAAGAAGAGTCCTTTTACACCTGGAGCAAGACCATTCTGGTCAATCAATGTAAACGCTCGTTGAAAAGAAACAATAAAGTAATCCCATTAGGAGATCAGCTAGATGTGAAAAAGGGGCACATCAACTCTACCGGAATATCCGATTACCACCAAGTGGAAGAGCAGATGGATCTGCAAGCACTACTGACCCATCTGAACGCAGACCAGCGTGAAGCTATTCAACTCAAATATTATCATGATCTGGACTATGGTTCGATTGCTGCGATGACCCGCGTTTCAACGGGAACGGTCAAATCAAGAATTTATCAAGGCCTTCAGAAACTGAAAGCTTTATACGGGAGGAATACAGATGAGCAATATTGAAGATCGGTTGTTGGAAGAGAAAGTGCGGTTAAATGAACTTTCCGCCCCTGAAGAGTTGGAAGCAAGATTAAGAAAGGCGTTAAACACCGCAGTTTCCAGAAGAAAAGCGAAATGGAAGGCAAAAAGAAGTTGGACAATCGCGGCAGCAGTCCTTGCGATTATGCTGTTCGCGGGCAACCAATATCATGCGTTAGCCTATTATGGCAGGATGCTACTCGGCTTTGACAAAGCCGTATACGACACGCTTAGCGAACTTGACAAGCAGGAGAAGGGGCAAGCTCTTAACGAGCGGTTCCAACTCGAGGACGGTACAATGCTTACCATCAACGGCCTTATGTCGGATGAAAATCAGTTTATCTTGTACTATACCTTGAGCAACCCGGATGGACTTCGGAGTTACGATGGTTTTGATCCTATTGGAATTAAAGGTTTTCAAACGGATTCCTCCAATATAAAAGGCGGAGCAACATCGGGGCCAACCGGAGGGGTTACCGAGACCAAAGGATACTTGGCTTTTGATCCGGTCAGCCCGCTTGCAAAGAAATTAACGCTTACGTATTGGTATAAGCTGCCGGAAAGTGATCAAAGACAGGTGGGACAAGTTACGTTCCCTTACCGGCCGGATGAAGCCATGCCTACTAAGATTAAACAATCCGTAAATGTTACCGTTAATGATCAAAAGATAACCATCGGCACGATCACCGCAACTCCGACGATGACCTTAATTGAAGGTACTCTTGCAGTGGAAAATGACCAACTGAAACAAGCAGTACTGAACGGAATAGATCTGATCGCCAATGGAGATTCGGTACCCATATTCAGCAGCGCATGGCAGTATACGACCGGAGCATTTTCAATGAAGTTTGATGCCCTCCCGGAAAATCTTCATTCCTTGCAACTTATCCTAAAGAAAACGGGTGAAACAGTGCAGATACCGGTGAATTAATAATGTCATCGTCTTAGTGTGTCAGAATGGTGTTAAAGATTCAGGGGGCTTTTTTTGAAGTGAGGAAGCAATATAAATCCGGTGATTTTCTTGGCCAGGAAGTTTGAAACATATTGTTATCAAATTGCTTTTTATATACTCAAACTTCGCAGCTTGAAATAGGCAGATAAGCCTTGAGATAACTGGGCAAACCTGCAATCCATGCAATCCATGCTTTATTTATCAAGGGTTTATAACCAATTTCGCTCTGCGAAGATTGAGACGAAAACTTATAAAAAGTTTTATTTTTCATCAGACATTAACGGTTTGGTAGAACAGTAACTTCTCCAAAGGCCTCAATAATAGCTTTTTATTCTAACGAACAAAGATGCGTATTTCCTAGATTTCTTGTTTTTCCAAATAAGACTTTCCAAGCCCGTAACGTTGCCGAAAATTATATGCTATAATGCTTCCAAGGATACCCCTGTTATAGTTGGTGAGGCTAGTGGATAAGAGCGTTATCCCGTCAAACATTTCTACTTCGTTTCCAGTTAACTGCGGCGATTAAGTTCCCCTCCCAACCTCAGACGGAGAAAACCGCTACGGGTACCGGCAGGCCAGTTGACGTAGAGCCCAAGTAGTTCTGCCAAGAACGCATTGCCTGATGCCGGTAGTCGATCAGTTTATATAGAGGAGTGCTATATATGAAAATCAATGTACTGGACCGCGGGTATGTCCGCCTGGTCGATCGTATGGGAGGAGATCTGGCTGTTGTTAACAGCGCCAGAGTCTCCTATGCCAAGGAGTCTAAACAACTAACCGATAAAGATGTCAAGCTGATTAAGTTTCTGGCACGCGAGGGGCATATGTCGCCTTTCCGCCATGCGACCGTTCAACTGGAATTTTATGCTCCGCTGATGGTAGCTAGACAGCACTGGAAATATGTCGTTGGGAGCGACCATACGATGGACGCGTGGAACGAAGCCTCCCGGCGTTACATAACGATTGATGTAGAGAACTATATCCCCCAACCGCTCGAGTGGAGAAGCAAGCCGGAGCATTCCAAGCAGGGGAGCGGAGAACCGGTAGACGAATCCATCGGCAGAGAAGCGACGGAACGGCTGCTTCGCCAGATTGAGCAAGGAATCAAGGATTACGAATGGGCGCTGGAGAGCGGGATCGCTGCCGAACAAGCACGTCTGCTCATTCCTTCCGCATACGGCATGTATACGGCTTATTACTGGACGGCTTCGCTGCAATCAGTCAGTCATTTTCTAAACCAGCGGCTGGCCCACGACTCGCAATATGAAATTCAGGAATATGCCAAAGCGGTATATGAACTGGTCAAGCCGTTGTTCCCTGTCTCTCTGGAAGAGCTGCTTAAATCGTAGCCAAGTTGCAAAAGAAGATAGAGCTGATCGCCATTGTTAATCGTCCTTCCCTTGATAAATGGAACAATGAAACTATAAAAAAGGGCTCAATCTCAAAATCAGTGCTTGATTTTCTACCTGCGGAATAACTAACTGGTCATCTGCCCGGCTCCCGTCCGGTTTCAATCTCGCTAACGAATCTGGGTAACGTTATTGATTTAAAAATGATGCCGTTTCAAATATAACGAAACTCACAATCGTTATTTGGGCGAAATCCTGCTCCATAGCCTTCTTTTTTGGTCAATAGCGATATGGAGTTTCGTAAGAAAATGGAAAAGAGCCGTTTTGCCCGAATAACGTTTCCAGGTTTCGTAACAAAATGCATTTTGTTTACCCCATACTCCGCCGCACACGTTGGAGTGAAATGTTACCCCGCCACATCCTGCTTCATAAAGAGCAGTGCCTGATCGGATGGCCCAGCATCAAAACCAATATGTTTACCCCATTCCTTTGCCCGTATAGTTATTATGGAGCCACGGATTTCTTTCAAACACTGATTATGGTTTTGAGCCTAAAAAAATGAACAAACTTTTGCTTTGTTCATTTTTTTCTTGTTTTTTATATCATTAAGTGATATATTGTTTTTAGGATATATCACTTAATGATATAAAGTGAGGGAATTACATGAAGTCATTAGATCAATTAACGGATTCGGTTTTTTATATCATGGCGGGGTTTATCCAGCCTAGGCATGGTTATGCGGTAATGAACTTAATTGAGGAAATTACAGAAGGTCAAGTTGTGGTTGGTCCTGCTTCGTTATATACGATTATAAAGAAATTAATGAAGGAGTCCTATATTGAGCTTTATGACGATTCAGATTCACGAAGGAAGATATATGTACTGACAAGCAAAGGAAGAAACGTATTAATGCAGGATATTGAAAGACGTAAGAAGATGGTGGAATTTGCGGAACAAGAATTAGAGGAGGATAAGTAAATGAGGGAAACAAAACATGTTATATCGAACGGAATTGCGTTTTCAGAAAAGAAGGACCTTGAAATGCTGCGCAAAGAAGCAGCAAATGGATGGATTGTGAAGAGATTTAAAAAGATGGGATACGAATTTGAAAAAGGGAACCCGGAGGACGTCATATTTAGCATCGATATAAGGGAATTGGAAGAAGAAGAGTTAGACGAATATATCGAGTTATTCGAGACTGCCGGGTGGACGCATATATTTTCCCATTATGACATGCATTTATTTAAAGCTTTACCGGGCGCGAAACCGATTTATACGGATAAGGAATCGAAGGTTGGAAAGATCGAGCGTCTTCAAAAATCGGTCGGTCCGGCTGCAGCCATTTCCTCGTGTGCTATGGTGGGAAGTTACATTATACAAGAGATTGCATCCGGTACGCTTAGCAATGTATTTCGTGTAGTGTTTTTCATATCGGTTGTCATCGCAGTACCAATGATAATGACTTTTTTAGCGACGATGTATCATTCAATAAAAAGTAAATATGTTAACAAGTAAGATAAGCGAGCCCCCCTGATCTGCTTTTCGTCAGGCCAGAGCTTTGATGCAGCAGGGTGCCCGTCAAAAAAAGCAGACTGTTTCCCGCAGGGACGGTCTGCTTTTGACTTGTGCCGGTGAACGAGGATAACCGAGCGGCTGAGACTGTCGATTAATGGAATACTACCAAAGATCATGCGAAAATCCTGCACGGTTTGGTTTTAACGGACCCCAAAGACCTTAATCGCTCCAAAAGGGCCTTTCGGTCATTTTAACGGAACCAGATGACCTTATTCCCAAGAAATGCCCGCACAAGTAGGAGAATTCTAAGCAATAAGCGCAACTGTTTCCGTTAGTCTGAAAAACACATCTATTTTGACGAAATAAGGTCTCCCAGATCCGTTACGTTTTCGCTCTTGGACTTTTCACTAGTCAACATCCTGTTGAACGCCTTTCCCACTATGAATCGACAGCCTCCGGCTATCTGTCAAAACAGCGGCCCACTGCTTACTGCAGACATATCGACCCGCTCATTCAACTTATTCCGCATTATTATGCAAGTCTTGGGACAAGCGAATCATATCCCGGCACGGAATGCCGTTCTCCACTATCTCCATCGGGTAATGCCGGATGAAAAAATCCCGGTCTACTCCTGTAATCCGGAAGCCGCATTTCTGATAGAGCGCCAATTGAGCCACACTTGAATTGCCGGTCCCTACCTCGATGGTCCATGCTCCTTCCTCTCTTGCGGTTCGGACGGCATGAAGCACCAATTGCTTGCCTATCCCACGCCCATGCCTGCTCTCCTCCACCGCGACATTAACCAGCTCCACCGTTTCCGGCCGGGTGGGGATCAGCACATAAACCCCGATGACCGCACCATCCTCCTCGGCCACATAGCACTTCCCTCTTCCAAGGTATCCTTCCACGATATCCCGCGACGGGTCGGCCAGCAGCAGCAATTCCATAGGCGGCTCTTCGCCGCTGCCAAGAGGGCGGATAATGATTTCGTTCATAGTCTTGTCATCTCCTCAACATTGACTATACCAGAAGCGGGGCATGCCAGAAAGAGGAATCTCATTGTTCAACTATCTATGTATCATGACTTGTACCGAGAGCCCGATCATCTTCTTTGCCAATAAAGGGAGCACATTTCCCGCAAAATAACGCTGCCTCTATTCTTGAAATAAGAACCGGCTATGACCGTCTGATTCAAAGCCCCACCCGGTTTACACTACATCGTAAGAGCTTGCTAAAGCTACTCCTTCATAGCATTCTTTTTATAATAGGAAGGCGACACTCCCGTATGCTTCTTGAAAATCCGGGAGAAATACGTCGGATCGTTAAATCCGACCCAGAAGCAGACATCGGTAATGGACAGGTCGGATAGCAAAAGAAGCTCGGTTGATTTGCGTACACGAAGATCAATTAAGTATTCGTTAAACGTTTTGCCCGTGAAATATTTAAACAGATAACAGAAATACGTCTTGGAAAGCATCGCCAGCTTGCAAATTTGCTCCAGCCGGATTTCCTCCTGGTAGTGATTATGAATATATTCCACGGCTTTGGCGATGACATGGCGGTATTTATGCAGCTTGACGTCCATGCCCGGCATCGATTCCTTCGTATATTCCCTTATAATAAGCGAGAGAAGCTTGAGCAAATTCCCTTTGAGCAGCAGCTCAAAATAAGGCTTCTGCGTAGTATACTCCTCGTACATTTCCTCCAGCAGCTTTTTCACTTCCAGATCGTTGCTCCCGGTTAAAGCCACCTTCGGAATGATTTCGTTCTCATCGACCAGAAAATGCTCCAAGTACGCAAAGTCAAAAAAATCTTTGGAAAAAGGAAACTGTCCGAACCGATCGTTAATAAAGTGAGGAAGAAATTCGCATCCGATGATCTGCATCTGCTTCCCGGGAACGATCTCTACCCGGTGAACCGCGAAAGGAGGGATGACAAATAAGTTGCCTTGAACCATTTTGTACTTTTTACGATTGACGGAATGGAGAAATTCACCCTTCAGCACATACCAAATCTGAAAATAATCGTGGGTATGGTCGTAAATGTTGCCGAATTTTTCATCGATTTTATACAGCTTGCACGGATGGTTCTCCAGAAACTCGATCTTGGAATGAAAGAAGATCACTCCCTGCTTCGATAGTTCGTCATGCTTCTTATTAGCCCATACATAGTTCAAGTTCATCACCCACTCGATGATTTTTGTAGGGGAACAACTACAAGGCTGGCACAAGCGGCAGGCCTGCGGAAGAGCCAAATATCCTAGGACTGGCGAAATGACTTCGAACCAGCTTGCCGGGCCCCGGAAACTTGCGGACGGCTCGGACGAAAATTTATTCGGGACAGCAGCCGGACGATAGGACCGTCTACGCCGATGTACATCAGATGGGCAAGAATAAAAATGAGCGGCATGGAGACTGCAGTGGTAAGTAGAACATTCCACCCGTAAGCCAGCCGGTCCGATAAGTGCAGGAACAGCAGGCTGGAAAAGCTGCACAACACCGCAAAATGAACCAAATATAACGAGAAGGATACGCGCCCCAAATATTCCAGCGGCCTGCTGGCGAACATCTTCTGTCCCAACCGGCTGCTCAGCATGACGGCCAATAGGAGGAAGGCGCCGATGGTACGATATGCAATCGCATTAGTCAATAATCCGCCGCCGATAGGAAGCCAGCCGTAGACCGTTCCGGCGGGATCGACATAAGGATATGATCCTAAATAAATGCCGGCTGCGGTCAGGCACGCCAATAGGACCTTGGAATGGATACGAATCCGGCTTCCGCTCCGGGAGTTCGCCAGGTCGCTAAGCAGCAATCCGAGCCAGAAGCCTAAATAGTAGGAATCGTGAAACCACAGGATTCCTGCGATATAGAGCAGGTAGCGGAAGCGGAAGGTTCCTGCGATAAGCAGCATCCCGAAGATGATGAAGGAACCGAACAGCTCATAAGTCATCGTCCACAGCACAGGATTATACGCCATGCCGTAGGTAAAGAACGTATGATACAGGCCCTGCTTAAGCAGCTCGGGAATACCCGGTATTACCATATACGGATCCGGCATTGTGGCCATCGTCAGATTGCGAACTTTGTCGTAATATCCCCAGCCGTTCACCATGACCAGATAGGCCAACAGAACCGAAACGAAGGCGGGCACGGCCAACCGGAAGTACCGCTTAACGAAACCGGCCATTACTATTCGTCTATCCTTCATGCGAAAAAATTTATAGCTGAGCACATATCCGCTCAGAACGAAAAACAGACAAACCGCGAAGTTACCGTTAAACAGCACATTGAGAGGGGTCTTGGGCACGATCCGGTCCCATGCGAAGTGGGAAAGCTCGGGCCGGTTCTCGAACACGGCCGGGACGAACACCTGCAAATAATGGGCGATAACGACGGCCAGAGCGGCAGCTCCGCGAACTCCATCAAGATAAGTTACTTTATTCCCTTTCACATGCCGGTCCTCCCTTATGCCGAACAAACCCCGGTCACCCCGGGGTTTGTTCGAATAGTCTGTATGCGTCCCTGCTTCCGCCCGAATGCGATGCCGAGGTCATCCGCATGGGGTCACGGAACGGGTCTGGTTGGTTACTTGAAACCGGTCAGCGCCGAACCGGCTTTCATGAAATATTTCTGGCCGAAGAAGTACAAGAGCACCATGGGCACGGTGAAAATGGCGGATGCCGCCATAAGCAGCTCCCATTGAGCCCCGTGATCCTGAAGGAATCCCTGCAGACCCACTGTAATGGTCCATTTGGCATTATCGTTCAAATAGATGAGCGGCCCCATGAAATCGGTGTAGGTGCCCACGAATGTAAACAGCACGATCGTCATCAGCGGAGGCTTAAGCATCGGCATAATAATCTGGATGTAGATGCGCAGCTCCGAGGCACCATCCATCTTCGCCGCTTCGGATAGCTCGCGGGGAATTCCCATCATGAACTGCCGCAGCAGAAAAATGTAGAACGGGGCTCCGAAGAAGCTGCCGATCGTCAGCGGCAGGAACGTATTGATCCACCCCAGCTTCGCAAAGATGATGTATACCGGAATCAATTGGACCTGAGCCGGCAGAATCATTGTGGCAACGACCAGCGAGAAAATGATGCCCCGGCCCTTCCATGGAATTTTCGAGATCGAATAGGCCACAAGCGGAGCCGAGAATAATTGGCCCACGATATTGATGGCGCACAGCAGCAGAGTATTCCCCATGTAGCGAAAGAAAGGGATCGCTTCAATAGCCCCTATATAATTGCTCCAATGCCATTCCTGCGGGAAGAAGGAAGGCGGGATTTTGAAAATTTCCTCCGGGGTTTTCAGCGATGTCAGGAATAGCCAAAGGAAAGGAAACAGAAAGACGGCTCCAAGCAAGGCAAGCAGAACATGCGGTATGACGGGACTGCGCAGCAGCCCGGCCTTCCGGGAGGAACCGGTCTGCGGAGATCTGCTTAATTCAGGAGGAGCGGAGCGGCCGGCTCCTGCTCCGGAAGATCGTGCGTCCATAATCTATTCCCCTCCGTAATACACCCAACGGGCGGATGTTTTGAGCAGCACCATCGTAATCAGAACGACGATGACGAACAGAATCCAGGCCAGCGCGGAGGCGTACCCCATCTTCAAATACATAAACGCCGTCTGGTACAAATACACCGAATAGAACAGTAAGGATTGATCGGGGCCACCCAGGCTCCCCGTGTTGCCCCCGGTCAGAATGAACGATTCGGTAAAGATTTGGAATGCGCCGATCAATCCCATAATGAGCTGGAACAAGATGATGGGAGAGAGCCCCGGCAGCGTAATGTGTCGAAATCGATGCCACATGTTGGCGCCGTCGATCGAAGCCGCTTCGTAAAACTGCTGGGGAATCCCCTGCAGAGCGGCCAGGAAAATAAGCGATCCTGCGCCGGAGCCCCACAGTCCCATCAGAATAAGCGAGGGCTTGGTGAAGGCAGGATCCAAGAGCCAGGCCGGATCAGGCAAACCCAGCGCCCGCAGAACGGAATTGATGATTCCGTAGTCGGGGTTAAGCAGCCAGGTCCACAGAATGGCATTGGCAACTACAGGAATCACTGCCGGCAAGTAATACACCGTCCGGTATAAAGCGATCCCGCGCACCTTCACATTGAGCAGTTGGGCGATAAGCAGACTGCTGATCAGCCCTATCGGCATGGCGATGAACGCCATATAGAAGGTGTTCTGCAAGGATTTATAGAAGCTGGAATCCTGCAATATTTCCTTATAATTGTCCAGACCTATCCACTGCGGAGGATTGAACAGGTCATAGCTCGTAAAGCTGAAGTACAATGATCCGAAGAACGGATAGACGGTAAAGGCAAGGAAGCCGATGATCCACGGCAGAGCGAAAGCCAATCCGGTCCAGAACATACGCCTCTCCTTGCGGGTACTCCGCCTCGCTCCGCTGGCCGTGCCCGGTGATATGCTTCTCATGATCGGTCTCCTTTCTTCTCATTCTTTCCCCGCTTCTGTACCGCGTACAGTCCCCTTCGCGGCGCAGCGTTATTTTGCATGTATCGACCGTGCCAACCTGATCAATCGCAGCCTAGGGCTGAACCAGCGGCTGGATCTTCTCCTTGATCTGCTTCAGCCCTTCGTCGAGCTCAACCTTTCCTCTAAGAATATCGTTAAATCTCTTGGATATTTCGTCCATGTATTCATTCATGAACGGAAGGGACGGGAAGGAGCCCATATTCGGACTTTTGGCGTACTCGGTAAATTCCTTGAAGCCGGGCACATCGTTATAGGCCGGATCATCCAGCGCCGAGACCCGGGTCGGCAAATTGCCGATGGCCGCCGTAAATTTGACCATCTGCTCCTTCTCCGTCAGCCATTTCAAGAACTGCCATGATTCTTCGGGATGCTTGGCTCCCTTGGGAATATAAAACACGCTAGTGTTAATGTTGCCTGCATTCTTCCGCTCCGGCTTGGATTCATCATAAGGAATCGGGGCAATACCATAGTTCAGATTCGGAGCAAACTGCTTGATGAAGGTCGGAAGCCACTCTCCGTCAATGGCCATCGCATACTTGCCGGCGAACAACGGATTTTGGGCCGATTGGTATTTGCCCAGTGAAGCAGAGAACCGGTCCAGATTTTCGCTTCCGAATTTATCCCACAGCTCTTTGGAAAGCTGAACCGCCTGCTTGAAGCCCGGATCCTCGGGGGTGACTTCTTTCTTGTCCGGGTCCCAGAATTTGCCTCCGAATACTTGAGTGAACGTATAGGCGTCCGTTCCCGGCCATAAGCCGAGCCGCTCCAAGCGGCCATCCTCTTTAACGACACTCAGCTTGTCGATATATAATTTCAGATCGCTGATCGTCTCGGGAGGACCTTCCAGGCCGGCCTCCTTCAGCAAGTCTTTATTGTAGAACAGCATCGACACATGCATGGCGATAGGCAATGCGTAAGTTACACCTTCATACTGCGCAGTGGAAAGCGCGGACGGCACAAAGTCATTCAAATCAACCTGATCCCGCTTGATATATTCATCCAGCGGCTGCATCGCCCCCTTGACTCCCCAGGACGTCACATTCTGCCCGAATTGGGAAGCGATATCAGGCGGGTTGCCTCCGGTAATGGCGGTCAACTGCTTCTGATAATCGCTCTGGCTTAGCCCTTTCACTTGAATATGGTCATGAGTCTCGTTGAATTCTTTGATCAATTGTTCAAGTGCTTCGCCCTCAGGGCCAGTCCAGCCGTACCAGAAGCTGAGTTCCACCTTCTTGTCCTTACCGCCCGTTCCGGCATCGCCCTCTCCTCCCTCACCCGGCTCTTTGACGCCTCCCGACGAACACGCTGCTGCCGAAACAATAACCGCAGCGCTTAACAGCATGGCAATTTTACGCATGGGATGACCTCCTTTTAGTTTAGTGATTAACCGAAGATGCTAATTTATGATAACGCATACAATGTCAGGTTGTTTGAAAAATAATCCATTAAACTTGAATAATTGTCCAAATTTAGTTTATTTTTGGTTTATTTTTCTCCTATTGCACCGTTCCTAAGAAGGCTTCTCCCGCACTTCTTGCTGGTCTGATCTTCCCCCGCCGCCCGTGGACTTTTGTCCGAATTCATAGGCCTATCCGTTAAGAATTGCGGAAAACCGGCCATTTAAAGCGCCGCTTCCAATCGGCCCCTTGCTCAAGCTCCTTTCCCTGTCCTGCTTCATCCGGGCAGCCCGAGCATTGGGAATTCCTGCCTTCCGTTGAGAACTATAATGGCACTTTAAAACAAGTGAAGGGAGAGCTAAGAAGGAAGATGCTCGCGGCACAGCAACTTTGGATACGAAAGTAAATGGCTGGGGACAAATACGAAACGGATAAACTATGGTAATTTAGGGAGGATTTCGAAGAAAGGAGAATGAGTTTTCTATTTTGCAACCGCTTAATGAATACGATTTCAAACGATCATATCAAGGGAGATGATTATTCATGTGGAAGCCTCGCAAAACCATTCTGGCCATGCTCAGCGGCTGCCTGATCGCGGGCAGCTTGTTCGCAGGAGGAGCTTCCAGAGCAGAGGCCGCAGAGCAGCAGCTGCAGCCTATCGATCTGGGCTCTCCGATCCAAACCGTGCAGACTGTTGATGTGGCATTTGGCAAAGAAGAGGGAGCCAATGTCATTTATACAACGGTGTCAGGCAGCGCTTCAGGCGGTGCCCCGGCTATTTTCAACGTCATTGACATCGACAATCAGCAGCTGCTCCGCTCCTTCCCGCTGCCCGGAACCTCCAGCTCCTGGAGCCACGTCGTCACTCCGGATGGCCGCGTCTTCATCGGAGCTTCTGCCAAGATGTTCATGTATTCCCCGGCAACCGGGACGATTACTGATCTGGGCGTGCCGATCAAAGGCACCGAGTCCATCTGGGCGCTGACCTCCGATGAGAATGGCAACGTCTATGGAGGAATCTATTCCAAGTCGATAGGCGGAAGAGTGTTCCGGATCGATGCGAATACGCTGGAAATAACGGATTTGCTTGGCGGACGCGTTGATGACGGTACGACTCCCGGCGATGATGGCAAGCCCGAGGATTATGTTCGCTCGATCGCTTATTACCAAGGCCACGTCTATGCCGGAACCGGAAGCATCAATGGACGGGTATGGAAGATTAACCCGGCTACCGGAGAGAAGACCCAGCTCCAGCTGCCCGAGCCGGCAAGCCGACCGGAATATGGCGGCAAATACAATGCGATGGGGACGACCTACGGAATGACTGTCGTCGACCACTACCTGTTTGCGTTCTTCAACGGCCCTTTTGCCATGCTGGTGTACGATTTGGATAAAGAAGAATGGAAGGATACGATTATTACAAATGTTCGCGGGCTGCTGGCAGTTACGCCGGAGCATAACGGGAAGGTCTATACGTCCAAGAAAGACGGCCACCTCTATGAGATCGATGTCGAGACTCTGACCGAGAAGAAATCGATTCCGTTCGATAACTCCATTCGCAGCAGCGCTTGGCTGAAGGTGGCCAACCAGCCGGATTTCCCGGATACGGCCATGGTTACTATTTCTTATGACGGTAAAGTGCTTCTGCTTGATCCCGATAGCGGGAAAAAAGGCGTTATCCGCACTCTCGCGGAAGGTCAGGCCAACAATTTGCAGAGCTTGGAAACCGGTCCCGACGGCAAGCTCTATATCAGCAGCTATATGGGGACAATCGGGGCACAGTATGACCCGGCAACCGATACGTTCGTCCACTTCCCTCTCGGCCAGGCCGAAGGCATGGGAGCATTGGGCGACACGATGTATTTCGGGTTGTATCCGAAAGCGGATATAGCCGCATGGGATACTACACAGCCCTTGTCCTCCACCACAGGACCGAAATCCGTGTTCTATATCCCTGATGAACAGGATCGGCCGTTTATCGTCACCAGCGGAGGCGGCAAATTGTTCGTCGGCACCATTCCATTGTACGGCCAGCACGGAGGCTCCCTGACGATCTATGATCCGGAGGCTTCCCGCCAAGCAGGCCAACCCGTTGTTGAATCCTATCGCCATGTCGTAGAGAATCAGAGTATTGCGGGCCTTGCTTATAAGGATGGAAAAATATATGGTTCCACCACCATTAATGGCGGGCTGGGGGATGACCCGATCGCTTCCCGGGCCAAGCTGTTCGTATGGGATGTGGAAGGCAAGCAGAAGCTGACGGAGTTCGATCTGAAGCTGGACGGGTTAAACAGAGTACCGATGATCAGCGGGCTGACGGTCGGTCCCGAGGACGGTTTGATCTGGGGAGCGGCTAACGGAGTTCTGTTCGCTCTCGATCCTGACACTTTGGAAATCGTCAAGCATAAGAACATTTATCCGGAGATTGATAATTACGGTATGTGGCGCCCGGTTTATATTCGCTGGGGACAAGACGGATTTTTATATACCAATATAGCCGGCCGTTTAACGGTTGTCGATCCGCATACTCTGATGCATAAGCGGCTTGGGATCGACAGTCCCATGATTGCACTGGACTCGGAGGATAACTTGTATTTCGTACAGGCCACCCGGTTGAAGAAGCTGCCGAAAATCGAAACGGTCACCGGATTAACCTTGACGGTCCCCGAACAGCTTGCCGTTGGAGAGAAGCATTCCCTCGGCGTGACTGCCGATCTGTTCGGAGCTTCGGCAGATGTGACGGAACACGCCCGACTGACGGCATCGCCCGATGGAATAGTCGCGATTGAGAATGGGCAAATTCAGGCTTTGCGGCCCGGCACTGCCGAAATCACGGCTTCTTACGGGGATAAGAGTGTGACTCGAACCGTGCTTGTCCAGAATTCAGTGAAGGAGTTGGTATCCATAGAGGTCGCCTCTCCGGAGCGCGCATTGATAGTCGGCGAGGAATATCAGCTTCATGTAACCGCCGTCTATGCTGACGGAACCCGTGAGGATGTGACGGAACTAGCGTCCTACACCGTCAAGAAAGGCCCGGGTTCGGTCGAACTGACCCCGGAAGGCCTGATTCGTACCGTTAAACCGGGAACCGGACATATTACCGTGAAATATGAATCGGAATCCGCCCAGTTCAAGGTACAAGTTCGTCCGGCCCAATCGCAAAACGGGAACAAACGATAGTAAGAGTACCCATCACGGTTTGATGAAATAGACTTCAAGTTAAACGTACATAGGGATGTCCGCTGTTGAAAATTGCCGCGGACGTCCCTTTTTGTCTATAACGGCTAAACTTATCGCACCTTCCCCCGCCTTATCCCCTTGCAAACCGCCGACAAATCACTTTACACAGGAACACTTGTTTGTTATTCTACAAGAAGAATCGGCTATCGGCGTCCTGCCAAGGACGTACAGTTTGTCGATGAAAGTATGCAGATACTTATAGACAACTATACGGTAGAAGAATAACAACTATTTTCATATGAAGGAGACATCGTCTATGGCAACTCCCAGAATGATATCGAAAGAGGAGCTCCGGTTCATCGGAATATCCGTGCGCACCAGCAATCAGCGTGAAGCCTCCAACGAGGCCTTGATTCCGGGCTTATGGCAGCAATTTTATGAAGAACAGGTAATGAACCGAATCCCTAATTCATTGAACCCCGGCGTCACTTATGGAGTCTATACAGACTACGAGAACGGAGCATCCGGAATGTACTCCATATTGTTAGGCTGCCAAGCGAGCTCTACCGATCCTGTTCCCGAAGGAATGACCGCGTGTACTATACCCGCTTCGAAATATGCGGTATTCACAACGGAAAGAAGAGATATCTCGAAGGTTGTCCCCCGGCTGTGGCAGGAAATATGGGAGTGGGATCGTACACATTCACTGCGTTCTTTCACCGGCGACTTTGAATATTACGACGCCAGATGCCAAGATCCCGCCAACGCACAAGTAGATATCTATATTGCTCTGAAAAATTCCTAGGAGGAGATTACAATGCCGTTACGTGAGGAAGAATGGGACTTCTTCAGATTAACAAGCAAGGCTGGGATAAGGTGGGCCGACCAGTTTTTTGAAGGAACATTTTGAGACTCTTGACTATGGTCCCTATGCTCCGGCGGAGAAGAACTGAAGCTGTTCGGAGATATTCGGAATCAGGTAGGAAAAAAGCCTCTATCCCCACCTTTGGCGGTATTGGAGGCTTCTTTGCTTATAATTTGGAGCCGGACCGTCCTTATAACCTTGTGGGCCGGCCCCGAAATAGCGGGATTAACCGCTGCCGAAACTAGCCGGTCACGGAGACATGGTCTCTTTGAATAATGATTTACCCGAGAACCACCCGATCGTCCGCCAGCTTAACTCCGCGTATTCTTTCAAATTCCTGCAGCAATCTTTCCACCGTCAAATTTTTCTTCTCTTCGGCGGGTACATCGAGAATAATTCTTCCCTTATCCATCATAATCAACCGATTGCCCAGTCGAATCGCCTGCTCCATGTTATGGGTAACCATCAATGTCGTTAACTTGGATTCTTCTACGATTTCCTTGGTCAATCGTGTAATCAGCTCGGCACGGGAAGGATCCAATGCGGCCGTATGCTCATCCAATAGCAAAATATCCGGCTTGGTAAAGGTCGACATAAGCAAGCTGAGCGCCTGCCTTTCTCCCCCGGACAACAGACCGACTTTGGCGGTTAACCGATTTTCCAGCCCGATCCCCAGCCGCTGAAGCTGCTCCCGGAATAGGGCCTTCTTCTTGGAATTTACACCCAGGCTGAGCCCGCGGCCTTTATTCCTGGCATAAGCCATCGCCAAATTTTCTTGAATGCTCATATGGGGGGCGGTTCCCGCCATCGGGTCCTGGAAAACTCTGCCGATCCATCGGCTTCTGCGATGCTCCGGCAGCATTTCGACCGACCGGCCGCCAATTTGTATCCTGCCCGTGTCCGGCAGGAGTACTCCCGAGATCATATTCATCAATGTAGACTTTCCCGCGCCGTTGCTTCCGATAATCGTTACGAAATCCCCCGGATTCAAGTGAAGATTTATTTGGGAAAGCGCCGCCTTCTCATCAGGAGTTCCGGGGTTAAACAGTTTCGATACCTGTTCCACTCTCAGCATTATCGTCCACCTCCGCTTACTGTCTGCCCGGCGCCGTCCTTCTCCAGCTGCATAATTCTTTTGCGTGCCAGCGATTTGGCCTTGAAAGAATTTCTAATCATAGGCAGAGTTAATGCCAAGATAACAATAAGCGCCGTCAGCAGTTTTAAATCGGACGCCTTCAACCAGCTCATTTGCAAACCGAGCGCATAGACGAAGCGGTAAACGATCGAGCCAAGAACCGCCGCCAACGTCGCTATGATAACCCTTCTGGCGCCAAACAGCGTCTCCCCGATGATGACGGAAGCGAGCCCGATAACGATCATCCCTATTCCCATCGTCGTATCCGCAAATCCGGATTGCTGCGCAACCAACGCCCCCGATAAGGCCACTAATCCGTTCGATAAGCTGACCCCGACAATCGTCGTCGTATCCGTATTGGCCCCGAAGCTGCGGATCATACGCGAGTTATCTCCCGTTGCCCTTAAAGCCAATCCGAAATCAGTGTAAAGAAACCAATCCAGCAGCAGCTTGACGATAAGAACAATGACGACCAGCACGATAATAATATTCCAGGTTTGGCTTAGAAACGGGATGAGGTTGCCGAGATTGCTGAACACGGTCTTCTCACCCAACAAAGAAATATTCGGCTTGCCCATTATTCTTAAATTAATGGAGTATAAGGCTATCATCATTAATATTCCGGAAAGCAGGCCGTTAATTTTCCCTTTGGTATTCAGCAGACCCGTGCACGCTCCGGCCAGCATTCCGCCGGCAAAAGCGCAAACGGTAGCCAGCAGGGGGGAATATCCGCTAGTAATCATAATTGCGGCGATGCCGCCCCCTGTTGTAAAACTGCCGTCCACCGTCAAATCGGGGAAATTCAATATTCTAAACGTAATATAAACACCAAGAGCCATCAGTGCATATAGCAAACCGAGCTCGATAGAGCCCAAACCAGCCGATAGCAGCCTTTCAATCACGATGTAAACCCTCCTGCCAACAGAATAAGGAGCGGGGACCATATAGGATCAGCCGCTCCCTGTCATGCTTTATTTCGAATCATTCAAAATGTTGTTTTTATCCTGAACCTTGTTTCTCATGGAGTCGGTAATTTCCACTCCTTGATTTTTGGCGGCTTCTACATTAATAATCAGGTCGAGCTTATCCGGGAGAGTTACCTTCATATCTCCGGGATTGGCGCCGTTCTTCAAAATTTCGACAGCCATCTCTCCGGCTTGGTAGCCATGATCATAGTATTTGAAGCCGTAGGTCGCGATCGCGCCTTTCTCCACCGTATCCCGGTCGCTGGAGAAGAAAGGAATCTTCTTGTCGTTAGCTACTTGGATGATCGCGTCTGCCGCGCTGACTACGGTGTTGTCCAGTGCGATAAAGATGGCATCCGCATTTCCAACGAGCGATTCCGCCGCCTGCTTCACTTCAGAAGTGTTCGTGGCGGCTCTCCGAATCAATTTAATATCATGCTTCTTCAACGCTTCCTCCGCCTTGTCGATCATAACTACGGAATTCGGCTCTCCTTCGTTAACGACCGATCCGACCGTCTTCACATCGGGAAACTCCGCGGCGATAAAATCCATCAGCTTGACAATGGCTTCCGGATTGTAATCGGCAGATCCGCTAACATTGCCGCCAGGCTTGTCCATATTGGATATCAGCTTGGCTCCGAGCGGATCGGAAACTCCCGCGAACAGCACCGGAGTGTCTTTAACCTGCTGGACGATGGCCTGCGAGGTAGAAGTAGCAATGGACAGAATCAGGTCTTTCTTGTCGCCAGCCATTTTTTGCGCAATAGACAAGTTGTTAGGCGGCTCATTCTGGGCATTCTGATAATCCAGCTCCATGTTCTTGCCGTCTTCGTACCCATTATCCTTCAGAGCGGCCAGGAAGCCCTCGCGAATCGCATCCAGAGACGGGTGCTCTACCAGCTGAGCAATTCCGACTTTAACCGTTTGGGTTTGTTCCGGTTTGGATTCACCTGCACCTTCCGGCTTCGGCGACGCTCCCCCTGAATTGCCCTGTCCTCCGCATGCAGAGAACAGAAGCGGCACTGCAATCATTAATGGAAATAATTTTCTAAGTTTCATCTTTATGCCCTCCCCTTATTCGTTTAAACTTTCAACGCACAAAAGCATTACAGTTATCTTATTATGCTTTCCGGTGCCCGTCAATCGTTGAACAATTAGTTTTTTCATCCTTTTTTGGTTCGATGTCCTAATCAATTAATGCCCCATAGGACCTTGCTACGAAGACAGCCTGCAGCATATCCATCCGGACTCCGCGCAGATTAACCCCGGTAAAATCGATACCTTCCACAACAGCCTCTCGAAGATCCGCTCCTTTAAGCCTGGCCTGCTGAAAAATAACCCTCGTCAAATCGGCCCTGACAAATTTGGCCATCTCCAGATTGCAACCGTAGAAGTCTGCTTCTTTCAGCTTTGCTCCGCTAAAGTCTGTCTTCGGCAGCACATGATGGCGCATATGGATATAGGACCAGTCTCCCCCGAGAGGGGTCCATCCGGTAACCTGCGCCTCTTCGAAGACAGAGCCGGTCATTTTGCATTCTTCGAAGCGGGCCATAAAGAGATTGGTATGCCAGAACAAACTGTTCATGAACGCCGAACGGAAATGTGTTGATGCATTTAATTGCGCGGATGTAAAATTACACTCTATAAATTGACAGCTTTCCGTATTCAGCTCCTGAAGCCTTGCCCCGACGAAGCTGCAGCGAGTAAATCGGCTTCCTTTCAACTCCTGTCGCGTTAAGTCCATTCCGTCGAAATTTTCATTTGAATAGGTTTGGTGGCTGGCAAGCAAGCTGTTCCCTCCTGTCTCATATCGTTAGGATAAACAACAGCAGACCTTCACTCCATGTTTTTTATACCCTCACCCTCACGACAACCTTTGACATGGCAGACCGATTCTATTATACAGGTATAAGCTCAAAATGATAACACTTTCATTCATGGTTCCTGCGGGTATTGGGCCCTAGGGGATGAAACTGCCACATATAACAGTGAAGGCGCAACCGATAACCGATAGATACGGTATCGCTGCGCCAGTGACAATCAGCCTCCCGCTGCCGAGGCCAATTAGTTGTCTTCTACCTCCATTTCAAGACTTCCCCGAACCTTTATAATGTCCCCCTCCTTCAGTTCAACCTCCATCTCCGTTTCCACCGGCACATACCCTCCAAGTGCACCGAAATCACAAATACAACAATATTCGTCCTGGACTTCAAGCACCTTTCCCACAGCCTCAATATGCGGAGAGTTATCAATAGGCTGCCGGTGTTGAAGCTTCTCCACCCGATCCAGAACAGAGCATTCCGTCACCATTTGAATGCTAATCTCCGCTTGCAGTCGATCACCTGGGGATAGACGGCTCGACGGTTCACCTGCCTCCAAATACTCATCATGCTGGAGAAAATGGCACCAGACCGCAAGATTTCTGCTTTCCAGAAAAATTCGGGCCCTCCGTTCGTATCCATCTGCCCATAGCTGTTCGATCAAAACTGTCTCCATATCGTTCCCCCCTAATTTTATTGAAGCTTATTAAACGATTTCGGGTCACTCGGCATCATCGTCTGCAATTTTCGGTCCTTTATGATAACGACAACCCCTTTTTTGGCCTTCTCCGCACCCTCAATAAAATAAATGTCTTTGCCATCCACATGTCTATGCATGGAACTTTGGGCGACACGTTCCGCTTGATTCGTAAAATTCTCAAAGCCCTTTACACTAAGCTCGAAATCCGAAGGATCGACGCCGAGCCGCTGAGCCAGAGAGGGTATCCGTTCCGGGTATTTCTCCCAATAATCGGCGAAATGCCGGATTCCCTGATTCGTCCCGTCAGGAAGCACTCCCCACTTGTCGCTGGATGGGCTGTCGAGCATCGACTGTCGCAGCTCCGTGTCCACCTTTGTCGCCCCGCCGTCACCGTCCTTGCCGCCGCTGCCGTCGCCGCCTTTGCCGCCGCTGCCGTCGCCGCCCTTGCTGCCGCTGCCGTCGCCGCCCTTGCCGCCGCTGCCGTCGCCGTCCTTGCCGCCGCTGCCGTCGCCGTCCTTGCCGCCGCTGCCGTCGCCGCCCTTGCCGCCGCTGCCGGCTCCGGCTTCCGGCGTATCGTGGCTGCGACCGGCGCCGGGGCCTTGATGGCCGGCATTCGGCGCAAGCGGGTCCTTCGCTTTCTTACCCGCCCCGGTATTCATGACATTGTCGGCGAATCTCTGCAATCGCGCTTGTAGCCATGGGCCAAGCCGGCCAATCGGGATCCGGTTTATAACAAGCTCAGTCCCCAGGGCTATGGCAACGGAAGGTGAGAGCATCCGCTTCGGGTCGCGAATATTCGCCGCTATCTCCTGCCCGCTTCCCGCAACACTGCTAACGGTCAGTGCCATTCCTACCGCAGGCCAGAACTCGACGAAAAGCAGTGCAGTCGCGAAAGCGATCAGCACCACCGCCCCTTGCTCATACCATTCGAGCCGGTCCCACCATCTCTGGAGGTCATCGAACAGACAAGCGAAGCAAGCGTTCTCCGAGCCTGTCGCCCCGAGCGCAGCATCTTTCAAAAACAGAAGGATCGCAAGCAGCCCCGAAGCGACGATTAACGGTTTGTAAAACTTGTATACCGTCTTCCGCAACGACGGCAGAAGCTCTTTCGCTTCGGACCTTCCATACAGCAGGGTAAACCCGAGCTCCTTCCTCTCCCTGTAAAAATGCATCAATACCCCTGCTCTGCCTCTCTCGGTAAAGAGCGCCTTGCCCATTCTCCAAAGCTCGGATAGAGGGTTCAGCACCTTTTCACCCGCCAATAGCGGAAGCTGCTTGACCATCTTGTTCAGCATCCAGTAGTCAAGAATAATGGCGGCCGCCAGCATTAACAGAAACAAAGGTTTAGTCGAAAACCCGCTGCCCAGCAAGCCATGAAACTTCCGCAGCCATTCCGGCATGCCGTATTGGCCGTTGAACATGGCATGGTCCAACGTTCCCCATGCAAAGAAAAACACCGGAATAAAGTGACTATAATGCCCGATTCGTTGAAAAAATCTTACCGCAAACCCGATGGATAACGCAATCATAGACGTATGTACAGCATGACTGACCGTCATGTTCAAGGGGAAATAACTTTCTTTCAAATAACCTGGAAACAAATCGAACAAATTCCAGTGAAGCGTCTGCCCTCCCAGCCACGAATAACCGTATTCAAAAAGGCCCCCTGTCGTCAGCCTGCGGGTTGCTTCCTCCATAAACTGAAATCCCGCCCCCGAAGCCGCCCCAATCAGGGCATAATCACTTAAGCTTAGTGATGAAGCCCGCCGTGACAGAAACAGATAGACCGCCAAGGGAATTAGCTTGAATAACTCCTCGGCAATAGGGGTGAGGATAGCCTGGCTCCAAAATTGCATGGTGGTCACTCCCCCGAGCCAGTCAGTCAGCTCCGTTACAACCAGAGCCGTAAAGGGAGTAACGAAATAAGCTCCGCTCAGGAAAAAAATCATATATTTTTTCCAAGAGATGGTTTTCCCCCGACACAATACCCAGAATTGAATCACGACATAGAACGACCATAAGAACTGAACGGCCATCTTACGGGAATCCGGGAACAAAATCAGGCTCAACACCAGAACGGCGAGCGCCATCCAGCAATAAAGGACGTAGACCTTCCCCAGAACGGGATACTTCTCCATCAGCTTTTGGCCCCATCCGTAGACGGCTTCCAAAGCCGCCCTAATCCCCAGGCGCGCCTTCCTCCACCAGCTCAAAGTGCTTAACGCATCATTCGCCATAAATGCATCTCCCCCATTCTGCTTTTTTTCTTCCAACCGATATGGACAGATATATGTATGTGTTAGTTCAACCGGAAACCGGCTAATTAATCATGCACCGAGGATAGCCCATAGGATAGCACCCCCGCTGTTTAATGTCTTCCTACATTCGCCGCAATTTTCAGCGGCATCTGCTTCGTACTTTTATAAGGAGATAGTCCGTTTGTCCCGGCCCACTTGCTCCGCCTTGCGGCTCCCTTTACAGGGACGACTTTGCTATACTATGGATACTTGCAATCACCGGGAGAACAGCCCGACGGGAGGGTTATCCATGAGATTAGACCGGCTTCTGGCCATTACGATGATTCTTATGAATCGCAAGAAAATTCCGGCCAAGGAATTGGCTCAAATGTTCGAGGTATCCCCGAGAACGATTTATCGGGATATCGAGGCCATTAATCTGGCAGGCATACCTATCGTCAGTTACCCCGGCCTTAATGGCGGAATAGGTATTGTGGAAAGCTTTAAGCTGGATAAGAACGTCTGGACACAGGACGAGTTGGCCTCCATCACGGTTGCTCTACAAAGCGTTTCTTCTTCGTATAGAGACGACCAAGCCGCCCGGGCACTGGAGAAAATCAAAACGATGATTCGCGATAACGAATTCGAAAGCTTTGAATCGAAAACCTCCCATTTGTTTATCGATTACAGCCCTTGGGACAAAGATCCGGGATATAAAGAAAGAACCTCTGCTCTCCAGGAGGCCGCCCTTACCTCCAAAGTCATCCGATTTACTTACCGAAGCGCAAACGGAGAAGTCTCCCGACGGGAAGCGGAGCCGCATACTCTTGTTTTCAAGGGGCAGAAATGGTATCTGTACGCCTATTGCCGCACCAGAGATAATTTCCGCCTCTTCAAAGTTATACGGATGAAAGACATAGAGGTTCTCACCGAAACATTTCGACGCCGGAACATCCAGCCCGATCAGCTGCCCTGGGAGAAGGAATGGCACGACCCCGCCAATAAAATCCGGCTTATTCTAAAGTTCCAGCCTGAGCTTAGAGGCTTGGCCGAGGAATGGTTCGATCCGTGGTCGCTCCAAGAGACTGAAGAAGGGGCTTTCGTCGTGGAAGCCGACTATCCCGAGAGTGACTGGCTGTACGGCTTCATCCTCGGCTTCGGGGACAAAGTGGAGGTGATCGCCCCGGACAAGATTCGCCGGCGAATCCGGGAAACAGCCGCAGGCATAGTGAGTGTATATGAGCATTCCAACATATCATCCAGGACGATCTCCAAACGTTGACATAACGTTGTCATCATTGCCGGTTAAACTGGAGCTATAGGATCGGTTGCAATAATTGGAGTCCGTCTTTAGTCCGATTCTTGAACGCACGGAACTTCGGGGCTCTTTCCCGGGAGCAGAGCCCCTTGGACCGGCATGAAATCCTGTTTTAAACCTAACAACGTTATAAGGAGGAATTAAGAATGAAAGCCAGTTACTGCCAAAGCTGCGGAATGCCCATGGAGGAACAACAAAGGGCCAGGGAAATGGACGGGACCGTCAATGAAGAATTCTGTCTCTATTGCTATGAGAACGGAGAGTTCAAGCAACCGGAACTAACGATGGAGCAAATGATCGAAATCTGCGTCCCTTATATGAAAGAAACCGGCATGCCGGAGCAGCAGGCACGCGCCATTCTGCAGGAGCAATTGCCCACCCTGTCGAGATGGAAAGCCGCCGGGGCGTAGGACGCTGGGAAGCTGCAGAAATGGCATCTAAGGCTTTTTTTCGTCATCCTGACGGCTGTACATCTTATATCGGCACAAAGCAAGGCCGCATCCTATCGATTTGGGGTGCGGCCTCATTCTATGTCATCCGAACAGACAAGTATAATGAAAGCTTCGTATATAGAAGAACCATCGGATATCGACATTCGCTTCGGAATACAGTAAAATCTAAACAGTTTCATATTTATGAATTATTTTCGAAGAAAAGGTGTTATCCAATATGAGTTCGCAAACGCCCAAGGTCAAATCTGCGGATCGAGTGCTCGATATATTTGAACTTTTTACAGGCGATAAGGAAACCTATAATCTCACGGAAATATCCAAATCTCTGAACATGCCGCCAAGCAGCACCTATTTGATCCTGCAAAATATGCTGAGCAGGGGCTATCTGGAGACCGACCGTTCCGGTAAACAATTCCGAATCGGCTATAAGCTCTTCACGATTCGTTCCGGCTATATGCGCAATTCCAGCTTAACTGGCGAATTCAGCCAAATCGCGGACAAAATTATCGACGATCTGAATGAGACAACAAGCTTGGCCATTAGAGCGGGCAATAATCTTCTTTACATCGGGGAAAAGGTGAGCAAGCACGCCCTTCGCTTCACCCCGAGTATCGGAACCCACCTGCCTCTGCATGCAACAGCTTCAGGGAAAGTGCTTCTAGCGGATCTGTCGATGGAAGAGCTTCGCGAGCTTTATCCGAATGATGAACTGGAGAAAGTAACCGACAAGACGATCTCCACTTTCTCCGATCTGCTCAAGGAACTCGAGAAAGTCCGCCAGCAAGGCTTCGGCTACAACATGGGAGAAACCGTTGACGGTGTGCACTGCGTCGCCGGCGCCGTGCGTGATGCGGATGGCCGCACCGTTGCATCCGTCAGCATATCGGTCCCCGTTGTCCGTATTACAGGGGAAATATGGGGGGGAGTGCACGATTGGATTAAACGTTCCTGTGAAGAATTGAGTAACAAAGTATATTGTCAGCTTAGATGAATAAATCCCCGATTATCCGCAGACTGCACATAATCGGGGCAATTTTTGCTGCGTGTAGAAGCCGCCAGGAGTCTGCGGCTATCTATTATAAATTCCGGCTGTTTCATCGAACAGATTCTATGAAGGCTTCATGCTTTTCTCTCCCTGTTCCATCGAACGATAAGTCTTGATCAGCCAATCCGCTACGCCGGCGCAAATCGCGTTTATATAGCGAAGCCCCCGTTCTGCGGTTGCCAGATGCGGGGTATCGGTATAGCCATCCATTCCGGTTAGCTCTTGATGCCGGCCGATGAACGTACCCGGCGGTCCGGAATGAATCCATGCGCGTGGCGAATGATCGGCCGAAACGGCCTCATGGATCGAATCAACCAATTGCTCCCGCAAGGCCAGAACAATAGCGGTTTCGAAACCGCCGGCATGTCCCGGAACCATACCGACCTCTTTGGCATTCTCCGCTTCCAGTGCCTCACGCGAGACATTCCAATAGGAGGCTGAAGCCGTCCAGATCGGATGCTTCACGGCCAGATCGTTTGCCGTCTGATGCATAATTTGCTCATTGCCCCCGTGAGCATTCAGAAACGCAATTTTGCGGAAGCCCCCGCGTACGAGGCTTTCCCCTATGTCGCGAAGCATGTGCAAATAAGTAGCGGATGAGAAAGACAACGTTCCGCCGAAACGCAGATGATGATCTGAACAGCCGATAGATAGCAGCGGACAGAGCAGCAGCGGCACTTCCCGGGCGGCAGATGCCACTGCCTGAATGGCCACATATTCGCCAATCAGACAGTCCGTGGATACAGGCAGATGCGGGCCGTGCTGCTCCGTCGCGGCCAGCGCTACGACAGCCATGTATCCTTCCCGGGCCATCCTATTTATTTCTTCCCTCGTATGCTCCTGATAAAGAAATGACTTCACAATCCATCCCCTGCCTTCCATTTATTTCTCCATGCAGCCGGGCGTTTTTATCATTTTTCATCGTCCCCTTGGATCTGGTTTCCATCCCTTTGTACGTAATGGCCCTACGCTCATTCGCTAAACAGCAACGTTCCAAAGCATCCGACCATCGTACTTAAACGAACGGGCAAACCATGCTCGGCATTCAATGAAAACCTCCGTCTACTTGATAGAGCGAACCGGTCACGTAGGAAGAAGCGTCCGACAACAGGAAGGCGGCCACTTCATTGATCTCCTCCGCTTCCGCTGAACGGCCGAGCCATGTGCAACGCCGGATGGCCGCCTTCTCCTGTTCAGATTCCAGAGCCAATAATTCCTTGGAACGGAAATTTCCGGGCATGATCACGTTGGCTCGAATGCCGTATTGTGCGTAGTCTGCCGCGATTACCCGCGTTAACTGGTTAACGCCTGCCTTGGCCGCCCCGTAAGCGGTACAGCCCTGCGAAACGACCTGCCCCAAGATCGAGGACGTGTTGACAATCGAGCCCCCTCCGGATCGAATAAGCAGAGGCAGAGCATATTTATTCAGCAGGAACGTGCTCGTGAGCGTGCCTCTTATGCCGTATTCCCACTCCTCCAGGGACATTTCGAGAATCGGCTTCCAGCCATTAGAATAGACGTTGTGATAAGTGCCGTCCAGCCTCCCGAAGCGGCGCTCAACATCCTCGACAAGCGCCCTTACTTCCGATTCGTCGCACATGTCCGCCTGCCTATACACCAAACGGTGTTCGCCGTATTGCTCCAACCACCGTTCTTTTTCGGAAAATTGATCCGGGGGCAGGCAGTCGCAGCCATATACGAACGCCCCCCGTTCCAGGAACATTGCAACCGCCGAACGTCCCAGCATGCCTAAGCATCCGGTAATGAGCACGACTTTATTCTGCAGCATGTTCAATGAAATCACCTTCTTCTATATGAAATTTAGCATCAAGCTATCGCTGTATCTTCGGACATGACTGCACTGCAACCAGACATTATAATCGGTATGTAATGCCGAGGCACGGGGTTTCCAGCTTCCTGCCTTCAAATAAAGAGTCCATCGCGAAACTGATCATTCCGGTCGTGAGAAGGATGCGCTCCGGAGGAAACGGCTCTTTGCCACTTATGATGAAATTTTCGATCATCCGGGTCAGTCTTTCAAAATGTGCGAAAGGCCTCTCCAAATCACTGTCGCACAGCGCCGCCGTCACCCGGCCCTGCCCGTTGCGGAACGCAAAGCTCCACTGCTCGACGAGCCGCTTGAACTGAATAATATAGCCTTTAGTGCCGTCCATATAGTCTACAATGAACAAGGCCGGCTCAGGCTCCAATTCTCTTGGATGCGCATCGGGCACTCCGGGAATCGCTTTCAATGCTTGCAGAAGAAGGTCCTCCGGCCATTCTCCCCGATCCATCGCGCTCCACGTTTCATCGCCGGAGCCGCCAAGCAGCCGAATCGACCGGACGCCGGTTTCCCCTCCCTCTCTTCGTTCGGCCAGAGACTGCATCACCTCCATCGCATGGATGCCATAAGCTTCAAGTCCGCCCGAACTGATAACGAGAATTTCCCGCAAAGACCGCAGGTTCTGTTCATTGAACGTTGGAATGTGGTCGCAATGAGGAATCGACGAGCCTCCCATAAACGGAATCTTCCGCGCTTTCAGCTGGCTGAACATCCATACGGCGTCATTATAGTTATAGGCGAGATGCTTATCGGAAAAAATCGGCACCGCCAGACCGAGATAATCCAGCGTAACAAGCGTCTCCTCAAGAAAACGCCGCCGCGGATACATCATTTGCCCCCGTTCGTTCATCGGATAATCCCCGTGTTCCCCGATAATGACCACCCCATCGATCGGTTCCTGGCAATGTCCCGCACGGACGGCCTCCGCGATCGTCGGATAAATCGGGATTCCGCAGCGGGCTGCGACCTCTCTGCTCATATCGTTCACCGGCACCTGGTCCGTATATAGAGAAACGACTTCAACACTCGGCTGGTAGCCCATATCACCAAGCAGCCGTCCGACGATTACCTCGGCATGAGAATTATGCCGGTATTCCGTGACGATTGCCGCTATTTTCTTCGGTCTGTTGGTGCTGGCGTTCACCTTCGCCCCCCCTTAATCGGTAAAAAATGTTAATATCGATAAGTGAATTCTATCTTCGATATCGATTATAGTCAATAATTTTTCACAAATGTGCAAGTCTTTCTTATACGAGAATAATTAAGTCGATTAATGGCGGATCATGCGTGGAGCACTCTTCTAAATTATGAATTTTGTTGTATGCTCGAAACTGTCATCAGAACGGATCGATCTGCAAAAAGGTACTTTAATTATATTCCGTTAGTCATTAATGAACTTTATATTTTTTCGTATTGACAATCGGGCGGAGCTGTGAGAGAATTCAACCTAACGACCGGTAGGAAGGGAGAGGTTGGCTGTGACTTCGGAACGGATTAAAGAAGCGGCTCTCACTCATTTTGCGAAGGACGGTTACGAAGGGGCGTCGCTAACCAGCATTGCCGCAGATGTGGGGATCAAGAAACCTTCCATTTATGCACATTACAAAGGGAAGGACGATCTTTTTTTAAGCGTCATTGAGGATGTGGCACGCGATGAATTTTTGTTTGTCGTGAATTTTATCGAGTCCTCGGCTGAGGCATCCTTGGGAGATCGGCTGTATTCGCTGCTTGTCCAATATCAGGAGCGATTCGAGCATAACGATAAGTCCCGGTTTTGGCTGAGAACGATCTTCTTCCCCCCCACTCATCTGTATGAGGAAGTAATGGTGTATGTCTACACTTATTTAGATAATCTGGAAGGATTAATGATCCCTATATTTGAAAAAGCTATCCTCGACAGAAACATCCAACCGGTCGGAGCCGAACGGGCCGCTGTCGCTTTCATCGGATTGATGGATAGCGTCCTTGTGGAAATGCTGTATGGCGGCCGCGAAAGATTTGCCAAACGGCTGAATGCTTCCTGGTTTATCTATTGGAAGGCCCTGAATCCCGGGCAGTGACGGTTTAAAGATTTACATTTTTCGTTACCGCCGGATCTGCTGCAACATCACATCATAAGGAGGGAACGGTCCATGAATCGAAATTGGGCTTATGTGCTTATCGCCGGGCTATTCGAAGTCGGCTGGGTAGTCGGTCTTAAGCACGCCAACACTTGGCTGGAATGGGCCGGTACAGCTATAGCTATTATTGTCAGTTTTGGATTATTAATTCTGGCAAGCAAGAGATTGCCCGTCGGAACGGTTTATGCCGTATTTACCGGACTGGGGACTTCAGGAACGGTGTTAATGGAATTTCTCGTATTCGGGGAACCGTTCAAATGGGCGAAAGTTCTGCTCATTCTGCTGTTGTTAACGGGCATTATCGGATTGAAATTAATTACTAAAGAAACGGATGATGCTGAAGAGGGGGCGAAAGTCTGATGAGTTGGCTGTTTCTCATTCTGGCCGGAAGCTTCGAGGTTGTTGGGGTCACCGGAATTAACAAGGTGAATCGCAACCGCAACTGGCAATCGTTTCTTTATTTGATCGGGGGCTTTACTCTCAGCTTCCTGTTCTTGTCGCTCGCGATGAACAGCATTCCCATGGGCACCGCTTATGCGGTCTGGACCGGAATTGGCACGGTAGGCAGCGCCTTGGTCGGAATGTTTATATACGGAGAGTCCAAGAGCGTTCTGCGCATCGTGTTTATCGCAATGGTTCTATCCGCAGCGATCGGGCTGAAGCTGATTTCTTAATAATAAAATCGCAAGGCTCCCTCCAATCGGAAGGGAGCCTTTGGTTTGGTTTCGATGGATCAGTTTTCCTTGCGCAGCTTCCCCAATTCCATAACAATGGCATCCATCTCGCTGACGCTGAAATTGTTCTTGCTCATCACCAGATCATGAATATCGACCAAATCTTCATATTTATTGTAGTCAAAATGGCTGGCCTTAATAGCCGAGCCCGTGGCCACCCTAAGCTTCGATTTAATCGCTTCCAGCATTTGTTCGACCTCGCTGGCTACTTTGTCGCTCATATTCCGCAGTCATCCTTTCCCTTTCGGTATGGTTTCATTGTACCACGCCCAAGCTTAAAAATCGCTACTGAAGTCATTTTTCCAAACCGGGAGATCGTTAATGGCCCGTCATGTTCTGGTATACTGAAAATAAAATTGCCGCGAGGAGGACTTTTCCACGATGATTCATTCCTTTACCATTCAATCCAGACAACGTGACGAGATGCTGGAGATTACAGACCGCATTGAACGCCTGATTCGCGATTCCGGTATTCGGCAAGGGCTTGCCGTCGTTTATTGTCCGCATACGACAGCCGGCATTACCATTAACGAAAATGCGGACCCGGATGTCAAGCATGATGTGCTGCTTCGCCTGGACGAGGTTTATCCCTGGAACCATCCCGGGTATCGTCATATAGAAGGGAATACGGCATCCCATCTTAAGGCTATGACGGTCGGTTCTTCCCAAACCGTCATTATCGACCAGGGAAAACTGCTTCTCGGGCGGTGGCAGGGGATTTATTTTTGCGATTTTGACGGCCCCCGAAGCCGCACCTGCTATGTCAAATTAATGCCGGACCAGGGATAACGCTAGGGCTCCTGGCGAAAAGGCGGCAAATCTGACGCGAAACAATAGAACCCCGCTCTCCGGTTAAGGGAAGGAAAGCGGGGTCACTGCTGTACTGCTGCTGATTTCTGCAAGCACCATGCCGTTAGATCGCTTTTTTCATGCCGGATTTCGGCTCGGCGAGAACAAATCCGACGTAGGTGCCTGCCGCACCGACGAGGAGATGGTAAATGCTTTCGGCCATCTGCAGGTCCATCACTCCAAACAGACTGGGAGAGAAAACTCCCAAAGAGCCGATGATCAAATAAACGATTCCGACAATTTTGGCGTACAGAGCGGCATGGGATTCCTTCTTCGCCGCCCACAGCCCCCAAGCTCCGATCAGGAGATGAATCGCATTATGTACTGCATCGAAGTGGATAAAATTCAGCAATTCTTTGATGAAAAATCCGAAAATCCCCAACAGCAAGAAGACGATCCCGGACCATTTGGCGAATCCTCTTATCACCGACAACTCCTCCTTTGGATTGGTATTTGGCTATCGGTACAAACCTCGACACAGTACAGTTTATGAACAGGCCCGGCCTAAAAATGACTATATCTGCTAAAAATATGGACAAAAAACGGCAAGAAGCCGATTGAATCCGTTGGCAGAAAGCGTCAAACAGCGTTACAAAATGACCAGCAGAAACGCAGATCTTTTGAAGGAATATAGGCGAAATCCGCAAATGACAAGCAATAGTGCAGGTAAGATTGTTAGTGATTTGGCGATGGAGCGGCTAATTTTCTTATGGAAGAGTAAACCTAACTATTTGCGCATCTTATCTTCCTTGTGATAGATTTACCGGATTCGCCAAAGCACCCGCCCATCACGAACATGGACGTGTTGCAAAAGACGAACAAAAGTACATTAAAATCCGGCCTTTATCTCCAAAAAGGGCAAAAGACGCTCAATTGTGCAGGTCTTTTTGGACAAAATGGCGCAATTTCACAAAATCCGCTTCAAAGACGTGCAGTTTTGCTTTAGATTCAGACGTATCGCGGCTTTTTCGTAAAAAGACCTGCAGTTTTGCTCTAGTTTCAGGCACGGACGCAGCCTTTCGCGAAAAGACCTGCAGTTGCAAAGCCTGCAGTTTCGCTTTAGATTCAGGCGAGACGTGGCCTTTCGCGAAAAGACCTGCAGTTTCGCTTTAGATTCAGGCATCGCACGGATCTTTCACATAAAGACCTGCCCTGATTTACACTATCCGGCGCCAGAGTTCCGCTATCGGTTATCGGGCATCATCCAGTTAATCAGGCAGTTCATCATATTCGCGGTATAATGCTTCCCCTTTGCTAATCGCAGCCTGACCTTGGGTCAGATCCGTCATCCAGTCTACGAAAGAATCCGTCTGCTCCAGAAGGGGAAGGCACAGAAGAGAAACCTTATCGGTAAAATTCGATTCCCCGCGGACAATGCCTTTCATGTGAAGTTCGTTCTCCACTTTCCCCAGCCAATGATAGTCTATCTCCACATACACTTCCTGGTGCAGCACTTTATATACCGGTCCGCCGGCCTCGATCGCCGCCACCGCTCCGTCCGTGTATGCGCGGATCAGTCCCCCGGCCCCCAGCATGATTCCGCCGAAGTAGCGGGTCACCACGATGGCGGCATTTTTCAGCCCCTGATTTTTGATCACTTCCAGAATAGGCTTTCCGGCCGTTCCGCTAGGCTCCCCATCATCGGATTGCTTCTGATATTCGTCCCGCTCTCCGACTACATATGCCCAGCAATTATGCGTGGCCGACCAATGCTCCTTACGGATGGCCTCTACGAATTGCAGAGCCTCCTCCTCGCTTTGCACCGGTTTGGCGTGGCCGATAAAGCGCGATTTTTTGATCACAATTTCCTTAGCGCCATATTGTTTAACGGTCTTGTATTGAGCAAGCATCAGCCCTGATCCCTCCGTTTCCTCAACTCTTCCTCCGAAAGCTAACGGTATCCCGGCTCCGAGGATTCCTCCCCTGTCCCCGCGCCTTTCTCATAGATCATATAGACAAAAGAGCGACCCATCCCCTGAGTGGAATGAATCGCCCTTCAAGGTCTCCCTATTGGCGAAACCTGTTAAACACCGGATGACCGAAAACCTTTAATTAGCCGTTCAAACGGGCCTCCAGCTCCGCTTTCTCTTTCTCATAGCCCGGTTTGCCGAGCAGAGCGAACATGTTCTTCTTGTAAGCCTCCACTCCCGGCTGGTCGAACGGATTGACGCCGAGCAGGTAGCCGCTGATTCCGCAAGCCTTCTCGAAGAAGTACACCATGTAGCCGAACGTATATGGCGACATATCCGGCAGCGTGACAATCAGATTGGGAACTTGTCCATCGGTATGGGCAAGCATCGTTCCTTCGAAAGCCTTCTTGTTGACGAAATCCATCGTCTTTCCGCTTAGGAAGTTCAAACCGTCCAGATCGTCCTTGTCTGTACCGATCACGATCTCTTCCGGTACTTTAGCCACTTGAATGACGGTTTCAAACAAATTGCGCGTCCCTTCCTGGACGAATTGTCCCATCGAATGCAGGTCGGTCGAGAAGTCGACGGAGGCCGGGTAAATTCCTTTGTAATCCTTACCCTCACTCTCGCCGAATAATTGCTTCCACCATTCGGAAACAAAGTGGAGGGACGGCTCGTAATTGACGAGCAGCTCGATGCCTTTACCTTTGCGGGCCAATATGTTGCGCACGGCAGCGTACTGGTAGCTTTCATTCTCGTTCAAGTCCGGATTGGAGTAAGCCTCCCGGGCATCGGCAGCGCCTTGCATCATGGCATCGATGTCGATTCCGGCTACCGCAATCGGCAGCAAGCCTACGGCAGTCAGTACGGAGTAACGGCCGCCTACATCGTCGGGAATGACGAACGATTCGTAGCCTTCCTCGTCCGCCAGCTTCTTCAATGCGCCGCGGGCCTTGTCCGTTGTGGCATAGATCCGCTTGCGGGCTTCTTCCTTGCCGTACTTCTTCTCCAACAGCTCGCGGAAAATCCGGAAGGCTATAGCCGGCTCCGTCGTCGTTCCGGATTTGGAAATGACGTTGACGGAAATGTCCTTGCCTTCGAGAAGCTGGAGAAGATGAGTGACATAGGTGGAGCTGATGTTGTTGCCTACGAAGTAAACCTCCGGTGTCTTCCGCTTATCCTTCGGCAGCAGATTATAGAAGGAGTGAGACAGCATCTCGATCGCCGCACGCGCACCGAGATAGGAGCCCCCGATTCCGATAACGACGAGCGCATCGGAGTCCGATTGGATTTGCTTGGCCGCTTTATGTATGCGAGCATATTCTTCTTTATCATAATTAACGGGAAGGTCGATCCAGCCCAAATAATCCGAGCCGGCACCGGTTCCCTGATGCAGTTGGTCATGGGCCAAACGAACGGATGCCGCTATATTATCCAACTCATGTCTGCCGAAGAAAGGCAGTGCTTTGCTGTAGTCAAAATGAAGTTTCGAACTCATGGTTATCCTCCTTGTAGTTAGCTCTAAAGCGGATGTATTCATATGCTAAGAATACTGGCTGATGCAAGGAAATGCAAGTTGACGGGCGACGAGGCTATCGGTAAGCTATCCCACATGCATACTGACCTCCGAAAGCCTGCCTGTCAGATACAGTATCTTAAATATCGCTGCAATCCTGCTCTTATAGTTTTCGCAAGACGCCTCTAATGCTAAAATAAAGGCAAATATGCGGAAGAGGTGAACCGGATCATGAAATCAATCGGATTTATCGGCCTGGGAACCATGGGATTTCCTATGGCCTCGAATTTATTGAAGCAAGGCTATCCCCTTACTGTATATAATCGTACGCCTTCCAAAGCGGAGAAGCTGCTGGAAGCGGGGGCCAAGTGGGCCGCCACACCTGCCGAAGCCGCTCGCTCGGCCGATGTTCTCTTCACCAATGTAAGCAACGATCAAGTCCTGTTGAAATTGACCTTCGATGAGGAAGGAATTATGCAGGGCGCCCATCCCGGTCTGACCGTGATTGACTGCAGCACCGTTGCCCCGGAAACAAGCCGCCGGATAGAAGCGGAAATGTCTGCGCGCGGGGGCGATTTCCTCGACGCGCCGGTAACCGGCAGCAAGCCGGCCGCAATCGATGGAACTTTGGTATTTATGGTAGGCGGGAAGGAAGAGGTGTTCCGGGAGCATGCCGATCTGTTCGAAACCTTGGGCAGCAAGGCTGTATACATGGGGCCATCCGGTTCCGGCTCTTATACGAAGCTTGCCCACAATACCATCGTCGGCATCAATGCGCTGGCATTGGCTGAAGGAATGGCACTGGCCGCCAAAGCCAATCTGGACCCCGAGAAATTCCTCGGCATCGTCACGTCGGGCGCTGCCAACAGCAGACAAGCCGAGCTGAAAGGGACGAAGATTATAGACCGCAATTTCGACGTACAGTTCTCCCTGCAGCTCATGCTTAAGGATCTGCTGCTGGCCGCCGATCAAACCTCCAAATTTCAACTGCCCCTTCCCCTGCTCCATTCCGCCTCCACGTTATACCAGATGGCCCTGAGCAAAGGACTGGGCGATCAAGACTTGTGCTCGGTCATTCAATGCTATGAGGAATGGATAGGCCGCAGGATCGAAAAAGACAGGTAGAGGAGACAGCCGCTCCTCCCGAAACTTTCCTTCACATATGGATTAACAGGCAGCCGGATTACGGCTGCCTGTTCGGTTTATTTCAATAAAGCTTTAACTTTAGCCGCTACGTTGTCAGCCGTAAAGCCGTATTCCTTCATAATGATGCCGGCTGGAGCCGAAGCGCCGAATTGGTCGATGCATAGCGTATCTCCCTGGTCGCCAATATACTTGTGCCAGCCAAGGGAAGAAGCCATCTCGACAGCCAGGCGGGCTTTGACATCCGGGAGCAGGACGGAATCTTTATACTCCTGGGATTGCTTCTCGAAGAGCTCCCAGCTTGGCATGCTTACGACGCGCACGCCGATTCCTTGCTCGGCCAACTGCTTGCGGGCTTCCATAGCCAGGCTGACCTCCGAACCGGTAGCCAGCAGGATCGCCTGAGGCTTGCCGTCCGGCGCATCCGCCAATACGTAAGCTCCTTTGGACAGATGGTCCTTGGCCAGTTCCGCAGTTCCTTCCAGGTTAGGCACTCCTTGACGGGTAAGAACTAGAGCCACCGGGCCTTCTTTGTTCGCAACCGCATAACGCCAAGCCTGGCTTGTTTCGTTGGCATCCGCCGGACGAAGCACAGTGATTCCCGGCATACAGCGAAGTGCGGCAAGCTGTTCGATAGGCTCATGGGTAGGCCCGTCTTCCCCTACTCCGATACTGTCGTGGGTGAACACGTAGATAACCGGAAGCTTCATCAGTGCAGCCAGACGAATGGCCGGGCGCAAATAATCCGAGAAGACGAAGAACGTTCCGCCGTAAGGCCGGACTCCGCCATGAAGCGCCATTCCGTTAACGGCCGCCCCCATTCCGAACTCGCGAACGCCGTAATAAATATTGCGGCCGCCGTTGTCTGCGGCAGTCATGTTCCCGCTGCATGCGATATGCGTAAATGTCGAACTCTCCAGATCCGCAGAGCCTCCGATCAGCGCAGGCACGTTCTTGGCGATAGCATTCAAGGCGTTCTCCGAAGCTTTGCGGGTGGCAATAGCCTTGTCTTCAGGGGAATACACCGGCAGATCGGCATCCCAGCCTTCCGGCAATTCTCCCTTAACCGCCTGCTCGAATTGAGCCGCCAGCTCCGGATAAGCTTTCTTGTATTCCGCTACCAGCTCGTTCCAAGCTTCTTCCTTCTTGATTCCTTGCTGCTTCATCTCCTCGAAGTGGGCCCGCACTACATCCGGGACGAAGAAATCCTCTTCCTCATGCCATTCATAGACCTTCTTGGTCAACTGCACTTCGTCCTTGCCCAAGAAAGTACCGTGAGCGGCCGAAGTACCGCCTTTGTTAGGACTTCCGAAGCCAATGACCGTCTTCACTTCAATAAGGGTCGGACGATAGTCTGCACGCGCTGCCGCGATCGCCTCATGAATTTCCTCCAGGTTATTGCCGTCCTCAACTCTGAGCACCTGCCAGCCATACCCTTCGAAACGCTGCAGCACATTCTCGGAGAAGGACAGATTCAATTCTCCATCGAGAGAAATATTGTTGGAATCGTACAGAACAATCAATTTGCCCAATTGCAGATGTCCGGCCAACGAAGCGGCTTCGCTGCTGATGCCCTCCATCAAATCCCCGTCTCCGCAAATGGCGTAAGTATAATGATCCACAATGCTAAAGTTATCCCGGTTATAGACAGCCGCCATATGCTCCTCAGCCATCGCCATTCCGACTGCCATGGCGATTCCCTGTCCCAGAGGGCCGGTCGTAGCCTCTACTCCGGGAGTATGTCCGTATTCCGGATGCCCCGGAGTCTTGCTTCCCCATTGACGGAAATTCTTCAGATCGTCAATGGACAGATCGTATCCGAACAGATGCAAGAGGCTATATAGCAGCATGGAGCCATGTCCCGCAGACAGCACGAACCGGTCACGGTTGAACCATTCCGGATTGGCGGGATTGTGATTCATAAATTTCGACCACAGCTTGTAAGCCATAGGTGCAGCCCCCATGGGCATACCAGGGTGGCCGGATTGAGCCTTCTCCACCGCATCGATGGAGAGTGTTCGAATCGTATTAATCGCTAGTTGTTCCAATTGACTCTTAGTCGTCATAAGTAATCCCCCTACATTGTTATTGCCAGCACTGTCTCCATGACCGCCTGTCATCGCCAGTCCGGATAGGACTGCGGGATTGACTATCACGTAATCGCTGGAAACAGGCTCTTCCCATTCCTTGCTAGTTACAATGACTTTCTTTCCGACAGCGGCTAATCTCTTGAATAAGGTTTCAGAGCCTTACCGCCGTTCAGAGGTGTCGGTTTAATTTTCTCTCTTATCTGTTATCTCCGGTTGATCCGGTTTTCATCGACAATCAGGGATGGCCGATGATCGATTGTCCATTCCCCTTATTGTACCATTCCCTCTTCAACTGTGCCATATTAGCCGAGTAAAATTATCCCTAACTTTCGGCAGGATGCTGTCAGGAAGCGGGTATAACCAAGCGCTTGGAAGGTGACTAGACTAAGTAAATATCATGCTCCGTTATACGGGAAAATCGGCCGGGCATCTTGCCAGGACCGGCCGATTAAAAACGGTATGAGCGCTGAGTATGGTTTTGCTCGCTTTACTGATGAGTTCCCATCTGGCTGCGTATGCGCAGAGCCGGCAGCGGATCGTTGCAGGTCATTAGAGTGGCTCCACAGCCCAATGCGTAATACACTTGCTTGTCGTTGTCAGGACAGTAACACCAGGCCAGCAGGCCCATGGCTTGGAACTCCTCCACTGTCTTCGGGGATAACAGCTCCATACTGATCCCTACCGCCCACATTTTACTGAAGGTTCCGCCCGGCCCCGGGCGGAAATTGAACATCAGTTGTTCCGGGAAGCCCTGCGTTCTCAATTGATAAGTGTCATAGATGTGGGCGATCACATCGGCATCGAAGCAGGTGAATACGCAGCGGGGAAGATACCCGTATTCTTCAAGCATGGCGATTGCCCGGTCAGCCGCCTCTTTAGCGTTGGGGCCGCGTTTGATTTCAACGTTCAAGAGGGTCTGCGGATATGCCTGAAGCAGCTCGCACAGCTCTTGCAGAGTCGGAATTTTCAACCCTTCAAATTCGTCTCCGAACCAGCTTCCCGCATCCAGCTCCTTAAGCTCAGCCAGGGAAAAGTCGCTTACCCTCCCGGTGCCGTTCGTCGTCCGGTCGACCGTTTCGTCATGGATCACGACAATTTCCTGATCCCTGGTCAACCGCAGGTCGAACTCCAGCATATCCACTCCTAATCGGATCGCCTGCTCGAAGGCAAGAAGCGTATTTTCCGGATAAGCCGATTTGTATCCCCGATGCCCGGACACAACGACGGATTTATGATTTTCAAGAATTTCTATCATGTATAGTTCCTCTCTTCTCCATTCGGAACGGGATCCGTGCTAGTTGCCGAGAATCCGTTCCGTCTCTTTTTTAAAGGTTGCAAGCGTAGATTCTATATCTTTATTGTCGTACATGATCGCCTGTATGGCGGAGAAAAACTCCTGCTCGACCTGCGGCCAGGCTACGTCTTTATTCGTGTCAATGGCATGCTCAAGCTGTTCGAATGCGACTTTACGGTTCGGATTTTCCGCCCAGAGATCCTTGATCTGCTGAGACTCTACCATAGACTTGGTGAAGGGCAGATAGCCGGAATCCAGAATAAACTGCAGGGAACCCTGAGGGTCGGTCATCAGCCAGTGGATGAACTCCCATGCGGCGTCTTTATTTTTGGAAGAGGACAGCATCGCAATGTTAGCCCCGCCCGTAGGAGTCGCATACACTTCGTCCTTCGGCAGGAAGGCCGTCACATAATCGAACTTCGCATTGCTCGAGAAGGTGCCGATCACACCGGTGGACTGGAACATCATCCCGACCTTGCCGTTGACGAACATCTGATTGACGATGTTGCCGGAATCCTGGGCCGGAGGATAATACAGGGCGCCTGCATTCTGCAGCTCTTTAAGAAACTTGAATACTTTGACCCCTTCCGCTTCAAATCCGGTGGATGTATTGTCATCGTTGAAGAATTTGCCCTTGGCCTGAGTAATCATCGCCATAGGATACCATGTGTCATAAGGCATCGTCAGGCCGTAACGTTCATTCTCACCGCCTCCTTTAATCACCAGGGCTTCAGCGACCGTTTTCAGCTCCCCCCAGGTGCCGGGCACCTCCAGTCCAAGTTCGTCGAGCATCGTTTTGTTCACATGCAGAATCGGGGTGGAGCGGTTTAACGGCAGGGAAACGAGCTGATCGTTAAAGACGGAGTGCCCCATCAAACCGGCGACAAAATCATCCTGGCTCATGCCGGACTTCTCCAGGTACGGCTTCAAGTCTTCCAGCACATCGGAGTCCGCGAACATCTGAACATAAGCACGCTCCAGCATGCTGATATCCGGGCCGGTCTTGGCGGCGACGGACTGCTGAAGCTTGGTTACCGTCTCCACATAAGAGCCTTGGTACGTGCCGACCACTTCAATCTTGTCCTGGGATTGGTTGAAGCGGTCGATGGCGGCACTTATGTACTCGCCATTTTTCCCTCCCAGGGAATGCCAGAACTGAACGGTGGTCTTACCCCCGGGAGATTCCGTCTTCGCTTCCGGACTGGGCCCGGATCCTCCATTGTTTTCCCCTGCGGAACCCCCGCCGCAGCCGGCCAGCATAACGGATGACATTGCAGCGGTCAATAAAATAGCGGATAATTTCTTCTTCATTAGAAAATCCCCCTCTTCTCGATTTCTTACTTAATCCCGGAATAAGCAAAGGCCCGGACGATTTGCTTGGAAGCGAACAGATAGACGATCAAGATCGGGACCACCAGCACCACGTTACCGGCCATAATAATATGCCAGTTGCTTATTCCCTCCGTCTCTCTAAGCATGGAGATTCCTATCGTCAGAGGACGGACAGCCGAGGAATCCGTCATCACCAGCGGCCAGAAGTAATCGTTCCAATGGCTGACGAAGCTGAATAGCGCGATAGTGGCCAATGCGGGAATCGACATCGGTATCATAATTTTCCAAATGATTTTAAACTCGCTGGCATTGTCCAGCCTGGCGGACTCGATAAGCTCCTGCGGAATCTGCATGAAATACTGGCGCAGCAGGAAAATGCCGAAAGCATTGGACATAAACGGAATGATTTGCGGCCATAACGTATTGATGATCCCCCAGTCGGCCAGCATCAGATACACGGGGATAAAGGTGACCTGCCCCGGAATCATGAACGCCAGAAGAACGAGCCCGAACAGAAGCTTCTTGCTCTTGAACTCATATTTGGCGAAAGCATAGGCGGCAGGAATCATTACGATGAATTGAATAACGATAATCGAGAACGTGATAACGACCGAGTTTTTAAAGTAAGTAAGGAACGGACCGGCGCTCATCGCATCAGCAAAGTTCTTCCACTGAGGCCAAGCCGGAATCCAGGTGGGCGGAAACGCCATTGTCTCCTCAAACGTCTGCAACGAAGTTGAAATCATCCAAAGAAACGGAAACACAAATATGATCAAAACGATCGCTTTCAATACAAAATTGAGTACTCGCCGGATCAGATGGAGATCAAAGGTCATTGTTCACGCACCTCCTTGTTTGGCATCTTGATCTCATTGATAATGCACCCTCTTGGCCAGCAGCCGGAAATAGACAAAGGTTAGAATCGAAATGAGCACCATCAGGATCACTCCGGTTGCGGAAGCGTATCCGATATTGGTTGTTCTAAATTTATAAATGTAATAGACCAGCGTTGTCGTAGCGTTGTTGGGACCGCCGCCGGTCATGATTCTTACGGTGTCGAATACTTTGAAGGAACCGATTGTCATAATGATCAAAATAAAAAACAGCTGCGGTGATATCAAAGGCAAAGTAATTTTGTAAAAAACTTTATATCTGCTGGCATTGTCCAGCGCGGCCGCCTCATAAATGCTCGGAGAAATACTCTGGAGAGCCGCCAAAATGATTAAGGTGAAGTAACCGATATTGTGCCATACGGAAACGATCATGATGGAGATCATTGCTGTTCCCGAGCTCTGCAGCCATTGGGAAGGCGGGAGACCGACTGCTTTTAAAATAAAGTTAAGCAAGCCGTGACTGGGCTCCATCATCCACATCCAGACCAGGGCAATGGAGACGATGGAAATAATGTGCGGAGTAAAGATCCCGGCTTGCACCAGAGCGTTGAAACGGGTCTTCTTGTTCAGCCATACGGCTATCAGCAGAGACAGAATCATGGTGAAGAAGACGACTCCCAAGGTATAGACGAAAGTATTCCCGACGGATATATAGAAGTCTTCACGGCCCATGATTTGTTTGAAATTATCCAAACCGACGAACACGCTTTTATCTTTGTTGAGCAGATTATATTTATAGAAGCTTAAGTAGATTAAATAAACGACCGGGTACAGAACGAACAGGAATATGCCTGCCATGGCGGGTAGAATCAACAAATACGGGCGGAGCGTCTCCCAGAGTTTGCGTTTATCCATGGCTTAACCCTCTCAGCGCTCTCATATAATCGGTGTAGCGGACATGATCATCATGAATCCGTTTTTCGTCTGCTCCGAATAAATAAATTTTGGAAGCATCCACTCCCAGATGAATTTTCTGGTCAACGGTGAACAGGTCCTCGGTGCATTTCACCATATAGGAATGTTCCTCCGCCCTGACTTGATAGATCGTTTCCGAACCCAGCATTTCCCTCGTTGCAATAACCCCGTTAATGGAAAAATGAAAGTCCCCGGGCTGCTCGGACAATACCGCACTTTCCGGACGAAAGGCGAACTTGACCCCATCGATGCCCAGATCGCCTACATTCATTGGGGGTGAGCCGATAAACTGGGCGACGAATAAATTGCTGGGCTCGCGGTAGATAACATCCGGCGGCGCCTCTTGCTGAATTTCCCCCTGATTCATCAGAACGATAGTGTCCGCCATGGACATAGCCTCCACCTGATCGTGGGTAACGAAGACGAAGGTGGAACCCAGCTTCTTATGCATCTCGATCAGCTCCAGACGCATCTGCACCCGCAGCTTGGCATCCAGATTGGAGAGTGGTTCATCCATCAGGAACACGGAAGGCTTCTTGACCATGGCGCGGGCTAGAGCTACGCGCTGGCGCTGCCCGCCTGATAAGGTGGACGGCTTGCGGTCAAGATAATTCTGCAATCCGACCGTCGCGCTGATGCTCTCCACCAAGCGCGTCCTTTCTTCCTTGCCGACTTTATTATTTTTTAAACCAAACTCGATATTTTCCCGTACGGACATCGTCGGATAGATCGCATAGTTTTGAAATACCATCGCCACCCCTCGCTTGCCGGGGGCTATGCTGGTGACATCCTTGCCGTCGATGAGCACTTTTCCGGATGTCTGGGGGTCAAGTCCGGCAATCATTCTAAGCAGAGTCGTTTTCCCGCAGCCTGACGGGCCGACCAGGATAGTGAATTTCCCGTCTTCGATTGTTAAATTCAGATTGTCGATGATGACATGCTTATCAAACGATTTCGTAACCTGCACAAATTCAATAGATGCCAAGAGCCATCTTCCTTTCCAAATCAACCTCTCTTAGTACTTCTCTGTTCGTTCTTATCCGTTAACCTACTGCCGGCTTCAACCCGCTCCTAACAATAACCATTCAAATTTAATGCATCACTGCATTGACAGCGCTTTCCACAAAACCATGCAACGATCTATCCATCACCTCCTCCAAAAAGTCTGCGTATATCTCCTTAACGATTACGATCAAATATAAAAAGACAACGAGAGAGTTTGGTAAATCTAAAAGTGCATATACGCTCATTTATACGCAGAAAGTCGTTTTAAATCATTCATGCTATAAAAATCTTTCGAAAAACCTTGCTGCTACTGAGCATGATTGTAACATCACCGGTTATCTCTTCTATATTTCTCCAAGGGAAAAGCCAGTGGTTACCAAATTCTCAGTCCGATTTAAGCTTTATAGAACATTTACAAGCAAATTATTACTTAAATATGGCTACATACGGTTCATTTTTGCTTGTTTTGTTCATAAGTTAACGCAGAAAATGATTTATGTCAATAAGAAATTGATATTCCTTCCGTTAAAAATCTGTAAACCGAGTGATATTACGGGTTTTCATAATCATTTTCAAAAGAAATACAGCGCTTTCAGTAAATGCTCAAAAAAACATTAATGCAGTAGCTCGCTTATCATTTTCTGTTGATTTTAAATAATTGCTATGATTTGGCAGCGGTCACCCTTTCGTAATTTACCTTTTACTTTTAAATAGTCATGTTTTATTTTAATATATTATCGTTTATTGTCAATAATTATCGATTGGCGTTTGGTTTTATGAGGGGAAATGCCGGTTTTCGAAAGTAAAAGAAGAAGCTATTCTTCAGGTGTTCCTTCCCTATTTGCGGGTACAAAAAAAGAACAGAGCCCCCGGTTTCCCAAGGCCTTCTGTTCTTCTCATTTGATATTTACAAAATATTAATTAAAGACTACCGTCTTGTTCTGATGAACCAAAATCCGATCCTCGACGTGCCATGAAACGGCCCGCGCCAGCACGATCCTCTCAATGTGGCGGCCTATGCGCTTCAAACTTTCCACATCATCCCGATGGCTTACCCGTTGGACATCCTGCTCGATAATAGGACCTCCGTCCAATTCCTCGGTTACATAATGTGCGGTAGCTCCAATAATTTTGACCCCCCGTTCATAAGCCTGGGCATAAGGCTTTCCTCCGACGAAAGCCGGGAGGAAGGAATGGTGGATATTGATTACTCTATTCGGATATTGCTCAATGAACACTGGAGACAAAATCTGCATGTAGCGCGCCAGAACGATCGTATCCGCTTGATCGCCGATCACCTCGAGCTGCTTTCGTTCCGCTTCCGGTTTGGTATCCGCGGTGACCGGAATATGATGATACGGGATGTCGAACGATTCGACCAATTCCCTCATATCCGGGTGATTGCTGATCACCATCGCTATTTCCGCATCCAGATCCCCGGCCTGCCATTGCCACAGCAGCTCCAGAAGACAATGGTCTTCCTTGGAGACGAAGATGGCCAATCTCTTCTTCCTGCTTGCGCAATGAATGCTCCAGTTCATCTGGAACTTCTCGGCCACGACCTCCTGGAAATCCACTTCCAGAGGCTCAAGTCTGCGCTCCAGATCGTTCAAGTCAAATTCAATGCGGATGAAAAACATGCCGCCTGCAGGGTCCATCGTATATTGATCCGACTGAACGATATTGGCGCCATGCTCATGCAAAAAACGGGAAACCGCAGCGACGATTCCCGGCTGATCCGGACAGGAAATCAGCATTCTCGCACGATTCTCATTCTGTTGGGTTAATTTCTTACGCTGCGCGTTAGTGACTACTCGATTCATCTTCTATCCTCCACATTCTTGTTGCACTGTTCCTTAGCTAACGGGAATGAATAGATTCAATTCCCGTCAGAATACAAGCTTATTCAAGCCAGCTGCAATACGCTCTTGGCGGCAAACCAGCCCGTCAGCCGATGATTGATCTGCTCCTCATTCAGCTCGGGGAACAGATTTTCGGCGACTACCATATCGTATAAACGCTCCATGGGCTCTCTTTTATCCTCTTTTTTCGCTTTGGCATCATTCTTCAGAAGATCCCATACTCCCAACACATATTTGCGGGAGTCCAGGTCTTGCTTGGTGAAGAAATGGTTGAGCCTGTCCACATCCTCAAGATACTCCGATCCCAGGCGTTCTTCCGCATTTCCGCGAAGAATGGCAATCTCGGCCTCATACATCGGCCGCTCTCCTTGATCCGTCTTGCCCCCGATCCAAGGAGTTTCGAGAATCATCGGCAGATGCTTCAGCTTCTCATGATTGACAACCGAGCTGATCGTTTCGAACCCAAGGTATCCCGATCCGACAGGAGCATGGCGGTCCTTGCCCGCTCCCCGCGGATTCTTGCTGTCGTTCAGATGGACGACGGCTAGCCTGTCCAATCCGATCACCCGATCGAACTCCTCCAGCACTCCGTCCAAATCATTGACTATATCATATCCGGCATCATGAATATGGCAGGTGTCCAGACAGATCGTCAATTGATCATTGTCCTCCACTTTATCGATAATGGCCGCCAGCTCCTCGAACGAACGACCGACTTCCGTACCCTTGCCGGCCATCGTCTCCAGAGCTATTTTAACCTCCGTATCTTTAACCCCTTTAAGAACCTCGTTAAGCCCTTCGGCAATTCTAGCAATTCCGTATTCGGCATCTTTATCGGTATAGGCTCCGGGATGGAGCACTATATTACGAACGCCCAAATAGTGAGTCCTCTTAATCTCCTCCTGGAGAAACCGGACCGCCAGCTCATAAGTGCTCTCCTTGTAGGAGCCCAAATTGATAATATAGGGTGCATGAACGACAATTTCCGGGATGCCGTGCTGTTTCATCACTTCCAAGCCTTCGGAAACATACATTTCCTCAATTGGCTTTCTTCTCGTATTCTGAGGTGCCCCGGTGTAAATCATAAACGAGCTGGACCCGTATGATACGGCTTCTTCCGCCGCACACAAAAGCCCTTTAGGCGAACAGGAAACGTGTGAACCTATTTTTAACATCGGCCTCTCCCTCACTCATTATAAAAATGAATCCTTCCTGCTATTTTACTAATAAACTCGAAATAAATCCAGAAATGCGGTATAATTTCCTTATAATCACTAACTAATCCAAGAACGAACAAGGCTGTATAACGAGGTGAAGATGTGTGCTCTTCCAATGGACACTTATTATTTGGGGATTTGCTCTCCTTGCGTTCATGAGCGTCGGCGGTTTTTTTATGTTCCGCAAATTTATGAAGGTGCTGCCCAAGAACGACGGAATGTCTAAACTGGACTGGCAGAATCATTATGTTGAGGCCTCCCGCCATCTATGGACGGAAGAGAGCAAGGCTTTTCTGGATAAGCTCGTCCAACCGGTGCCAAGCCCATTCAGAGACATAGCCAGACACTCCATTGCCGCGAAGATCGGGCAGGTCGCGCTGGAAAGCGGAGCGAATGAAGTCACCCGCGAGCATTGTATAGAAGGATATATTCTCGCTACGCCAAGAAGGGATTACAAAGCGCTTGTTACCTTCCTGGAGAAGCAGAACATCGATTATACCCCCTTCCGCCATTTGCTGCACGGCAAATGATCGCGAAGGTGATTCCCAAAATAAATATAGGGCCGGAACTCTTGATGGTTCCCGGCCCTTGTTTTTTAGTTAGTTCTGCTGGTGGGGAATAGAAGACTACCCGCTAAAGAAAATGCACCCCCGTTTCAATAACACGAAGGTCCCGTAGCTGCGCTTGCTATAAATGAATCCGCCGATCGAAACCTCTATCATTTGCGAACGTCTTCCAATCGGAAGGCTCAATGAACGATGCCGCTTTTACAAGGAACTCGGGATGACCCGGATCTCTTGGTATAGAGCGGGAAGCTTGAGATAGCTGCGATTGAATGTAAATATACGCCGAATCCGATAGGTAAGCAGGACGACCGCCGTGGTCGCTTCATGCAGGGAATAGCGGAGCTCCGGACATTGAATCAGAAATTGCTTCGCCTCCTTCTCAATCTGCGGGTTGCCCGAGATAAGCAGCAATCTTCCGGATTGAACGGAACGGTCAATGATATCAAGAAAATATTCGGCATGGGAATACCCGTAGTTATCACGCAGCCATTCGTGCAGATCAAAGATATTTTGGCTGGTCGTTACGAAGGGGCGATCCATGTCCTCCATATCCATAATGAAAGATCTCGCTTTCCCATAGTGGGGATGGTCCGGATTCATATATGCCGCCAGGGCGCTCTCATCCAAAAAAACAGATTTCTGGTAATCCCAGTTTTCACTGTCTCTCATCTTCTTCCTCCTCCATTCCCGATCCATGCACAGCCGCGACTCCAAGTCCGAAATCCGTACGGCGAGTCATACCATCCAAGCATAATAATGGATTTCTCCGTTTCTGTTCCTCGGTCACATGGATGTTCCCCCCGCCCTGACTCTCGTTCAGCAGGTTATGGATCGCCCGGTTGATCAAAGCCTGCACAGTTGTCCGCTCCCGCGCAGCTTTGTTCTTCAAACGCTCGAAATCCTGCGGATCAAGCTCAATGGAGGCATCTTCCTCCTGACCATCCGACCCCGGCTTGTCCGCTACCAGATGGGATGCCGACCGTTTTACTTTGTCCAGTTGGTTCTCCACGTATTTTTTAAATTTATCCATTATTTCAATTCCTTTGCGTGTTTAATTTTTTTGCGAATGCCGCATTATGAATCTTCGAAAAGTCAAATAATCAGTTTCAACCGTGCGGAAATCGGAAACCCTACTTGTCGGAGTCTCTCTCTCACTTCACCTGCTAGTAGGGCATTAAAAAAACTTGATAAGTTCCTAGACTTCTGGATTAAAACCTGCAAAAGTGCATCTTTTTCGGTGTGTTTACGCTCCCTTGAAACAAAGCCTGCGAAAGTGCATCTTTTTTCCGGTCGAAGTAACGATTTAGAAGGTTTTCGTAAAAATTCATGTATTATCGCAGGCTTTTCTTTCCATTATCAAAATTCGCTTCAAAATTGATGTATTATCGCAGGAATTTGGCAATTTCCCCGCTCCTCGGCGCCTCAATTCATCCGTCCGAAAAAAATCAGGGATGGCTTATCGATCCCGATTCGTTGGACTAACGCTTATGCCGGCTGTATACAGACGCAACCCACTTCCTACTACACCTTTCGCACATAAAGCCTGTTTTGGGACCGGAGAAGCGACAAAATACGAAACAAAGCGACCTATATCAGCAAAACGTTCACAGTATTTGTCATTTTTTGTAAAACCCAATCTGTCACCATTAACCTCTTGCCCTCTAAAGTGCGCCACGTACCTTTTCTGTTAGTCTCATCAGCCCTTTCGATGGTCGGACGCACTCTTTTGGCTCTCCTCTGCCACCCCTTGATAGTTGAACGAACTCTTTCGGTTCTACTCCACCACCCTCTCGACGACGAACGCCATTTCCCTCTAGCCCTCTAAAGTGCGCCGCCTACCTTTTCATTTAGCCTCATCAGCCCTCTCGATGGTCTCACGCACTCTTTTGGCTCTCCTCTGCCACCCCTCTAGCCTCTACTGCCCTCTTGACTAACGAGCCCCTTGGCTCCGCATCCGTATTCGTACAAAAGAATCCACTATATACTCTGGCTTTAAGTCCGAATAAGAAAAATAAACAAAGGGGAACCTTAATCAATAACCAATATTAGAGGAAGCTGAAACTTTGGAATCCGGGTAAACTAAGCGATGTGCAGTCAGGGAAAGGGAAAGACGGGGCTTGCTAAAGACTCACTTTAGCCTCATTCATCAATAAAAAGGCGGAATGTTATGAATGTTATCTTGGATTTTTTAAGTCAGCGCTGGTTTTCACTCATTCTATTTGCGGGAGTTGCTTACGCGATCTATTGGGTTTGCACACATCGCGATGAACTGATGATCTATCATGAACTTTTGAGAAAAGGCCGTGGGGACCGTTCTTAGCTTGTTGCTCCGGTCCTACTGTATCAAGCAGCACCGTACGCCCAGGAAGAAGGATTCCTTGTTGGCATGGCATCCCTCGGTATCCCCCGACCAAAGCATCGAAACGCTATTCCTGCATAGGAAAAAGCCGTCCGGTTCTCTTTACGAGAAACCCGAACGGCTTCATTAGGGTTGGTATTCAAATTATACCAAGGCTTTCTTCGCTATGTCGGTTCGATAATGCTTCCCTTGGAAACGTATCCTGTCCGCATCCGCATAGGCCTTCTCCCTGGCTTCCGCAATGTCTTTGCCAAGGCCGACGACTCCAAGCACCCGGCCTCCGTTCGTGACGAATTCACCATTCTGCAGCGCCGTACCGGCATGGAATACAAGGGAATCGCCAACTTCATCCAGCCCTTCAATCGGCAGCCCTTTCGGATAGGAGCCGGGATAGCCTTCGGATGCCAGAATGACGCAAACCGCCGCTTCCTCGCTCCAACGAATTTCAATATCTCCCAAGCGGCCTTCGAGGCTGGCCAGAATGATGTCCATCAGATCGGTCTGCAGCCTCGGCAGCACGACCTGTGTCTCCGGATCTCCGAAGCGGGCGTTGAATTCAATCGTTTTCGGGCCTTCTTCGGTAATCATCAGTCCCGCATACAGGACGCCCCGGAACGGCCGTCCTTCCTTGACCATAGCTTCAGCCGTCGGCTGCACGATCGTTTCCCACGCTTCTTCCACGATGGCGGAAGAGATATGCGGAACCGGCGAATACGTTCCCATCCCGCCCGTGTTAGGCCCCTGATCTCCGTCAAAGACGGGCTTGTGGTCCTGGGAAGGTACCATACGTCGCACCACCGTGCCATCCACAAAGGCGAGCAGCGACATTTCCTGTCCTTGCAGAAACTCCTCAATAACGACCTGATTGCCGGATTTACCGAACACCTGCCCGACCATCATATCGTAAAGCGCCTTTTCCGCTTCCTCCAGCGTATGGGCAACGACTACTCCCTTACCGGCGGCCAATCCGTCCGCTTTAATGACAATCGGCAGCTTCTGCAAACGCAAATAAGCCAATGCCTGTTCATAATCATCGAACGATTCGTAGGCCGCTGTAGGAATGTTGTATTTTTTGAGCAGTCGCTTGGTAAATACTTTACTGCCTTCAATTTCCGCGGCATTCTTGCGGGGGCCGTACGCCCGGATATTGGCTGCTTCCAAATAGTCGACCAATCCATCCGATAACGGATCGTCCGGTGCCACGAAGACCAGGTCGATATTTTCCTTCAGAGCGAATTCGGAGATCGCGGCGAAATCATTCTCCTGTATCGGCACACATTCGGCCAGCAGGGAAATTCCTCCGTTACCCGGCGCACAATAGAGCTTGCTTACTTTCGGGCTTCGTTTCAACGCCCATATAATCGCATGTTCACGGCCTCCGCGGCCGATAACCATTACCCGCATCGGGAGGGCACCTCCATTCATCTATAGAACGCCGCAATTCGGCTTCCGATCCGAATCCATTGCGTGCATTAATGCTTGAAATGTCTGACTCCGGTCATGATCATCGCGATGCCGTTCTCATTGGCGACGCGGATGGACTCCTCGTCCCGGATGGAGCCTCCCGGCTGAATAACGGCGGTAATTCCTGCCTTGGCGGCAAGCTCCAGCGTATCTCCCATCGGGAAGAAGGCATCGGATGCCAGAACCGCTCCTCTAGCTTTGTCTCCCGCCTGCTCGATCGCGATTTTGGCCGCTCCCACCCGGTTCATCTGCCCGGCGCCTACGCCTACGGTCATATTATCGGCCGCCAGCAGAATCGCATTGGATTTCACATGCTTAACGACTTTCCACGCAAACAGCAGCTGCTTCAATTCCTCGTCCGTAGGCTTCCTCTCCGAAACGACCTTCAAATCGTCTTCGCCGATACGGTGCCGGTCAGCTTCCTGAATAAGCATGCCGCCCTCGATTGTCGTTATGTTGAAGGTTTCTTTGCCATCCTTCCGGATCTCGCCAAGCTTCAACAAACGGAGATTCTTCTTCTGTTGCAAAATCTCCCGGGCTTCCGGGGTAAACTCCGGAGCAATAATGATTTCCAGGAAAATTTCGTGCATCTGCCGGGCAGTGGCCTCATCAATGGCCCGATTAGCGGCGATAATGCCCCCGAAAATCGAAACCGGATCGGCTTCGAAAGCTTTTTGATAAGCATGGAGGATCGTCTCTCCGATGCCTACTCCGCAAGGATTCATATGTTTAACCGCCACAACGGCAGGCTCCTCGAATTCCTGAATGATCTGCAGGGCCGCATTCGCATCGTTAATATTGTTATAAGATAATTCTTTGCCGTGCAGCTTCTCCGCTGTCGTAATATTGCCGCCCAGCGCCAACGGCTCCCGATAAAAAGCAGCCTTCTGGTGAGGGTTCTCCCCGTAACGCAGCTCCTGTATTTTCTCGTAGGTGACGGTATATTTTTCCGGGAATACCTCGCCGGTCTGCCCAGACAGATAATTCGAAATAAGCGAATCGTAAGCGGCCGTATGGCGGAAAACTTTGGCTGCAAGCCGTTTACGCGTTTCCAGAGTCGTATCGCCGGAGGAACGGATTTCCTCAAGCACCTGGGAGTAATCCTGAGCATCCACCACCACCGTCACGAAAGCATGATTTTTTGCCGCAGAACGGAGCATGGTCGGTCCGCCGATATCGATATTTTCAATCGCTTCCGCATACGTTACATCCGGCTTGGCGATTGTCGCCGCGAACGGGTACAGATTGACGACGACAAGATCGATATAATCGAGTCCCAGCTCTTTCATTTGCGCCTGGTGCTCCTCATTGTCGCGCACGGCCAACAGCCCGCTGTGTACCGCCGGATGAAGAGTCTTAACCCGTCCATCCATAATTTCGGGGAAGCCGGTCACTTCCGATATGCCGATGACAGGCACTCCCTGTTCTTTAAGAAGCTTTTGGGTGCCGCCGGTCGAAATGATTTGTACTCCCTGCTTGGCTAGCTCGGTGGCGAATTCTACAATTCCCGTTTTATCCGAGACACTGATCAGTGCCCTTCGAATGGCCATCGGATCATCCTCCTTGTTTTGTATTAACGTTACAATGCAAACTCTGCCTAAAAAACTTTCGGCGAATCCCGACTCACTTGTGCCCGTTTCGTCTTAAAGACATGCAGAAGTGCAGGTCTTTTTGCGAACATTCGGTAAATCCCGGGAAAGACGCGCAAATCTGCAGGTCATTCGCCGCCAAAAGCGAAAAATCAGCCAAATCGCTAAATTTACCTGCACTTTTGCTTTTGATTTGCTATTTTTGGCTATAATCCTTTCAAAGACCTGCATTTTTGCTGGTCCTTGATACCGTTGTATCGGTGGTTCAAGCGAAAGCCGTAACTAAATACCGGTTGGCCCCCTATACGACGGCCCGAAGACTTCCACACTTTTACACTAAAAAGGCCGGGCATCAAACGATATAGCGAATATAAAGATACCTATCACTACAAATCTAACCATCAATCACGTTTCCACCGGTATCCGTAAAAATGCCTCGGCCTGGCCGGACACTTTTTACATTATAACCCGTACCCTACGTCCGTCCAACCGCACCCGGTCTTCGCGAACCCACTGAATGACTTCCGGATAGAGCTCATGCTCGATCTTATGAATTCGTTCCGTCAGCGATTCCGCCGATTCCCCTTCCCCGATGGCTAACGCCCGCTGGGCGATGATAGGGCCGGTATCCATTCCTCCGTCCACATAATGTACGGTTACTCCGGTCACTTTCGCACCATGCTCCAGCGCCTGCTCCACCGCATTCAAACCGGGGAAAGAAGGAAGCAGAGAAGGATGGATATTAATCATCCGTCCGTAATAAGGAGTCACGAGCGTCTCGGTAATCAGCCTCATGTAACCGGCCAGCACGACGAGATCGATATCGTGCTCCTTTAACCTCTTGACAATCTCTCGCTCATATTCCTCTCTGGAAGAGAACTCCCGGGGACGAAAAACGAAGGACGGGATGCCCGCCCTATCCGCTCTATCAACCACCGCCGCCTGCGGTTTATCGCATACTAGAAGGCCGAGCTCCACATCAAGCCGTCCCGCCTTCACCGCATCCGTAATTGCTTGGAAATTTGATCCGCTTCCGGAGGCAAACACTGCTATCCTGAAAGGCTTGCTCATACTTCTACTCCCGTGAAGACGACCCGCCGGTTCCCGGGGATCACTTCCCCTATTTTGCGAAGCGGTTCGCCGTTCTGCTCCGCGATTTTCATCGCTTCCTCCGCCTGATCCGGAGCTACGATCAGCATCATGCCGATTCCCATGTTAAATGTAGTGAACATGTCTCGGTAGCTGATCTCTCCCTCTCTCTGCATCATGCCGAATATCGGAGGAATCGACCAAGAACCGTAGTCGATCCGAACGTCCGTCCCTTCCGGCAGCACCCGCGGGATATTCTCGATGAATCCGCCACCGGTCACATGGACCATCCCTTTGACTTCGATTCGCTCAAGCAGGGACAGCACCGGTTTCACATAGATTTTGGTCGGCTCGAGAAGAACGTCTCCCAAGCGGCCTCCCAATTCATCGAACGATTGCTCCAGCTTATAGCCTTTGGTCTCCAACAGGAGCTTGCGGACCAGGGAAAAGCCGTTGCTGTGAACTCCGCTGGATGCCATCCCCAGCACAACATCGCCCGGTGCAATTCGGGAGCCGTCAATCAGCTTCGCCTTGTCCACGACGCCAACAACAAAGCCGGCGATATCATATTCTCCATCCGCGTACATTCCCGGCATCTCCGCTGTTTCCCCGCCGATCAGGGCACAGCCCGATTGTACGCAGCCTTCGGCAATCCCCTGAACGACTGCTTCAATTTTCTCGGGAACAATCCGGCCGCTGGCCAAATAGTCGAGGAAGAACAGAGGCTCCGCTCCCTGCACTACTATATCGTTAACGCACATGGCGACCGCATCGATGCCGATCGTATCATGCTTATCCATTGCAAAAGCGATTTTCAGCTTCGTTCCGACCCCGTCCGTTCCCGAGACGAGCACCGGCTCTTCGTACTTATCCTTATTCAAGCCGAACAGCGCTCCGAAGCCTCCCAGATCGGTCAGCACCTCGGGCCGGAACGTCCGGCGCACATGCTTCTTCATCCGCTCCACAGCCTCATTGCCTGCGGCAATATCAACGCCCGCCTGTTTATACGCCTCTGACATCGTCTCCACTCCTGTACCAAATGTATTCGTTACTGCAGACTGCCAAAGCTCTTCCAGTTCGAAGCTTCTTGCAGCAAGACACGACTTGCCTTCGCTTACGCTGCACGCTTCTCTCGATCTGCTTGCCTTCGCTTGCTTAGCTTGCCTCTCTCGATCCGCTTGCCTTCGCTTACTCTGCACGCCTCTCTCGATCTGCTTGCCTCTACTTGCTCAGCTTGCCTCTCTCGATCCGCTTGCCTTCGCTTGCTTAGCTTGCCTCTCTCGATCTGCTTGCCTTCGCTTACCCTGCACGCCTCTCTCGATCCGCTTGCCTCTGCCCGCTCACCTGCCTCAAGAGGCTCAGCAGCCCTTCCTTCACCGGACTATCCGGTTAACAGCCGCAGCTTCCGTCCTCGTCGTTCACTTCCGTAGGATAATCGGCGTCGAAGCAGCCGGTGCACATCCCGCGGTTATGTTCTCCCTGCGGGCGACCGATCGCTTCCAGTAAACCATCCTTGCTTAGAAAATGAAGCGAATCCGCATTAATCGCCTGGCGGATTTCCTCCACCGATTTACTGGCCGCGATCAAATTATTGCGGCTGGGAGTATCGATCCCATAGAAGCAAGGATTCATATAAGGCGGAGAGGTAATCCTCACATGCACCTCTTTGGCCCCGGCTTCCCGCAGCATATTGACGATCCGCAAGCTGGTTGTGCCCCGAACGATGGAGTCGTCGATCATAACCACCCTCTTGCCTTCGACCACCTTGCGGACTGCGCTCAGCTTCATCTTCACGCCGCGCTCGCGAAGCTCTTGGCTTGGCTGAATGAAGGTCCGGCCCGTATAGCGGTTCTTGATTAAGCCAAGTTCATACGGGATGCCGGTCTGTTCGGCATAGCCAATAGCGGCAGATATGCTGGAATCAGGTACGCCGGTGACTACATCCGCATCCACGAACGCTTCCATCGCCAGCTTCTGTCCCATCCGCTTGCGGGCGGAATGCAGATTGATATTGTCCAAATCACTGTCCGGACGGGAGAAATAAATATATTCCATCGCACAGATGGCCCGTCTCTGCATGGGAGCGAACCGATCTTCCCTCATCCCGTCCTGATTAACGATCAACAGCTCGCCGGGAGCTATGTCCCGCAGGTATGTCGCTCCAACGGTCTCGAAGGCGCAGGTTTCCGAAGCGAATACATAAGCGTCCCCGAGCTTGCCGATCACAAGAGGGCGAAGACCGTGCGGATCCTGGGCAACGAATAATTGATCGTTCACCAGAATGAGAAAAGCAAAGCCGCCGACAAGCCGGCGCAGCGCCTCCTTGACCGCTTCAACGATATCCTCCTGCTGAGACCTCGCGATCAGGTGGATAACTACCTCCGTATCGCTTGTGGTCTGGAAGATGGAGCCCTGCTCCTCCAGCTCTCTGCGGATTTCGGCTGCATTGACCAGATTGCCGTTCGTCGCGATCGCCATATCCCCGCCGCGGTATTTGAAGACGAGCGGCTGTGCATTTTGCAGTTGGCTTTCGCCGGAGGTCGAATAACGGACATGGCCGATCGCCGTCGAGCCCTTAAGAGAGATCAGACGATCGTTGTCGAACACTTCCTTGACGAGCCCCATGTCCCGATGGTAATAAAATTCCTTGCCATCGGTCGTGCAGATCCCGGCGCTTTCCTCGCCGCGATGCTGGAGCGCATGCAAGCCGAAAAAGGAAAGTGCGGAAGCCTCGGGGTGACCGTACACCCCGAAAACCCCGCATTCTTCCTTCAGCTTGTCGAACGTGGCCGCATCCATTCCTTCATTGTAGTAGTCTCCGTCCCAATAACGGGAACGATTCAGGCTTTCATGAGGCATGGGATCGCATCCTTCCAAACCTTCTCCAGCTCTTCCACCGAAGAACGGAGAACCGGCTTGCCGTTGATGTCTACAGCAAGGTCCGTTCCGCCGACTGCTCCTATCGCTTCACAAGACACCCCTGCTTCCGCAAAGAGGCGCTTCAGTTCATCCGCCTTGTCGGGCGAGGTGCTGATAAGAATGCGGGACTGACTCTCACTGAACAGAGCGATGTCGTTGCGAAGCTCGCTGCTCCAGGAAATTTGCGCTCCGATATTTCCGCTGATGCACGATTCGGCCAGGGCTACGGCCAATCCGCCTTCCGACAAGTCGTGAGCCGAAGCGACCAGACCTTCGCGGATCGCCTTCAGCACCGCTAGCTGCAGCTTCTTCTCCACCGCGAGGTCAAGCTGAGGCGGTCTTCCTTCTGTTTTGCCGTGAAGAACATATTGGAATTCGCTTCCCCCGAGCTCCGCTTTCGTCTCACCGAGAAGCAGGACAACGTCTCCCTCATTCTTGAAGCCCTGTGTCGTAATATGATCCACGTCCTGCACCAGACCGACCATTCCGATGACCGGGGTCGGGTAGATGGCGCCCTTCGTATTTTCGTTATAAAGGCTGACATTGCCTCCGATGACCGGGGCATTCAGCTCACGGCAAGCTTCGGCCATGCCGTCCACCGCTTTTTCCAACTGCCAGAAAATTTCCGGCTTCTCCGGACTTCCAAAGTTGAGGTTGTCCGTAACCGCCAACGGTTCGGCCCCCGAGCAAACGACGTTGCGGGCCGCCTCGCTGACCGCAATTCGGCCCCCGGTTTCGGGATCCAGATAAACATAGCGGCTGTTGCAATCCGTAGTCATCGCCAACGCCTTGCGCGTACCCGGCACCGTCACGACCGCCGCGTCCGAACCCGGACGAACCGCCGTACTTGTACGCACCATGTAATCATATTGGTTGTATACCCATTCCTTGCTGGCTACCGTCGGAGAAGCAAGCACCTGCTTAAGGGCCCCCTCCAAATCCGTTACCTCCGGATAGGAAGCCGCGTCGAAGCTCTGCTGCCGCGCATAATACTCGGGCTCCCGGGAAGGCTTATGATAAACCGGGCATTCGTCCACCAGCGCCTTGACCGGCATATCGCCCACTACTTCACCGTGATGGATCAGCCGCAGACGGCCGTCGTCGGTCACTTTCCCTACCTTGGAACAAATAAGGCCCCAGCGTTCAAAAATCGCCTTAGCCTGCTCCTCATGCTCAGGCTTCACGACAAACAGCATCCGCTCCTGCGATTCCGACAGCATCATCTCGTAGGGAGTCATTCCTTCCTCCCGCTGAGGCACTTCATCCAGATACAGCTCCATACCGTTGCCCGCCTTGCTGGCCATCTCCGCACTGGAGCAGGTCAATCCTGCAGCCCCCATATCCTGAATGCCGACGACGATACCCGAATTGATCAGCTCGAGACAAGCTTCCATCACCAGCTTCTCCATGAACGGATCGCCTACTTGAACGGCCGTCCGCTTCGCTTCCGACTCCTCGGTAATTTCTTCAGAGGCGAAGGTCGCTCCATGAATTCCGTCCCGTCCGGTGGCCGGACCGACATAGAACACGGGGTTACCGACTCCTTGAGCAACGCCCCTCTGAATCTTGTCGTGATCGATCAGACCGACGCACATGGCGTTAACCAACGGATTTCCTTCGTAGCTTTCATCGAACATCACTTCTCCGCCTACGGTCGGAATCCCGATGCAGTTCCCGTACCCGGCAATCCCCGATACGACATTCTCGAACAAATATTTCACCCGCGCATTGTCGAGCTTGCCGAAACGAAGGGAATTGAGCAATGCGACGGGACGAGCACCCATAGAGAAAATGTCGCGGATAATTCCGCCCACTCCGGTGGCCGCTCCTTGATACGGCTCTACGGCCGAGGGATGATTATGACTCTCTATTTTGAAAACAACCGCCTGATTGTCGCCGATATCAACAATTCCCGCTCCTTCTCCCGGCCCCATCAAGACACGCGGACCGGTAACCGGGAACCTTCTCAGAACGGGCTTGGAGTTTTTATAGGAGCAGTGCTCGGACCACATAACGCTGAATACGCCAATCTCCACATAATTCGGCTTGCGTCCGAGGAACCCGCAGATTAAGCCGTATTCTTCATCCGTCACGCCCATTTGCTTATAAATTTGCTGCTCTGCAATTTGTTCGGCGTTCGGTTCTTTAGCCGATAGCTGCTGCGCCATTTTTCTCCCTCCATCTGTTCAAAATCGAAGTAAACATCCGTTTGCCGTCCTCAGAGCCCAAAAGCTCGTTAACCGCTCTCTCCGGATGCGGCATCATACCGACAATACGTCCGTCCTTGCTGCAGATTCCGGCAATATTGTCTACGGAGCCATTGGGATTTTCGCCGGTGTACCGGAAAACAATCTGATTATTCTCCTGAAGCTCCTTCAACGTATCTGCATCGCAATAGTAGTTTCCTTCACCGTGAGCGATCGGAATATTGATTTGTTCGCCTTCCTTGTATTCGCTTGTAAACGGAGTATTCGCATTGACGACCTCCAGAGTGACCGGGTGACAGCGGAATTTAAGCGTCCGGTTGCGCAGCAGCGCTCCGGGAAGAAGACCTGCTTCCGTAAGGATTTGAAATCCGTTGCATATTCCGATAATATATTTGCCTTCCTGGGCCGCCTGAACGAGCGCGCTCATGACCGGCGCAAACCGGGCGATCGCCCCGCAGCGGAGATAATCCCCGTAGGAGAAGCCGCCAGGCACAATAATGCAGTCATATTGGCTTAAATCTGTTTCTGTATGCCAAACATACGAGACCGGCTGCCCGATCGTTTCTTCTACCGCCTTGTAACAATCGATGTCGCAATTCGATCCCGGGAATACGAGAACCGCAAAGTTCATTTTTTACCCTCCTCAAAGAGAATGTGATCGTTGTTGAATGTCTTATCGCCGTTTCAACTAAGCCAACTCGAAGCGGTAGTCTTCCACTACCGTATTGGCCAGCAGCTTCTCGCACATTTCCTTCAAACGGGCTTCGGCTTCCTCGCGGTTATCGGTATCCAGCTCCAGCTCCAAATACTTGCCGATTCTGACCTTGCCCACTTCCGCAAAACCCATGGAATGCAGTGCGCCTTGAACGGCATTGCCCTGAGGGTCCAGCACGCTTTGCTTGATCGTTACATAAACGGTAGCCTTAATCATCTTCATTGTTCCTCCTAAACCAAGATAATGGTTATAATAAATAAATTCAGGAAACCAGTCTTCTATAAATCTCCCGATACCGCTCCGATGTCGCTCGGACGACTTCCTCCGGAAGCTCCTCCGGCTCGCTGTTCCTGTCCCAGCCGGAGCCCGCCAGATAGGTGCGGACCGGCTCCTTGTCCATGCTGTCAATCTCTATGTCGAGCGCATAGTTCTCCCGGGCCCAGAAGCGGGATGAATCGGGGGTAACCGCTTCATCGATCAGCAGGATTCGGCCGTCTATCAGACCGAATTCAAATTTCGTATCCGCAAGAATGACGCCCTTGCTTCCACAGTAATCATGCGCGAATTGGTACAGCCGGAGACTGGCGGCCATCAGTTGCTCCGTCAGCCGCTCGCCGACCAGCTCCTTCATTCGCTCTATGCTAATATCCTCGTCATGCCCAACGTCATTCTTGGCGGCCGGAGTGAAGATCGGCTCGGCCAAACGTTCATTTTTTCGCAGGCCGGCAGGCAGCTTGTGACCGTTGATTTCACCTGTTTCCTTATACTTCCTCCAGCCTCCGCCGGTAATATAACCGCGGACGACACATTCAATATCGATTCTCTCGGCCTTGCGTGTTACCATGATCCGGTTCCGCAGCAGGTCGGGCTGTTGGATGAACGGACTCAGCCGGTCTGCATCGGCATGAATCATATGATTGGGAATAATCGATTCCGTCTTCCCGAACCAAAACTTGCTCAGTTGGTTGAGCACCTCGCCCTTGGATGGAACCGCCGGCTTAAGCACATAGTCAAAAGCCGAGATACGGTCAGTAACCGCAATCAGGTAGTGCTCCCCGAGATCATACAGCTCGCGCACCTTGCCTTTGTACACCAGCGGGGCTTGAATGTAATCTACTGCCGTCGCAATCGCATTCGGGTTGTTCAATGGCTTCCCCTCCAATCGGGCCTGCCCTGCACAGGTCCTTGCTGTCTTAACTCGTTCCGCTTGCGATCAAATGAATCCTAACCGTTTAAATACCGTATCCACATGCTTCAGATGCCAGCCGGGATCAAAGCAGTCCGCCAGTTCCTCCGGACTCAGCAGAGCGCTAATCGAGCTGTCCCCGCTCAATATATCGTGGAAGGAACGCTGTTCCTCCCAGGCCTGCATTGCTTTGGGCTGGACTGTATCATATGCCTGCTCGCGGCTAAGGCCTTTGTCAATCAGCTTCGTCATGACTCTTCCGGAGAAAGGAACCCCGTAGGTCGACTGCATATTGCGCTTCATATTTTCCGGGAAGACGGTCAGGTTCTGTACGATGTTGGAGAACCGGTTCAGCATATAGTTCAGCAGAATGGTCGCGTCCGGCAGTATAATTCTCTCTACGGAAGAGTGGGAAATGTCCCGTTCATGCCATAAGGTCACATTCTCGTAAGCAGATATCATATGCCCGCGAATCACCCTGGCCAGTCCGGACATATTCTCGCAGCCGATCGGGTTGCGCTTGTGCGGCATCGCGGAAGACCCTTTCTGCCCCTTGGCAAAAGGCTCCTCCACCTCGCGGAACTCGCTCTTCTGCAGAGCCCGGATCTCCGTGGCAAACTTATCGATCGATGTAGCAATGAGAGCGAGAGTCGCCATATATTCGGCATGGCGGTCTCTCTGGAGCGTCTGCGTGGAGATGGGAGCCGGTTTCGTGCCGAGCTTCTCGCAGACGTATTGTTCAATGAAAGGATCGATGTTGGCGTATGTTCCGACCGCCCCGGAAATTTTGCCGTATTGAACACCGTCGGCCGCCATCCGGAATCGCTCCAGATTGCGCTTCATCTCCTCGTGCCAGAGCGCCATTTTCAGGCCGAAGGTGGTCGGCTCGGCATGAACCCCATGGGTTCTTCCCATCATGACCGTATCTTTGTGGGCAATCGCTTTGTCCTTCAGAATGTCCAGGAAGCGAAGGATATCCTGCTCCAAAATCCGATTAGCCTGCAGCAGCAGATATCCAAGTGCCGTATCCACCACATCGGTCGAGGTCAGCCCGTAATGAACCCATTTGCGCTCCGGGCCAAGTGATTCGGATACGGCCCGGGTGAAGGCAATGACATCGTGCCGGGTTTCCTGTTCGATCTCATAGATGCGGTCGAGCGAGAAGCCGGCCTTGGCTCTGATCTGCCGGACATCCTCACGCGGAATAATCCCGAGCTCGGACCAGGCTTCACAGGATAAAATCTCGACTTCCAGCCAGGCCTTGAATTTATTCTCTTCTGTCCAAATGGCTGCCATCTCAGGTCGTGAATATCTTTCAATCATAAGGAACCTCCGCTAATGTAGGATTGAGCTTCAAGCTGTTTTACCGGCTCCATATCCCGGTTCGTTCGATCCAATCGAACGCATCCCGGATATCTTCAACGAGCAAATTAACATGCCCCATCTTCCGCTTCGTCTTCGCTTCTTTCTTGCCGTAGAGGTGGATTTTGGGACTAACCCGCGGATCCTCTTCCGTCTGCTTGCCCGCCCATTCCAGCAGCGGCTCGACATGCTCCCCCAGTATGTTGACCATTACGACCGGGGTCAGGAGCCTGGTGGAGCCGAGCGGCAAGTTGCAGACCGCGCGGATATGCTGCTCGAACTGGGAAGTCGCACAGGCTTCCATCGTATAGTGGCCCGAATTATGCGGTCGCGGCGCCAGTTCGTTGACGAACAGCTCCCCTTCCGGTGTCAGGAACATCTCCACCGCAATAAGGCCTATGACGTTTAACGATTCGGCGATTTGCACCGCCATCTTCTCGGCGCGCTGCAGGACATCCCGGGATATCCGGGCCGGCACGATAGACAGATGAAGGATATTGTCCTGGTGCACATTCTCCGCTACCGGAAAAGCCCGGACCTCGCCCCGCGGGTTCCTTGCCGCAATAACCGACAGCTCGCGTTCAAAACGGATGAACTTCTCCAGAACTAGCTCCGTTCCCGTCCGGCTCAATTCGGCATAAGCCTCGTCAGCCTGACTCTCTTCGCGGATCACCCACTGCCCCTTGCCGTCATAGCCCCCGGTCGCCGTCTTGAGTACGCAAGGTGTCCCGAATCTTCCAACCGCTTCACGCAGATGGGCGGCACTTGAGATTTCCTCATAAGGGGCCACCGGCACTCCGGCAGCTTCAATGGCTCTCTTCTCCCTCAGACGGTGCTGAGTCGTAAAGAGCAGTGCGCTTCCTTGCGGAACCCGAGAGGCCGATTCGAGCATCGCCGCTACACCCGCATCGACATTCTCGAATTCATAGGTAATGACATCGGACAGCGCAGCAAGCTCGCGGGCGGCTTCGGCATCGTCATAGGCGGCCGTGATTTGGCGATCCGCCACTTGCCCGCAAGGGCTGTCTTCCGTCGGATCCAACGTCACAAACCGGTAACCCATATGGCGACCGGCTAAAGCAAGCATCCGGCCCAACTGTCCTCCCCCCAGCACACCGATGGTGCTTCCCGGAAGGATAGGCTGCATGCTGTTCTCTATCTTATGGACATGTCTTGGCGTTTGTCCGTTCATAACAAGTCACTGCTTTCTGTCACCGCTTGACGGATGCTTTCGCGGCGTTGGATGATTTTGCGCTGGATGGCAGGATCATGTGCCCCCAGCATCTGTGCGGCCAACAAGCCCGCATTCGTAGCTCCTGCCTTGCCGATCGCTACCGTGGCCACGGGAATTCCGCCGGGCATCTGTACGATCGACAGAAGCGAATCAAGCCCGTTAAGCGCAGCGGACTGAACGGGGACGCCAATGACCGGAAGCGGCGTCTTGGACGCTACCATTCCAGGCAGATGAGCGGCCCCCCCTGCACCGGCAATAATGACCTTAAGTCCGCGTTCCACTGCGGTTTCCGCATATTGAAACATCAGGTCCGGGGTCCGGTGGGCGGATACTACTTTCTTCTCATAAGGAATTTCCAGTTCATCCAATATATCGCATGCATGCTTCATCGTTTCCCAATCCGACTGACTTCCCATTATGATCCCGACAACAGCCGACACATGCATCCCTCTTTCCTCAATATTTATCGTTCCCAAGTCAGGGCTGCAAAATAAAACAACCCCAAAAAGTTCATTCCATGTGGATTCCGACTCCTGCAAAAATGAAGGAAAATATTCGGTTGCGGCAAAAAAAGTCCGCTAGATAGGCTATCAATCTGACGGACAAACGAGTTCGGACCCTTAAGAACACTTCCAGCCAAACGCTGTCCGCTCTTTAAATTCTCTCATCTTGCGCTTGCTATACAAATCCGGGAAGGAAGGCATTCCAATGAGTCTGCGCTCCCGACTTACTCGTCCTCCAGACATGACAGCACGCATCAAGACAGCGCTGGGCGCTGTTCTAATGGGATAATTCCAAACTCGTAGTCCAAAAATTTACGGTTCTTGGGTAGAGACTTACAGGCCGTATTCCTGTGATTATACGAGTCTAGCTATATTCTATTGGTCTAACAAGCTAATTACAGCTTTCCCCTTCATTCTAACAGCCTCCTACGAGCCCTGTCAACAAAAAGACGAACATTATAATGTTCGTCTTTTGGAAAGTTCGTTTTTTAGTTGAAAACCCCTGGTTCTCATTCGGATTTTAACGGATTTTCGAAAGCATTACCCAATTTAAGCTGATCTATTAACCGAATGAAGGTCCAGCCTGCCAGCAGCAAAAGAAGGAGATGCAGCCAAAACATGCTTGTCCCCGGCGGCATCGTGTCCGTCAAAGCAAACAGTCCCCATAACAGAAGCGGAGGAAATTGAGCGGCCATGCAAATAGAAATGAGTGCCAGTTGAAGAACAAGGACCCACTTGTGCAAATTGGAGCCGAGACTCCATTGAATAATAAACAAAAGCAGCATCGACATGCTAATTCCTACAGCCCACCGGGCCCATAAGGAAACCAGCTTCCCTTCCGAGCCTTGCTCCGTTCCGAGGAAGCCGAACGAGGCCGTAACGGCTTCGGGCATCCACGGCATATACATTAATCCGACAACGGCGTAGAGAATCGCTGACAAACAGACAAGAAAGACCGGGTTATTCAATCTTTTCATCGAATCCCCCCTCCTGCTTTTTCTTTTTGTCGGAGCTTGGTTATTTTCATTATTCTTTCCGTTCCGCTTGGCTTTCATTCGCCTGCCGAGCTTCTGTGCAGTTCAAACAGGGTTAGCTCCGGTCTGCAGCAAAAACGAACCGGATGCAAACTGACGCCGATCCCTCTGTTTGCGTACAAAAAGAACTTTCCTTCTTTGAGCTTGTACAGCCCATCTACATACTTCTTGGCTCCGAGCGGGGTAACAATAGGCCCGATCCATGGCAGCCTCACCTGACCGCCATGGCTGTGTCCGGACAACTGCAGATCTACCGGATAGCGCGAGGCCGTGTCTGCGAAATCGGGAGCATGGGATAACAGCAGTGTAAACACGGAAGGATCGGCTCTATTCAATGCTTTAGCCAAATCGGGCCTTCCTTTGACAAAATCATCCACTCCCGCAACAATTATACTTTCCCGGTCCTTTGTTATTTTGAACGCATTGTTCTTAAGCAGTTGAAATCCGGAAGCCTTCCATAACTTCGATACCTGTACCGCACTGTCGATGTAGTCATGGTTGCCCAACACGGCAAACTTGCCATAAGCCGCCTTGACGCCGGATAAGGCTTCGATAACGTCTTTCTCCGAAAATATTGCGGAATCATACAAATCGCCAGTAAAACATACCAAATCGGGGTTGAGATTATTTATCCTCTCCACTAACTGTATCAGAGCATCAGGGGAATAATAAGGGCCCAGATGAACATCGCTGAATTGAAGAAGCCTCATCCCGGACATGGCCTCAGGAAGCCGGTCAAAGGTCAACGGCACCTTATTCGTCTGGACCCAGCGTGGTTCTGCGTATCTCGCATAACCGTAAGCCGGTATTGGCAAAATCAACATTCCGGCAAACAGCCTTCCGCCAGTTTTTAAAAATGTTCGCCGGGTCATCCGGGATTCCGGGGCCATTTCCGCATTTTTGTTATCCAGCTTGTTCATCTTTATCCTCCTTTTCCTTAATATAGACGAAAAGGCGGCGGAAGAAGTTGCCGATCGGTTACAAATGGGCCAATAGACAAAAAAAGAGTACCCACCGGATATAATATCCAGTGAGTACTCCTTGGTCCGCTTGGCAACGCCCTACTCTCCCAGGACCCTTCGGTCCAAGTACCATCGGCGCTGGAGGGCTTAACGGTCGTGTTCGGGATGGGTACGCGTGGTTCCCCTCCGCCATCGCCACCAAACGGATTGCTTTTTGAAAGGGACATTTCCCTCTCAAAACTGAAAACGAGTGAATGTGAAACGTATATCCTTAGAAAGGAGGTGATCCAGCCGCACCTTCCGATACGGCTACCTTGTTACGACTTCACCCCAATCATCTACC
>NZ_JBQCLK010000027.1:0-89957 GCF_051966115.1 Paenibacillus sp. SAFN-117
TCTACAAGAGACATCGGTTGCTTACTAAGACAACTTCACAGATACCCCGTACTTGGATATGGAGTAGATGGGGCAAATCCCTATCTACAATAGGTACATGAAGTTGCCAGTGGTAAGAAGCCCCGACTTCAACTCGCGATAGCGAGTAAGTGGGGGAGGTTCACAGATATGGGCGAATTACGCCAAGTTTATGGCTGTGGAAACCGGCCTTCAAAAACGATTTCCGACAACGGCTTCCGCGTATTTGGAATTTCCCGGGACCGGTTTCTTTCCGATAACTGGTTTTCGTCGCCACGATAGCCTAAGGCAATGACAATCTGGGGCTCGTACTCTTCCGGTACTTGCAGAGCGGATTGGGCGGCAGCCCGGTCGAAGCCTCCCATTGCATGAGTGGAGAGACCTCTCCGGGTGGCTTCCAGCGCCAGATAGCCCCATGCCGTTCCGGCATCCAATGCATGAGATGGGCTGGCTTTGCCGGCTTCATTGACTTTTCTGGAAAGCAGCAGCAGAAGCACCGGGGCTTCCTTGCACCATTCTTGGTTAAACGGGCTGATAAACTGAAGGAACGTTTCACGCTGTTCCGGTGTTTTGGCTATAATAAACCTCCATGGCTGTTCATTGCTTCCCGAAGGGGCCCAGTGGGCTGCCTCCAGCACCCCGTATAAATCTTCATCCTTCACCGCCTTGCTGGAAAATGCACGGGTAGACCACCGGTTTAAGAAAATAGGGTCGATTCCGTATTCCGATTTTCGTGCAGCCGCTACTTCCGGCAGCAGGTTGTCCATCATATGTATTCCTCCTACAGCTGATTTTCATCTAATAACGCTTCTATTTTACCACATTAGCAATAAGATTCTATTTCTTGATCCATGTTCACGCTTTTGTGGCAGAGCATGAAAAGTCCTTTTAAGGTACGTTACCCCTAGAGTGTGTGTTACCGGCGCTGGCTTGGCAGTTTCTCCGGTAAAACGATTTTAACGAATATTATATTAGGCTGGCATTGAAGAGATTAGTCCATGAAACTTGGAAAGAAAGCAGTTCAACAGCCGTAAGCGAAGAAAACCTGCCAAAGTGCATCTTTTCTCCGGTTGGAGTGAGGTTTTGGCTTCTGGAAACGAGAATTGATATATTTTCTCCAGGCTTTTCTTCCGAAAATCTAAATTCGCTTCATAATTGATGTATTATCGCAGGAATTTAGGTTTGCCCAAGGAATGAAGAACCAATCATCATTCCACTTCACGAGACTGTCGCGATAACCTTCCTTCATGCCCCCGGCAGTTGCCACATTCGATTCTATTTCAGGATGCGCCGGTCCCCCAAATCCCCGCTTCCGCTCAAAACAACAGGCAATCCTTTCTTCATTTCCTGGGAAAGCGCAGAATATGATAGCTCTCGTGTAAAATCAACAAGATGCACTGGAGGATCGGGCAAAAGAATTGCCGGGATTGGCGCGTGTTGTCGAATGGACCGAAGAAATGAAATGGGAGGGAATACCGGATCCGTCATTCTCCGCCATAATGCGCGGCATTTTTCTCAAATGAAGCCATTTCCGTAAGCGATATTTCCGGGTAAAACCGTTATATGTGCCATTTCCTCAAAAATCTATGGAAAACAACGAAATAGCGTCACGTACAACCGTTAGATTTTCATAGTGGATAAAATGAGCGAATTAACGACGGCAACCGTTAGGCAACGAAAAATAGAAACCGGATACCGGATCAGATGGTGGATATCGTATTTAGGCGATTTCAAGCTGTGAAAGTGGATTCACTTCGCGGCTATCAAAGGAAGAAAGTGCATCTAATGCCTAGATCCTATTACTTTGGTTAGATTCATGCTTAATAAGGCCATTTTGGATGCGGACGGTGGAATAAAATGTTAAAATGGGTTTATGATATTTTCTGATCGATAGCGGGGGGATAACAATGAGGATGGTTAGAAGCTTCGCCCTGGTCGTTATTCATTTGATTGGGGAGCTTTGGATCGGGCTGGGCCGAAACCCGGATTTTTATGATCGGCATACGTCTATCAGAACCAGAAGCGGATACGCGTTGTTCGTTGCACTTGCAGCCATTCTGGCGGCAGGGATTGTCACATGGGGATATACGAGAATACGCTGACCCATGAAAATGTCTTGGATTGTGATCAATTCAACTTACCAAGGTGAATGTTTTTAAGGTATCACGCGTTTAGCATTTTTTACGTCATCCGATAGTGCTAAGAACGGCAGGGTGTTAACTCTAAAGGGTGTATCCGAAATTGGACGCAACACGATCTTGTTCCTCGGTCTTCCGTCCAATTTTGGTTTACACTTTAGAATTAGAATGGAGGGTTTTTGCTGATATCGCCCTTTTAGCGGAAAATAGATGGACTTTTTCCACTTAAATATCGTTTTTTCGCTCTCAAGGAACGTAACGGAACTTGGAGATCTTATTTCGTCAAAATAGGCGTTTTTTTTAGAATAACGGAACCAGACGCGCTTATTTCATAGAATTATCCTACTTTCGCCTGTATTTCTTGGCAATAAGGTCATCTAGTTCCGTTAAAATGACCGAAAGGCACTTTTGGAGCGATTAAGGTCATCTGGTTCCGTTATAATCGTACACCATTAATCGACAGCCTCTGAAATCCATTTATCCCCCAGACGTGTGCTCAACTCTAGAAATAAACAAGAGAACCCGACCCTAACCGATCAGGTTCTCTTTTTTTGGTATGGCATCCGGATGAACGACTTCTGCGTCTATCCAGAGTGATTGCGGGCCGCTTAGGTTCCGCTCGCCTTCTTGGCAAGGCTCTGCTGCATCAGGAACTGATTGTAGTACAGGTTGGCGTAGATGCCTCCGTGTGCAAGCAGCTCTTCATGCGAACCGCTCTCGGCGATTTGCCCTTGCTCGATCACAAGAATGACGTCCGCATCGCGTATGGTTGACAGCCGGTGAGCGATAATGAAAGCCGTTCGTCCCTCCAGCAGTACATTTAACGCCTCTTGAATATGCTGCTCGGTTTCCGTATCCACGCTGGAGGTTGCCTCATCCAGGATCAGGATTTTCGGATCCGCCAACAAAACCCTTCCGAATGCAAGGAGCTGCCGTTGGCCTACCGACAGCATGGAGCCTCTTTCCTCCACCTGCGTTTGATAGCCGTCGGGGAATTTCTCCACCAGCCGGTCGATGCGGACGCTTCGGGCCGCCCTCTCGATTTCCTCCATCGTGGCGTCCTTCTTCCCATAGCGCAGGTTTTCTTCAATCGTACCGGAGAAGATGAACGAATCCTGAAGAACGATTCCAATCTGGCTGCGCAGGGAGGCCAGAGAGACCTCCTTGATATCGTGGCCGTCTATAAGAACCCTGCCGGAGGTCGGATCATAAAATCGCATCAGCATGTTGACGATCGTGCTTTTGCCCGCGCCGGTAGGGCCGACAATGGCGATCCGCTGTCCCGGCTTGATATCCAACTGAATACCTCGCAGCACTTCCGGCTTATCCGGCGCATACCGGAAAGATACCTGATCGAATACGACCGAGCCGCGAATAGGGGGGAGCGGTCTGGCACCAGGCATGTCTCTCACTTCCGGCTTGGTGTCGAGAATTTCGAAGATGCGGTCTGCGGAAGCCATGGCCGACAGCAATTGGCTGTATACTTTGGACAAAGAGCTTAACGGCCCCCAGAACCTCCACAAGTAGTTGATGAAGGCAACGATAAATCCGACGCTCAAGTCTCCATTAATCACTCGCATGGCGCCGTACCAGACAACAAGGCATGTGCCGATCATCCCGATCAGCTCGACCAGCGGCCAGACGAATGATTCCAGGGAAATGGCCTTCATGAAGGCCTTGCGATTTCTGGAGTTTATTTCGTGGAAACGGCGGTCATTCTCTTCCTGCCTGGAGAAGGCCTGAATGACACGGATGCCTTGGATCGTCTCGTTTACATTGCCGTTGATCGCCGAAATTGTATGTCTGGAACGCAGCCACGCCGATTCAATCTTCGGGCGGAAACGGGATACGATCAGATAGAGAAACGGAAGGACCGTGAAAGCCATCAAGGCCAGCTTCCAATCCCAGTACAGCAGGATGACCACGATTCCGATCAGGTGCGTGGCTTCCATCAGCAGCGTAATCAATCCGCCGTTGATCAGCTCTCCGATTGCGTTGGTGTCGTTAGTGATTCTGGACATGATTTTGCCGGCCGGCCTCCCGTCGAAGAAGCGGAAGGAGAGCGATTGCAGGTGATTGAACAGCTCCTGCCGCAGCGCAAACAGAATGCGCTGGCCGGTAAAGTTAACGAGCCGAATCTGCAGGGTGCTGAGCAGCCAGCCGCCCAGCCGGAGTCCAAGCAAGGCTATTCCGGCTATATGAATGGCCCACAAATTGCGGGCGACCATTCCTTCGTCAATGGCGTAACGGATCAGGATCGGCTCCGCCAGGCTGAGCAGCATATTCACGACAACGATAACGGAGACGAAGGTCATCGTTCGGCGATGCGGCTTCAAATAGCCGAACATACGGCGCATATATTCTTTGTTAAAAGGCTTCTCCCTTTCTTCTTCGGCCTCCCATTCATGTTGGCTCATTCACTGTCACCATCCTTTCAACCACTAACCGGCAGCTTGAACGACTGAAGTTCTGAAGAATGACCAGCCTCCATCTGTAAACGGAAGAGCTTACGGAAGAAGCCGTCACTTTCCAGCAAATCTTTATGGGTGCCTTGCTCGACGATTCTGCCTTCATCCAGCACGAGAATCCAGTCGGCGCGCTGAATGGACGAGAGCCTCTGGGCGACGATGAAGGTGGTCCGGCCCTCCATCACTTCGTCGAGCGCTTCGTGTATGGCCGATTCGGTCGCCGTATCGACACTTGCCGTCGCCTCGTCGAGAATGAGGATCGGCGGGTCCATTAACAAGGCTCTGGCCAAGGCCACCCTCTGGCGCTGCCCTCCGGATAAGCCTACTCCCCGTTCGCCGATCAGAGTATCGTAACCGTTCGGCATCGTAGTTATAAAATCGTGAATTTGGGCTTTGCGGGCCGCCCATTCGATTTGTTCCTGGCTGATTCCGATTTGACCGAATGCGATATTATCCCGAATGGTTGCCGAGAACAGAAAGGTTTCCTGGGGGACAATACCAATTTTCGTCCGCAGTTCCTGCAGGTTGTATTCCCGGACATCTCTGCCGTCCAGAAGCACCTGTCCGGAGGAAGTATCGTAGAATCGGGCCATCAATTGGATCAGGCTGCTTTTGCCGGACCCGGTCGGACCGAGAATGGCAATCGCTTGCCCGGGACGCGCGCTGAAGCTCAACTGCTTCAGCACAGGCTGCGTCTTATCTTTATCGCTTCCCGGAAAGCGGAAAGTGACCTCCCGGAAATCGACATATCCCTGAAGCGCCTTGGCGCTGATCCCGCCTTCGGAAGGCGAATCTATGTCCACGGGAGTATCGAGGATTTCGAATACTCTCGGGGCCGCCTTAATCGCTTGCTGCATAATATTGACGAGCCACCCAAGCATGTTCAAGGGCCATATAATTCCCCAGGCATACCACTGGAAGGCGGTCAGCTCGCCGATCGTCATTTCTCCCTTATATACGTAAATTCCGCCCACCCAAATCATCAGGAGGAAAATAACGCCACCATAGAAGTTCATTAAAGGAAAAGAGCGCGACTCGATTTTCGCCCGGTTCATGTTGGAGTCGAAATTGGTTTCATTCCGGTCGCTGAATTTCGATTTTTCCAGCTTCTCCTGGGCGAAAGCTTTGACCACCCGTATTCCGGATATATTCTCCTGCAGTGTCGTGGTCAGCCTGCCCATTTGCTCGCGAATATCGCTCCAGGCCGGCCCCACCTTGCGGTTGAACTGCCAGAGGGCGAGAGCAAGAAGCGGGACCGTAGCCATGCTGATGAGGGTCACCTTCCACTGAATGAGCAGCATGACCACTATGGTCCCGATGAAGGTGATGGCTCCGGTAACGATTTGCATGGCGCCGAAGCCGACGAAATTTTTGACCGCCTCGATATCCCCGGTCATCCGCGACATGATTTGCCCGGTCTGCGCTTTATCGTAATAACCGAAGGACAGCCTCTGAAGATGATGGTACAGCTGCTTGCGGAGATCGAAAATGACGTTCTGTCCGACCTTCTCCTGGGAGTAGCCCTGAACGTACATCGCTGCGCTTTTGACCAGTTGACCGAAGGCAAGCAGGAGTGAATAGAGGATGATGGCCTGCATATTCCCTTCGGAAATGCCCACGTCTATCGTTTTCATAAGCAGCCAGGGGGAGAGCAGGTCAAACCCGATTCCGAAGATCATGGTCAAAGTGGCTGCCGTCACCCATCCCTTGTAAGGAAAAATGTACTTGAACAGCCTTAGAAAAACACGCAACGAGACCCCTCCTGTTCCATTATTTAATCCCATTAACTATTTCCCTCTACGAACAAAAAGACCAAAGCCCCATCCGCGACCGTGGTCTTAAGATTGGAAAATATATCCTGATATTAGCACCGCTTTGGACGATTCGGCAATAGGGAAATACGGTTATAGCTATTTTTTCGGCCAGCCATTGTCACACGAACGTATATTCTGTAAAATAGAGTGTAGGTACAAGAGGGATCGGATGGAGTACAACATTAAGCACTGAACTCGCTATGCAAAGAAGATCATCGGGAAATCAGCCGGGGATTGTGCTCCGCCTGATCGGATTCCGCCTATAGACGCGGGATCTTGGCCCGATAAGGGATAACAGGATAAAGGAGAAACGAACATGAATCCGTTGACCGGCAAGCTATCCTCCATGACAGAGATGATCGAATGGTTTCGGCAGAGCCCGGAAATCATGGAGCAAGTCACCCATTGGCATACGATACCGCCGAGGGAGGCGCAGTATGCCCCGTTTCCGGAAGACCTCCGACCGGACATTCAGGAAGCACTGAGAGACAGGGGGATCTCCCGGCTGTACAGCCATCAGGCGGCATCCTTCGAGGCCGTTCGCGCAGGCAAGCATACCGTTACGGTGACGCCCACCGCATCAGGCAAGACATTGTGCTATAATTTGCCGGTTCTCCAGCAGATTCTGGAGGACGACAGCTCCCGCGCGCTGTATTTGTTTCCGACCAAGGCGCTGGCCCAGGACCAGGTGGCCGAGCTGAAGGAGCTTGTCGATGCGATGGATGCGGACATCAAGACCCATACCTATGACGGAGACACGCCTCCGAATGTCAGACAGGCGATCCGCAATGCCGGTCATATCGTGGTGACGAATCCGGATATGCTGCATTCGGCCATTCTGCCCCATCATACGAAGTGGGTTAAGCTGTTCGAGAATATCCGCTATATTGTCATCGATGAAGTGCATTCCTATCGGGGAGTGTTCGGAAGTCATGTCGCGAACGTGATCCGGCGGCTGAAGCGAATTTGCCGGTTTTACGGCTCTTCGCCCCAGTTTTTGTGCGCATCCGCGACGATCGACAATCCGAAGGAGCATGCCGAGAGACTGATCGGGGAGCCGGTCGAGCTGATTGATAACAACGGGGCTCCGGCAGGGGAGAAGCATTTCGTCTTCTATAATCCTCCCGTCGTGAACCGGCAGCTCGGCATCCGCCGAAGCAGCGTGCTGGAGACGAGGAAGATCGCGGGACATCTGCTTAACAACGGAATTCAGACGATAGTTTTTGCCAGAAGCCGGGTCAGGGTCGAAATTCTGCTTACCTATTTGCAGGATACGATCCGCCACGAGCTGGGAGCGAAATCGATTCGCGGCTACCGAGGAGGCTATTTGCCGAAGCTGCGCCGGGAAATCGAGAGGGGGCTCAGAAGCGGGGAAATCCGCGGGGTCGTCAGCACGAATGCACTTGAGCTCGGCATTGATATCGGCCAGCTTCAGGCTTGCGTCCTGAACGGTTATCCGGGAACGATCGCCAGCACATGGCAGCAGTCCGGCCGGGCGGGACGGCGGCAGGAGAGCTCTCTCACCGTTATGGTAGCGAGCAGCAACCCGCTTGACCAGTACGTGATTCAGAATCCGGGCTACTTCTTTGAGAGGCCGCCCGAGAGAGCGCTGATCCATCCGGACAATTTGATCATTCTGGTCGATCATATCAAATGCGCCGCCTACGAGCTTCCCTTCGAAGAGGGGGAGACGTTCGGAGAGGAATCGCTCGCCGACATCCTGGATTTTCTGACCGAGGAGAAGATTTTGCACCGGGTAAAGGAACGCTGGTATTGGATGGAGCAGTCCTTTCCGGCGCATGATATCTCGCTGAGATCCGCCGCGCAGGAAAACTTCATCATCATCGACACCACCTCCGGGAGCCGGGTGATCGGGGAAGTCGACCGCTTCAGCGCCCCGACCTTGATTCATGAGGAGGCCATTTATATTCATGAAGGGGTGCAGTATCAGGTCGAGAAGCTGGATTGGGAAGAGAAGAAAGCTTATGTCCGCGAGGTGAATGTCGATTATTTCACGGATGCTTCGCTGGCTGTCCAGCTTAAGGTTCTTCATGTCCACAAGGAGGAGTCTCTGCCTGGAATTTCGCGGCAGTTCGGGGAAGTGACCGTCAACGCCAAGCCTACTATTTTCAAGAAAATCAAACTGCGCACGCATGAAAATATCGGCTCCGGACCCATTCACTTGCCGGAAGAAGAGATGCACACGAGCTCGTATTGGTTTACGATCAGTGACGAGCTGGCGGCCACGATGTCGGTTAACGATATCCAGTATGCGCTGCTCGGGTTGTCGAATGTGCTTGTTCATATTGCCCCACTGCATCTGATGTGCGATCCGCTGGATATTCGTGTCGTGCCGCAGGTGAAGGCGGTACATAATCATAAGCCGACCATCTTCTTCTATGACCGGTATCCCGGAGGAGTCGGCTTAAGCGAACGCCTATATGAAGTGCATGGCGAACTGCTGCGGCAGGCAGCGGATTTGATCGGCCGCTGTACCTGTCTGAGCGGCTGTCCTTCCTGTGTCGGACCGATAGAGGAGGTCGGCCTGACCGGCAAAGCTTTGGCCATGGAATTGCTGTCGGGGATGGTGAACGGCGGATGAGCATGCTGAGAGAACGGCTGAATCGTCTGAAGAAGAAGGATTCGACCGGGTCCCTCCCAACAGAGACAGCGTCAGAAATGGGACCTCCCGACGGTAAGGAAAGCCAGGCCGATCCGTCCGGGTATTCCACTATGCTGCCGCAGGAGGAAGAGAAGGGGTTGTCCGCTGACGGCTGGGAACGGATGGGAGTGCAGTACGAAAGCAACGAATGGGGCTCCTTCCTGATCCGGAAGCGGACTTACCCGGCCGATTACCTGCATGGCAGGTATCCGATAGGAGATCTGTACCGCGTCTGTCCCTCCCTGTCGGCAATGGCCGGCACGGAAGGGGGGCAGGAGCTTCATCCGGAGGAATTGCTGTTTTTCGATACCGAGACGACCGGACTGGGGATTGGCGCCGGCAACGTGCCGTTTATGCTCGGGATGGGTTATTACCGTTCCGGCGCCTTCGTTGTCGAGCAGATGCTTATCCGCAATCCGGCCGAGGAAGTGGCGATGCTCGCCTATTTCAACCGGCTGCTGCTCCGCTTCTCCTGCCTTGTTACATATAACGGCCGCACCTTCGATTGGCCGATTGTTAGGAACCGGTTCGTCCTTAATCGGATGGAGCTGGAGCGCGAGCCATCGGTGCAGTTGGATTTTTTGTATGCATCACGAAGCCTGTGGCGCAACACGCTGCCGGCCTGCCGACTGGGAATCGTGGAGGAGAGCCGGCTTGGACATACCCGTGTGGACGATATTCCCGGGTCCCTTGCCCCGACTCTATATTTCCGTTATTTGTCGGAAGGAGATCCCGCCGTTCTGGCGGGGGTCCTGGATCATAATGAGCAGGATGTGCTGTCGCTGGCCGGTTTGGCTATCCATTTCGGGAGGGCGCTGCGCGGAGAGCTCGAGCTGGTCGGGATGGAGGCGGAGGAGCTGTACCGGCTGGGCAAATGGCTGGACAGATTAGGATGTGCAGAGCAGGCCGCCCATGCGTTCGAACGGCTGCTCCAATGCAGCTCCCGCGAGGCGGACGAATTTCGTCTGGAGCTTGCTGCTTTATATAAGAAGAAAGGAGATTACGACTCCGCCTTGGCCCTATGGAAGGGACTGGCTGCGGGGGCGGCCTCAACCGGCCTGACAGCGATAGAGCCGTTCATCGAGCTTGCGAAGTATTATGAGCATAAGGTGAAAGATTATGGCACGGCACTCGCTTATGCGGAAGAGGCCTATCAAATCGCCTGGAGAAGAGAAACGCTTGTGCGGCGTCATCAGAAGCGGCAGCCCGTTTTGGAAGACATCCGCAAGAGGATCGAAAGGCTTAAGCTCAAGGAGCTTAACTATGCTCTGGCGGAGCTGTATACCGAGGAAATGGGCTAAGACCACGTTTATTCTCGGGAAAAAGGGGACATACCTGAATAGAAGATAAGACAAAGGGGGAGTCCCGGATGCCCGAATTGCCGGAAATGGAAACCTATCGCAACCTGTTAACGGAGCTTGTAGCGGGAAGACGGATAACCGACGCCAGGGTAAATCGGCCGAAGTCGATCAATATCCCGCCGGATCCGTTCCGCAAGGAGCTGGTTGGCCGGACGGTTACGGAGGTGCACCGGCGAGCCAAATATTTGATCTTCCGTCTCGACTCGGGATATAACCTGCTCCTTCATTTAATGCTGGGAGGATGGATGCATTTCGGATCCGAGGAGGATAAGCCGGATCGAAACACACAGGTGGAGATAGATTTTGGCCCCAAGACCCTGTATTTCATCGGGTTAAGGCTCGGCTTCCTGCATTTACTGTCAGATGAAGCGTTGGCCGAAGAGTTAAGGGAGCTGGGCCCCGAGCCTTTGGATGCCCGTTATACCGAGCAGGAATTCCGGGAGCGGCTCGCAGGCAAGAAAGGTGCGTTAAAGCCGCTGTTAACCGACCAACACTGGGTAGCCGGAATCGGAAATTGTTATTCTGACGAGATTTGCTTTGACGCCGGTCTGCTGCCTACCCGTAAATGCGGGGAGCTTGAGGCCAATGCCGCTAGAGCGCTGTACCGATCGATCGCCAATGTGCTTCAGCGGGCCATCCTTAAGGGCGGATATATGGAGAATCCGTTATATAACGGAGACCGATTGACCGGAGGGTACAACGATGCCTGCCTCGTCTATGATCGCGGAGGGGAGGCTTGCTTTCGCTGCGGCCACCCGATTGTCTTCGAACGGATCTGGTCGCGGAAGGTGTTTTATTGCTTTCACTGCCAGAGGTAATCCCTATCTTCATGGAAGGAGGCTTCTCCATGCGATTAGGCAGTCATATCAGCATACGGCATGGATACCTGCAGGCGGCCAAAACAGCGACAGCGATCGGTGCCGGCTGCTTTCAATATTTCCCGAAAAATCCGAGAGGACTGACCCTTAAATCGTTCGACGCGGGGGACGGTGCGGCCTGCGCTGATTATTGCCGGGAGAAGGATCTTCTGTCGGTCGGGCATTCGCCGTATCCAAGCAATCTGGCCGCAGAACCTTCGAAGCTGCGTGATGCGATTGTCGCCTCGCTGATCAACGATCTGGAAATTGCGGAATGCTGCGGCTCGGAAGGGATTGTCGTCCATTTCGGCAAATCGAAAAGCAAGGATCCTCTGGAAGGCTACCGCTATATCATTGATACCTTAAACGCCATTCTTTCCGGCTGGAAAGGCAGGGCCAAGCTGCTGATCGAGAATCAGGCCGGAGAAGGAACGGCGATGGGAACCACCTTCGAAGAGCTCGTCCAAATCCGCAGCCTGACGGATTATCCGGACAAGATCGGTTTCTGCCTGGATACTTGTCATGCTTATGCCAGCGGGCTATGGAACGGGAAGAATTGGCCGGAGCTTGTCGAGAGGGGCGGGGAGCTCGGTTATTTCGATCATCTGGTGGTCGTCCATCTCAATGATTCCGTTTATCCGAGCGGAGCGAGGAAGGATCGGCATGCCAATTTTGGCAAGGGCAGGATTGGTGAAGAAGCCATGCTGGAATTTTTAATGTCTCCCCCTATCCGCAGGCTCCCGGTCATTCTGGAGACTGCTGCAGGTCCCGATCATACCCATAAGGGGGAAATCCGTTATATTCTCGATAAAGCGGCGGGATTCCGTTCTGCGGTATGGTCATAAATCGATTTCCAAGTTACAATAGGGGAGAGCAAGTACGGAATACATAGACAAGTTGGTGAACGGATTCATGATTGACTTGAAATCGATTTATTTTAAGAGAGAAGAGAGACGAATTCTTAACGACGTTAATCTTTCCATCCGCAAGGGGGAGCACTGGGTTCTGCTGGGCAGGAACGGCTCCGGAAAGACGACTATTCTGGAGATGATCAACGGTTACCATTTCCCTAGTAAGGGAACGGTTGAAGTACTCGGTCATCGGTACGGTCAATGTGATGTGCGGGAGGTCCGCAAGCAAATTGGCTATATCAGCCAATCGCTGTTTGAGAAGCTGACTCCGGGAGACCCGGTATGGGAAGCGGTTGCCGCCGCGAATTACGGCTTTTTGCGATTTTATGAAGAGATCCCGCAAGAGGCCATAGACAAGGCCCGCATCATGATTGATAAGGTAGGATTGGGCTATGTGGCTGATCAGCCGCTGGGTACCTTGTCTCAGGGAGAGCGGAAGAAGATTTTGCTGGCGCGAGCCCTAATGACGGACCCGACCATTCTGGTAATGGACGAGCCTTGCTCCGGGCTGGATTTATATGAGAGGGAGAAGATGCTTCAGTCGATCGACGATCTTCGAGACTCGGGCATCACCATCTTATATGTCACCCATCATATTGAAGAAATTATGCCGATCTTTACTCATATTGCACTTATACACGAAGGCAGAATCGTGGCTGCCGGTCCCAAGAATGAAGTGCTGACGGAAGAGCATCTGCTCCAGGTTTATGACGTGCCCGTCTCGTTGGAGTGGAGCGGAAACCGTCCGTGGATCAAAGTGGCGGCTAATCCCATTGGATCTTAACTCTCATCGCCAAACAGCCTGATCGGATATAAGCATTCGAAACCAGCTATCCTCTGGAGATGGCTGGTTTTTCTTGTTACAGAACTCCCTGGAGCAGGCTTTTTCAAAATATAAGAAAGTATAAGTTTTCATCTATACCTGTTCTCATATTTCATCGGTAAACGCGCACGTCCTAAGGACGGCGATAGCCGTTTATCCTTGCTTCTTTTTACCGCCGTGCAAAAAATGACGATCCCCGGAAATTCGCCTGCAAAAATCCGTCATTGCTTGAAATGGGCGGTTCCGATACTTTATTAAACAGCGGTGACTTCGGCAGGCCGCATTCAAATGGTCTTGAAAATTTCAGCAGGCCAAGGTAAGCATCACTGGCAGCTCACCAAAGCTTGCGACCAATCTTCACCGGAGACAACGATGGCTCAAACTAACCGAAAAAGAGAGGGATGAATCATGCATGCAGAAGCTTCTTCAGAATTAGCCGCCAAGCGGAAAAAGCCCTCGTCCCCAAAACGCAGGCTGTGGCTGGATCTTAAGAGGGACAAATACTTATATTTGATAGCGCTTCCCGGATTGCTTTATTTTCTTGTTTTCAAATATTTGCCTATAGGCGGATTGCTGGTGGCGTTTCAAAACTATTCGCCTTATTTCGGAATCTGGAAGAGCGAGTGGGTTGGGCTGGAGCATTTTCAGCGTTTTTTTTCCAATGAAGATTTCTATTTGTTATTTCGCAATACGATGGCGATCAATTTATTGAATCTTACTTTCTTCTTTCCCTTTCCGATTATTTTATCGCTGCTGCTTAATGAATTGAGGAGTGTGCTTTACAAACGGCTTGTCCAGACGATCATTTATATCCCTCATTTTTTGTCGTGGGTCATTATTGCGGGGCTCACCTTCCTGATGCTTTCCGAGTCGGAAGGGCTGATTAATAAGCTGATGGCGGCGATGGGGATGAAGACGGTAAGCTTTCTGACCGAGCCGAATTATTTCTGGACCATGCTCACCGCGCAATCCATGTGGAAGGAAGCCGGGTGGGGGACGATCATCTTCCTGGCGGCTATCGCCGGTGTCGATCCCCAGCTATACGAAGCGGCCGTAATGGACGGGGCCAACCGTTTTCGCCAGATGTGGCATATTACGCTGCCGGCGATTCGCAATGTGGTAGTCATCCTGTTTATCCTCAGGCTCGGCTCGATTATGGATACCGGCTTCGAGCAGGTCTATCTGATGATGAACGGGGCCGTTTCCCATGTGGCGGACGTCTTCGATACTTACGTATACCGAACAGGGATCAAGCAGGGAGAATTCAGCTACAGCACGGCCATCGGCCTATTTAAATCGGTGGTCGGCGTCATTCTCGTCGTCCTTGCCAACAAAATGGCCAAGCGGTTCGGCGAAGAGGGGGTATTCTGATCTATGGGGAATAGAAGCTTGGGGAGCCGGATCTTCGACATCTGCAACATTTTGTTCTTGCTGCTGATCAGTTTGGCCTGCCTTTTTCCGATTTATTATACGTTCGTCCTTTCTTTCACCGATCCGGTCGAATATTATCAGAAACCGCTCATTTTATTTCCGACGAAGTGGACCTTAAGCGCTTACCAATATTTGTTGTCCACGGATACCATGATTAACGCGATCGGCGTGAGCACCTTCCTGGCAACGGTTGGAACCGTGCTGAGCCTAGTTGTCACCTCCGGGTTGGCGTATGCGATTTCCCGCAAAAGATTGCGTTTCCGCAGAGTGTTCATGTTCGCTATCCTGTTCACGATTTTGTTTCAGCCCGGATTGATTCCGCAATATTTGATCGTCCGGCAGCTGGGATTGATCGACAGCCTCTGGTCCCTTATTATTCCGTCTTTGACCGGAGGATGGTTCGTGCTGCTGATGAAAGGCTTCTTCGACAGCATCCCCGATAGCCTGGAGGACGCCGCCCGAATAGATGGAGCCAATGAAATTGGAGTTTGGCTGAGGATCATTCTCCCGTTATCCGTTCCGGCTCTGGTCGCTTTCGGACTGTTCTTCGCCGTCGGCTACTGGAACACTTTTTTCAACGCAATCATGTTTATCAATGACCATAAGAAATGGCCGCTTCAGGTGCTCCTGCAAAATATGCTGGTCGATCCGACATCTTCGGTCAATGCAGGCTCCGCCATGGATTTCCGTTCGAATCGGCAGATGCCGACCGAAACACTGAAGATGGCTTCCGTCGTCATCGCGACTTTACCTATTATGCTGGTGTATCCATTCCTGCAGAAGCACTTTGCCAAAGGAGCCATGGTGGGCTCCGTCAAGGAATGAGAACATACAAAGTTAAAATCAAAAAGGGAGGTATTGTGATATGAATAAAAAATCGATAGCATTGCCGTTCTCGGTGCTTCTGTCTTCGTCACTTGTATTATCTGCCTGCGGGGGAAGCACGAGCTCCGGAGGTGGACAGCCGACCGATAAAGACCAGGCGCCGGTAGAGCTTACGTTGAACACCCTCAGCTACGGAACGCAATTTCCTGACGATAATAATCCGGTGGTCAAGGAATTTGAGAAGCGGACGAATACCAAGCTGAAGATTGACTGGGTTCCTGTTACCACTTCAGAGGACAAGTTCAAAGTGCTGTATGCCTCCGGAAATCTTCCGGACGTCACTTTCGTGGAGGACTTGAATGATTCCCAAATCCGGGGGCTGATCAAGCAGGGCGTCTTCTGGGACTTGACCCCATATATTAAAGATTATCCGAATTTGATGAACCCGAATTTGGCGGAAATGTGGGAGATCGCTAAAATTGAAGGCAAAAATTATTCGATTCCCCGCTATTATCCGACTCACGGAGGCGGAGTGTTTCCGATGCTGCGCAAGGATTGGCTGGATAAACTGGGAATGGAGGTTCCGGAAACGCTGGATGAATTTTACGAAGCTCTGAAGGCATTTAAAGAGAAGGATCCGGACGGCAACGGGGTAGACGATACGATCGGTTATTCCGCCAGTCTCGCCTATATGGGATTCATTTATAACGTATTCAACGATACCCAGGGAGCCTGGAAGCTTAGAGACGGCAAGCTGTATCCGATCATTACCGAGGATGCATCGAGAGACGCTCTGCTGTGGCTCAAGAAAGCTTACGAGGACGGTCTGTTCCCGCCTGATTTCGCGATTTTGAAATTTTCACAGATAAACGATATTCTTCACAGCGGAAAAGCGGGCGGCGGAGGCTACGCCATGAACAACTCGTTGACCCGTACCCAGGAAATCCGCAAGATCGATCCCGAGGCGAATTTGATTCCGCTGGCTTATTTAAAAGGGCCGGAAGGCAATGAATATGTCCCGTCTGGCGCTCCCTTCTACGGACATTTCCTCGTGCCTAAGAAAGTGCCGGAAGAGAAGCTGAAGGCCATATTGGGGTTCATGGATTTCGGATACAGCCAGGAAGGCTCGGATTTGGCCACCTACGGTATCCCCGATGTACATTACAAGATGGAGAACGGCCAACGAATCCCGACCGAGCAAGCCAAGAAAGATCTGGTGGCGGATGCGATGCACTATTTCTTCCATCCGCTCGGCGATGAAATCGTCTTGGGAGATCCTTCGACAACTACCCCGGAAATATTCGAACGGAATGTTCAGATTCTGGAAGAGAGGAAGAAGGTGAAGGTGGATTATCCGTCCCTGGGCCTGGTATCCGATGCGAATACGAAATTAATGCCGGATATCAAGCAGAAGGTGGACGACATGAGAACGAAAGTCGTCCTGGGACAGGTCACGATTGAAGCCTATGATGAATTCATCGAGAAGCTAAAGCAGGATGCCGATCTGCAGAAGATCGTGAAAGAGATGAACGAAGCTTATCAGCAAAAGCTGGCCAGCCAGTAATGAAAGAGAGGCCGGGCTTTCCAATCGGGAAGGCCGGGCCTTTTGCTTTGTCTATGAAATAGGACAGACACTAGGAGGAATGCCGTTTGCGGAATTGGCCGGGCGTCATTCCTTCACTTTTCTTGAACAGGCGGATCAGGTGGGAAGGCTGGTACCGCAGCATTTCCGCGATATCGTTTATTTTCAGATCGGTCTTAAGGAGCAGCTCCTTGCATTTATCTATTCTCAGCCTCGTAACGTAATCGACGTAATTTTCTCCGGTGATTTGCTTGAAGGCCCGGCTTAATTTATACGGGCTCATTTGCATTTGTTCCGCATACCCCTCCAGGGAGATATCTGACTGAACCTCCTCCCGGATTCGTAGAAGCAGTTGATCGATGGCGGCTTTCAGTTCCGGGTCGCAGGACGGAGACAGAGATTGAATAAAAGGGGCCACCAGCTTGTTTCGGAACCAGTCAAGCATTTCCCCGGGCTCTCTGATCGCTTGCAGCTGCTCATACAAATCTTCACCTTGATACAGGATATACGGATTTGCTCCGGACTTAAGGACAGCGTCCCACATGCTTCCTAACAGCTTCATCATGCCTTGATGGACGATGAGCTCGGTGCTGGATTCTTTCTGCAGGGCCTGCATAAACCGGGAAATCCGCTCAAGCGTCTCTTCTTCCATTCCGATGCTGAAGGCGTGGACGATCTCCCTCTCCAATTCAAAAGGAAAACGGACCGGCTGATGTCCGGCCAAGAGGAAATCATCCATATCGATCAGCTGGTTGCAAGGATCGATTTCCCGGTAACGAAGGGCCTGCCGCGTTTGGGCGGCCAACTCGGGAAGCTCCCAAATATGGCGGGACGTTCTGCTGATTACAATCGTCACATTCATCCGGAGGACCTTATTCAAGGCGGAGATGAAGTCGTTGGCCAATTTGGTCAGCTTTTCCTTGATTTCAATGGGATCTGTCGAACCGTCGACGATCAGGAACAGACCGATGGACAAATCTTGAAAGTTAATGACATGAAACAGTTCCCGGGAGGAGGAGCATAATTCCTCGATAATATTCGCTGCAGCGAAGGAAATTAGCTGCTTGTCCTTCTCGGAGGCCGCATCATAGCTGGACATTCCGGAGAGCTGTACAGCGACGTAAGCGAATTGTTTGTTCTCGGTGTCCCAATCCAGCTCTTTCATTTTGCCGGCCAATTCCTTGTCGCTTAAGTAGTATAAGTGGCCTTCCAGAAGCTGCAGCATAAACCCTTCCCTCAGACTGGGTATGGACTGCTTGACCTTGCGGTAAAGCTGCTCGCTCTGTTCCAGCTGCCGCTGCCATTGCCGTTCGATGTAGGCCAATTCATCGTTGGCTACGGGTTCCCCGTCCTTGAATGACTGAAATACTTTGGTCAGCCTTCGGATCGGATGGTAGATTCTTCGCGAGGCGAACCAGGACAGCAGCAAGGCCATAAACAGGCCGAAGGTGCTTACCAGAAGGATCGTCCTCACCATGGCGGATACAGGGGCCATGATTTGGGAGAGCGGGGTAGCCGAAATATAAGTAAATTCATCCCCAAGCCTGGATAGCTTGCCGTAAGAGACGGAGAAGCTCTCTCCCTGCCATTCATAAACGAACGTATTCTCGAGGAGATTATCGTTTCGCACGTAGTCTCGTAACTCCTCTTCCAGCCCGCGAATTCCTTCCGTATTGGAGGAATCCGTGACCTGCCGGTCTTGGTGGTCCATAAGAAAAGCGACGCCCGCACCGGAAGTCAATTTCTGTACCATGTTATTCAGAGCCGACTGATTAATATAGATGATGAATGCGCCATAAGCTTCCTTCTGAGTCCCTCCCGGAAGCTTGATGATAACTCCATGACGAGCCATATCCGGCAGGTGAACGGGATGAATGGAATGAATCCAATAAATTCCTTTATTCGGGTCCAACAAGGATTGGAAAAGCTTCCGCTCCGCTTCATCGGACAACGTCCGGACGCCGGAATCGTCTCCGATGACTTTGTTGGAATCCTTGAGATATAAAGCGACTGAGCTGATAAGAGGGTTGGAGTTCTGCATCAAGGCTAACGAACGAAGCAGCTCGTCCGTTCTCTGGAATTGCTGGTGAAAGTCGATCTCCGTCAGCGATATGTCAAAGCCCGGATTGAACCCGAGCTGGGCGGAATATAGCTCCAAATGCGACAAGTAGTCATCCAGCCTCTGGATGGATTGCTTGAGCTGGATTTGATGTGCCTTGTTCAATTCGTTAACGATCCGATCACTGCCGGTGTAGTAGAGACCGATACTGATCAGGGTCACGGGCAGGCAGGTAATGATGAGGACAAGAATTAAGCTTTTTCGGTAAAAGCTCCCCTTAACCATTCCAAGATTGATCATAAATAAAGCTTCACACCTCTCCCGAAAAATCGGAACAATATTTCTAGTATACCAACATTTCATTATTTGTGAAAAGGCTTTCTTTGACCTTTGCGCTGTGCAGCTGTTGTCGGTAATCCTTGAGCATGCGTATATAGAAACCTCCGGGATTATCTTGAGCGCGAAAACATTGGATCGGATTACCGCAGGGTAGAAACATTAATTGTCAAATGGATTAGTATGGTTAAAGTCTCATTCTCCTGCATTTGCAAAAGATGATCTAATATCCAATTTTTCAGATGAAAATACACGGCTTTTATGATAGGATAAAAGAAAATCATAAGAAGAGGATGGGGAAGCAAATGGCAAGAACGAAAATAGAGCATGTTGGATTAATGGTGGCCGATATGGACAAGTCCATTTCTTTTTACGAGGAAGTGGTCGGTCTGCGGCTGAAAGGGAAATTGGATCACTCCAACGGGGTATTGAAGCTGGCTTTTCTCGGATTTAATGTCGACGGGGAAACGGAGATCGAGCTGATTGAAGGATATAATGCCGGGCTGCCGCAGGAAGGGAAGGTCCATCATTTAGCCTTCACCGTAGACAGCATAGAAGAGGAGTTTGCCAGAATCAAGAGTCTGGAGCATGTAAAGTTGATTGATCAGGAGATTACGACACTGCCCAACGGTTCGAAATATTTTTTCTTCCACGGACCGGACGGGGAATGGATTGAATTTTTCGAGCCGGGACGTTAAGAACGCTCAATTCGTCCAGCATGTGAGCACGCAGGCCTTGTACGATCTATAGATAATTCGCAGCCGCCCTTGGTAAAAATCCGAGGGCGGTTTTTAACCACATTAGAAAGTTTAAGTTGATTAAAGCATTAAAATGGAACAAACTTTCTAATTGGCATAAAAAGCTTCCTCTAATACCGGGTTATTCGTCTTCGAAGAGGCTCCGTTAGGAGCTTTTTTTACCACATTAGAAAGTTTAAGTTGATTAAAGCATTAAAATGGAACAAAATTTCTAATTGGCATAAAAAGCTTCCTCTAATACCGGGTTATTCGTCTTCGAAGAGGCTCCGTTAGGAGCTTTTTTTACTATTGACAATAATGTGTACTATACCGATAATACACATAAGAGAGAAGGCAGGTGAGCCTCGTGTGCTGAATTTCCATGATCTAAAGCTCAATAACAAAGAGCCTGTATATATCCAGATTGCCTTGTATGTCAAGAGACAAATCCTGCTGAAAAGAGCCGCCACCGGTGATAAACTGCCGTCGAGGCGGGAATTGGCGGCACAGCTTAATGTTAACCCCAATACCGTACAGAAGGCCTTTCGACTGATGGAAGAGGAAGGCTATGTGCATACAAGCGGCAATCAGGGCAGTATCATTTACGTGGATGCGGCCATCGCTGCCTCCATTGAAGAAGAACTGACCCGCCAGATGGTCCGGGAATTTATTGCCTCGGCCAAAGAGATTGACCTATCATTCAAGAAGGTGATCGATCTGATCAGCGATCTTTGGGAACAAGATTAAGTTTGGATATAGTGTACTAGTCGATTAATACAACTGGGGGTTGGAGTATGAAAGGATTCTATCGATTATTGAATTATGAGTTTTCAACAATGCTCCGGGCTGTTTTGCTGCTTTGTCTGGGCACCCTTATATCGCCGCTGTTGTTTCTGAATACAGCCATCCGGGATTTGAGCATTTATTCCGTTCATGAGCGGTTTGAAGATTTATATGTTTCATCCGGCTGTGTCATTGTTTTTTTGATTTATTTGGCGGCCTTGTTCGCTTTTTTTGTGAAATCCGTATACGCCAACTATTGGGGGAGCAAAAGCATCTATACTTTACTCACTCTTCCGGTAAGACGGGAAACAGTTTATTTTAGCAAATTGCTGGCTTTTGCGATTGGTCTTACCATTCTGCTGGCGGCGCAGATCCTCAGCGTGTGGCTGGGATACGGCTGGGTCGCCTCCAAGCTGAAGCATTTGAACGAGGGGCAATTTCTAATGGCGAACGGCTTATTTCTGGCCTTCATCCGCTCCGAATTTTTACGAATCATCCTCCCCATGAATATAAGCGGGCTGCTGTCATCGGCCAGCCTTTGGATAACCGTTCTAACCGGAATTTACTATGCGGTTTTGTGTGAGCGCAGTAAGCGTTATTGGGGATTTGTTCCGGTAGCGGCGGCTATTGTGGTATTGATTTATGTCATTACTCACCGGTTAGCCCCGCCTGCTTATTACGGCGTCCACCACGATCTGTACCTGCCCAGCGTCCTCTTGCTTGCTTTAAGCGGTTTTTTCATGTGGCACAGCATTCGATTAATTCAAAAAGGCGCCATCGCGTAGGAAGGGGAGAATAAGTTGGATCATTTGAAGAAGCATTTAGCCATTCCGCTGCTCATTATCGCTTTAGCGATGATTGGGGGGATGTTTGCAAAGCTGTATTTGTCCAAGGACGAGGGGACGTTTTACTTGCAGGACCTGTACGGTGACCGCTCCGTTCTTGAGGACGTAACGATAAGCGGGGATTTGCGGGATGGGTACCACCGCACTCATTTTTCCATTCAAGGAAGTCAGGTCGTAACTGCTACCGATTTTTATGAGAAAAACCCGGGAGGATTCTCGCATAGACATTCAGTCGGTGCAGCAAAAATCATTGATGGGATTCAGCATGAGGCAAGACCCTCACTTGTGGGAGAATATGATTTCGATATCACATATCAGGATAGAAGGAATCCTAAACATATGATCACAGGTACGGGCTATGTAAAAACAGGTTTGACCTTTCACGATCCAAACAAGAGTACGAATACCGACATGATTATGGATTATACGGATACCGAAATGATCACGGGGACGAATACGAACGCCGGGTCTGGAACGATGGGGGCTGGGAGTACTAATGTTTCGTCCAGGCAGTACTTCTTCGCGAATGACCTCAATTACGGGATTACAAGAATTGGTGACAAAGTCTACTTTACAGTGCCCACTACAAGTGGATATACGGGAATGAACGGGATATATGAGATTACGGATTTTTCTGTTGGAGGATTCCTGCGTCCCGCTGAAAAAGCTGCTCGAGAGCTGGTGGCTATCGATCTGGATAACAATGGGAAAGAAGGGGCCCCCAAGGTTGAAGTGCTTGGATTGGAGGCGGTCGGCGATAAATTGGTGCTGATCCTGTCCGAAGATAACAAACTGACGCTTCGGGGGTTCGACAGCCATAGTGGAGCAGATCTGGGCAAAGTCACAATGGAGGATATCGCAATCGGGGGGCGGGAAAATGTACAGGATCCGTCTGATTCCAAGGAAGAAACGCATTATGCCGCTTATGAAGCTTTTATCGATCATGATGTGCAAGTGATTAATCTGATATTCAGCAGAGGGCCTGCGGAGCCCGATGAAGTGAAAACTACGATGCTGAGCTTTGATTTGTCCGACGGAGTCATGTTAATCGGCACGGTTAAGGAGAGCTATCCGAGAGAGGAAATCGACCGTTTCTATGATACGACTCTGATCAGCCACCGACAGGGCAAGCTTTATGTAGTGAAAACGTTGAGGGACAGTGAAGAAAAGAGTCAAATACCTTATGATATTGTACGTCCTAAACATCTCATGATCTATGTTTATGAGAATGCAAATCTGGTCTATCAGGGTGAACTGGTGACAGATATGAATGATGATGTCATCCATGTCCGTAATTTGCCTCCTTCGACCGGAGGATTCGGATATGATGAGGTCAGATACAGAAATTTCGATAACGTTCGCATCGGGCAGGGGGGAGAAGCATGATTGAGATGAAGTTCGTTACCAAGCGATATGCCGGAGGCCATTACGGATTGTATTGGGAAAGCGCAACGATCCCTACTGGAGAAATCGTAGGTATATTAGGGGAGAACGGCAGCGGCAAAACAACCCTGCTCAAAGCGATCATGGGAATTGGAGACATTGAGAACGGTGAAATCCGGATTGACGGGCTTCCGGTCACGCAGCAATATGAGAAGATGGCTTTTATTACTGAAGAAGGAAGCTTCCTTCCTGATTTGACTCCCTATGAATACGGCCAGTTTTTGGCGGATTTTTTTCCTCGATTCGATTGGGAACGGTATAACAAGCTCTTGAAGTTTTTTAACATCGAGAGCCACGGACAAATCAAGAAGTTTTCCAAAGGGCAGAAGTCCAAGCTGGAGATCTGCGCCGGTTTTTCCAAAGGGGCCAAGTACATTCTGATGGATGAGCCCTTTCTCGGCAAGGATATGTTTACCCGGAGGGATTTTCTGAAGCTGATGGTATCCAGTCTGAAAGGGGACGAAACGATTCTTCTGACGACTCATATTATAGATGAAATCGAAAATGTGCTGGACCGGGCCATCATTCTTCGCTACGGGCGGGTGAAGGCCGACTTTTATATTGATGACATTCGGGAGGAAGGCAGAACCTTGGCCGATGTTATGGCCGAAATAACAGGATATGAGGAGAACCAATATAAGGAGATATTTGAGTGAGGGGAATTTCTCGATGTTTCATAAGGAGGTGAATGTTAAGAGATAGTTGGTGATTGGATTGCTGCTTGTATCCTCGGTAGCAATGACAGCCTGTGAGAGCAACCCAAATACAAATAAGCGCGAAGCAATCGTCTCCATGCTACTTGAAGGCGCTTCTCAATATGAATTCTCCCAGGTTGAAAACTTATTGGAAGAATGGGCGAAAATGTTCTCAATCAAATGCTGGACGATGTATTGGAAGGATGGCATCTATACAGATATCCCCAGGGGAGAGATCGCAAGTTGAATCGACTTCTCCTTCAAAAGGGCGGCGATCCTAACGCAGTAGACAGCAACGATGCCTTATTCAAGGTGGGAACGGCAGAAGTGTTATATTTTCATGTCAAGAGCTCGGATGGTGCGACATTGTTACTTAATGCGATTGGTGCACGATATAGGGAGATGGTTCAATATTTACTAGAGCAAGGTATGGATCCGAATGAAAAGGGGTGGGCTCAGGAAGGGGAGCCGATGACTTCACTGCATTTTGTCATTAATTTCGACGAGGAACACCATATTATAAAGATGCTGCTCGATCATCCCGAGATTGACTTGCTCTCAAAGAACCAGCTCGAAATGACCCCATTAGAGTTGGCGCAGCGACAAGGAATGACCAAAGTCATCGAAATGATTGAGGAAAACTCGGTGAGTCTTCTTGATTTATAATAAACTGTAAATAATCATTGATCACACATCACCACTTGCAGTTAGCAAAATTTAATCAATGTCAAAATAAATCAAGTGACAACACGTTTTGTTTGTAGTACAATACAGTGGAATATGGCCAGCACGATTAGTTTATCACTACGTCCAAAAAAAATTTGGTATGGGAGTGGTAAGCTTGAACAATAAAAGTAATAAGAAGAAAAGCAGTAATAAGGATAGAACCAGCGACAGTTTTGTCAAAGGGATTCTTGGGTACCTGATTATTATACTATTTCTGGTTCTGCTTATTAAAATTTTTAGTAAGTGATGCATGTAGGAACGAGTGTCATGCGATTCGCAAAATGATGTAGATAAACTAATCGTGGTGAGCCATTCAAGTGAATGGCTCACCACGATAAAAAATAAAATAATAAAAAGGGATCAAAACCGCAACCTGTTCTTGACGAAACGGCCCTCTGAAATTGGTGATTCTGCATAGCTGCTTTGCCATGCCAGACTAGAATATGGTGCAAAACCGCACCACATGTTTGGGATTGTATCCATTTTATTTTTATAATTAGGGTGCGAAAATGCTCCCTGTTCACAACGTTTTTCGTAAACTAATGATTTCGTTGAGGTGCTTTTGCACTTTATCGCACTACAATCTCTCAAACCTCTAATTAGTTTAGCGGAAATGGGAATCTAAGCACTCATTATGGTTTGATCGAAAAAAGAACCTTCAAATTTGAAAGTTCTTTTTTGATTTTCCAAGGAGTTAATGAAACTGAAGAAAGTGATGTCTTTTCTCATAGTTGGGTTGACCATCGCGGGATTATTATTGGCTATAAAAACTCCTTTGTTAGCATGAACAAGGTGATAATTTGAATTAAACGCCGGCAGGTCAATTTTTAAATGCGATAGTTGACATTAATTTCCGTTTGTTTTATAGTAAAAAGTAACCTATTACCATTAAGATATATTATTTGAAAATATAGGCTCATTTCGAGACGGAAGCACCGTCCTTATGCTTTAGCAAGCATAGGGGCGGTGTTTGTTTTTTTACTGCGGCCAGAAAGGAAGAGGAGAAGAATGAACACGTGCGAGCCCATGCTCACCGGACAATTATTGGCGGGGCGTTATCGGATTCTGTCCGTCATCGGCAGAGGGGGGATGAGCAACGTTTATTTGGCGGAAGATACGAAGCTTCCGGGCAAACGCTGGGCTGTCAAGGAATCGCGGAAGCATTCCGGTCATAAGAAGCTGTTTCATGAGGAAGCGGCCCTGCTAATCCGTTTAGACCACCCGTTTTTACCCAAGATCGTCGATTTTTTCCCGCCGAATGAGGAAGGCTTAAGCTATTTGGTGACCGATTATATTCATGGTGAAACCCTTCAGCAGAGATTTCAACGAGTGGGAGCTCTGCCCTATAACGATGTGATCAAATATGCGATTCAGCTTTGCGAGCTGTTCGATTATTTGCATCATTTTAAGCCACGCCCCATCATATACCGTGATTTGAAGCCCAGCAATGTAATGATCGATGAGCAGAATAACGTTCGCTTGATTGACTTTGGCATTGCCCGCAAATATAATGCCGAGCGTACGGCCGATACGATTCAGCTTGGCACGATTGGATTTGCTGCGCCGGAGCAGTTTTTGAATCGCCAGACAGACGAGAGGACGGACTTATATACGCTGGGTGCGATGATGTACTATCTGCTGAGCGGGGGAAAGTATTACAGCATCGATACCCGCGACCGCGCGGTGAGGGAACTGCCCAAGAATTTGCCCGCATCATTGACGCATGTCATGTTTCGGCTGCTGGCAGACCAGCCTGACGAACGAATTCAAACCGCGTTAGAGGTTAAGCGTCTGCTTCAGGAAGGGATGGAGCTTCCGGATAACCAGCGGCCGATGAACGGTCATTCGCCGGGCGACAAGCATCCCGACAAGCGTAAGCTTGTCGTCATCGGGGGACTTTATCCCGGTGCCGGAGCCACCTTCGTCGCGGTTTCTCTGGCCCGACTGCTGCACGACAGCAAGATTCCCCACGCTCTTATTGAGCACTCGGGCAATTTGCCCGAGCTTCATTCCCTTCTGTTCGGAGAGCAAAATGCACCGCAGGAATATCGTTACTACACACAGCAGGACTTCATGACCGAACGCTCGACCGGAATGCGCTGGCAGGACGGATACACCGAGTGGCTGCCGCTTCCTCCAGAGCGTATGTCGGAGAGAGTGTGGACGGCGGATCACTATTTCCGGCTGCTGTACTTACTGGACTACCCGGTTGTCCTCCTCGATATTTCCAGCCAGTGGGGCGACCCTACGGTTCAAGAAATGTGCAGGGAGGCCGATCATGTGATCATTGTCGCCGACCCTTATCCTTCCAAATTAAATATGCCGCAAACCCAGGCTTCCCTTCGCTTCATAAGCGGCCTTTCGAATAAAGAAGTCCATTGGATTGCCAATCGTGATGAGACTTTCTCAGGCAGAAGAGAGTGGTTGGGCACGTTTCCGCGGCAGCCGGTTTGTCTTCCCGCTTATGCGGGGAAACATCTTCTGGACTCTCACTGGAAGGGGAGGATAGCACAGGATCATCCGGGTATACTTGATTCGTTAAGGCAGCATTGCGGGTCTCTTGTATCCGCTATCTGCCATCCAGGAGACAGGAGCGAACGAAAGCTCGGCAAATGGTTGGTCAAATGGTTTAAATAAATTTATGTAAATATATTGAATAGTTATAATTTTATGGTATAATTCTAATAGATTTCATTTTCAAGCGGAAGCACCGCAGAGCAAATTGATTTTGCTTTGTGGTGCTTCTTTTTTTGTCGGAAGGGAGAGATGAATAATCGGAAAAGAGATGAGATTAGCGGTCGGGATTGCTGTGTTGTCTCTCTTGCTGATCGCCGGCGGGGCGCTGCAAATGGCCGGATTACTGTCGTAGTAAAGCGGGAAGGAGGAAGAAATATGGAGAAAAGACGAATTGCAATTCTGGATAACGATCTCGCTTATACTAATATGCTGCTTAACTATGTACGAACATCGGAATACAGGACCAAGATGATCGTTAAAATCTTTACAGAACCCGGCATGCTGGAGGAGCCGGACAGCTTTGATCTGATTCTGGCCGGTTCGGACCTCTTGCCCGAACAAATACCGTCAGCAATACCGGTAGCCAGCCTCGTAGACGAACCGGTTACGGCGGATAATGCCGAGCTGAAGATTTATCGGTTTCAGCCGCTTAATCAACTGTTTTCGCAGTTAACAGCGATCATGATGGAACGGCCCAATCCGTGGCGGCTGGCCGGCGGCGAGGAAGCCGAACCGAGCTTGATTTCGGTTTATTCCGCTGTCGGGGGCGGCGGCAAGACCGCTTTGGCTGTCCATTTGGCCGCGACTCTGGCATTTCAGGGCTCCAAAGTATTCTATTTGAGTCTGGAGACAGTTTGCTCCATTCCATACTTTCCCCGGCAGCCGGAGAAGCGTTCGTTCGAACGGATGCTCTATTATTTGCAGGCGGAGTCTCCTTACATCCAATCCAAGCTGGAGCAGTATAAAAGTATTGATCCTGTAAGCAAGGTGGAATATCTGGATCCTTGCGAGAGCATGGAAGAGATGGAAGGCATGACGGAACAGGACACGCAGAGGCTGCTCTGGCTTCTGAAGCAATCGGATTACGATTACGTCATTATTGATGGAGATTCCGCCATGCACACAAGGGCTATGGCAAGCCTGATGGCGAGCGATCGAATTTTGTGGCTGATTGAAGATGAACTCAATCATTTAACGAAAACTAAGCAGGTGTATGAGCGGTTTCGGTTGGAAGCCGGCAAATCCGTAACAGAAGGGAAGCTGCCCGAGGTTTCGTTCATTCTTAACAAATATACGGGAAGTTTGGTTAACGACATCGGCGGCTTTGGATTTCCATTATTCGGGCATTTGCCGTACGTTCCGGATTGGAGCAGCTTGCACTCAGCCTCTCAGTTGTTTGCGGACAACAGCTATCGCGTTCAATTGATGAGATGGTTGACGAAGCTGGCGCCAGAAGCAAGAGGGGAGGAGATGACCTGCTGATCGAGGAGGAACTGATTCGGAAGCTCCGTCTATCTATCGCTGAACAATTGGATTATTCGGAGGCCAAATCGGATGATGAATTAATGGAAATGATCGAAGAGGAAGTCTTCTCCTCCGAGAGCTGCGCCGGCTGGACAGCGCGGCAGAAGGCTTACGCTGTCAGACGATTATTTCATTCGTTTCGCGGATTGGATGTCCTGCAGCCCTTGATTGATGACCGTTCCATCTCGGAAATTATGATAAACAGCCATCGAGAGATTTTTATCGAAAGGGCGGGAGAGGTTCTTCCTTATCCTACAGTGTTCGAGGATCCACAGAAGCTGGAGGATATCATTCAGTCTATCGTTTCCAAAGTAAATCGTGTCGTGAATGAAGCGTCTCCTATCGTAGATGCGAGATTGGCGGACGGGTCGCGGGTCAATGTCGTTCTGCCGCCCATTGCGCTGAAAGGACCGACGATGACCATCCGGAAATTTCCGGACAAGCCCATGTCCATGAAGGAACTGGTTGACAAGGAGGCGCTGACCGAAGAGGCGGCTGGTTTACTGGAGCAGCTCGTCAAAGCGAAATACAACATTTTCATAGGGGGAGGAACAGGTTCGGGCAAGACGACCTTCTTGAATGCCCTGTCTGATTTTATCCCTGCCGATGAACGGATTATTACGATAGAGGATTCGGCAGAGCTGCAAATAAGGAATGTGCCTAACCTGGTAAGCTTGGAAACGAGAAACGCGAATACCGAAGGCAAGGGTGAAATCACGATTCGCGACTTGATTCGGGCATCCCTCCGCATGAGGCCTAACCGGATCATTGTGGGAGAAGTACGGGGGGCGGAAGCTCTGGACATGCTGCAGGCGATGAACACCGGGCATGAAGGCTCGATCTCTACCGGCCATTCCAATTCCACCGCCGATATGATCAGCCGTTTGGAAACGATGGTGCTGAGCGGGGCGGAACTGCCGCTTGATGTTGTACGGAAGCAGATCGCTTCGGCCATTGATATCATGATTCACTTGACCCGATTGCGCGATAAATCCAGGCGGGTAACGGAAATATCGGAGGTGATCGGAATGCGGGGAGGGGAGGTGCACTTGCAGCCGCTGTTTATTTTTCGGGAAGAAGGCACGGAGCAGGGCAAGATCATAGGCAAGCTGCAGCCTACGGAGCATAAGCTTACCCGGACGGATAAGCTGCACGCAGCAGGATTTTAAGAAGAGGGTGGTGTGAACGATCATCATCATAGCCTGTGCCGCAGGGATAGGATTGTTCGTATGGGGACTGCTCTATTTGCTGGAGCGCACCCGCAAGTCCAAACAGGGGGACATATCTCAGATCAAAGTGTCGAGGGCGGAAACGGTCATAGATTACTCGGTGTACCGGTTATCCGTACAAGAGAGGGTTATGGCGGTTGTCGTAGCAAGCGGGAGTCTTTATGCTGTCGGATATCTTTTTTACAAGCAGCCGTTAATCTCTCTCATTATGGCGGTACTCGGATTATTCTATCCGAAATGGATATCGAGGAAAAAGATGATTAAACGCAAAGCGGAGCTTAATGATCAATTCCGGCAGGCCCTATTTTCATTGTCCTCATCGCTAACAGCCGGAAAATCGGTGGAAAGCGGCTTGGCGGAGGCGGTTAACGATTTAAAAACCCTGTATTCCAATCCTAATACCTATATTATTGCAGAGTTCGATCGGATGAACAGAAAAATCCAGAACGGCGAGACGATTGAAGCCGTGCTGAGAGAATTTGATGAAAGAGCCGATCTCGAAGATATTCATAATTTCGTAGACGTTTTCGTTACCTGTAAAAGATCGGGAGGAAATTTAATCGAAGTCGTCCGCAGAACCGCGAACATAATCGGTGAGAAAATCGAAATTCAGCAAGAAATAGCGGTGCTGATCGCGCAAAAGAAGTTCGAATCGGCGATTCTGAGCGCTGCCCCGTTGGCTGTTATCGGTTTGCTGACGATCAGCTCACCGGATTATATGGCTCCGCTATATTCGGGTTTAACCGGACCGCTTATTATGACGCTATGTTTAGTACTGCTGTTAGGCTGTCACTGGCTTGTCAAAAAAATAATGGATATCAAGGTTTAGGGGAGATGAATTTGGAGGAGACACCCAGCAACTCTTCAATATACAAATGGCTAATGCCTCTTGCGATGAAAGTGGTGACCAAATCGGGACTGATGGAAAGGATGCCCGCTTTCGTCACCAAGCTGCATTTAATGATGGTCTCCTGCTATGGGCGGAGAGCGACGATGGAAATGACCAAACAATTCATCGCAAGGATGATTACGAGCGGAATACTGGTATTTATGCTGACGCTCTTGCTGGCTGCTGTAACGGGAGAATGGTTATCGGTTTCGCTGTGCGGACTGCTGCTTGCTGTATTGGCGCCTTGGATAGAAGTGCGCGGTTTAAGTAAGCGAATAAGGCTGCAGAAGAGAAGCATGCTTATTGAGCTTCCGGAATTTCTGAATAAGCTCACCTTGCTGGTCAATGCCGGGGAGACGGTACAGGCGGCGATCATCCGCTGTGTAGATTCCCGCCGGGAAGAGGAATTATCTCCGCTCTTCCGGGAATTATCGATCATGTCCAACGAATTAAAGAATAACCGTTCTTTTGCCAGGGCAATGGAGGAATTGAGCAAGCGGTGCGCTCTTCCCGAAATATCGTTATTTACGACTACTGTGCTGCTTAATTATCGAAGAGGCGGAGACGACTTTGTTGTTGCCCTAAGAGAATTGACGAGAAACCTTTGGGAGAAGCGCAAAGCGCTGGCAAGAACTATGGGCGAGGAAGCTTCTTCCAAGCTTGTGTTTCCGATGGTCATTACTTTCGGAATAGTCATGGTCATCGTTGCCACTCCTGCCATATTAATCATGGGCTAGGTGCGGAATCACGGATGAGACCGAACCGGCCATGCCTTTCAATAACGGCCTAACAGAAGTGAAGTCGATATTTGCAAAACTCAGTATATGAAAATAGAAAATTGGAGGAAAAACTATGCGGAACCTGAAGCAAGCTATTATTCGTTTTTGGCAGGATGAGGAAGGGTTAGGAACGCTTGAGATTTTATTGATTCTGGCGGTGATCGTCATTGTGGCAGTAGCTTTCAGGAAGTGGATTTTTCAGTGGGTGGAAGGCTTGTTTAACAAAGCGGATAAAGAAATTAATGTCCACACTGGTGATGATACGGGCAATATCATGCCTAAAGGAAAATAAGCCGATGCGGAACGTAATGCAAGGGAGAAGGCTGCGGCGTTTCTGCCTGAGTGAGGCCGGAAGCTTTACTATAGAGGCTTCTTTAGTGCTTCCGGTGATCTTTCTATGCACGATCGCCATTCTGTTCTTCGCGCTGTTTATGTACCAGAAGGCGGTAGTGTTCCATACGGCGGCAGTCAGTGCGGATCGAACGGCGGCTCATTGGGACAATTCGTATAAAGATCCGGTGACCGGATCATACCCCTTGGACAAGAATGACGGGCTGTACTGGAGAGTTTTTAACGATCAGGCGTCAGACTTGCTGGGAATCATCGGATTGGGTAATCCGGCAGTCGTCGAGCTGCCTCAATCAGGAACGCAGCCTTCCGGGTCCGGCCCGAATAAGAAGCTTTTACAGGCGGCTCAACAACTTCCCGTCTCCTTGGAGGGTCAGTTAAGCTATTCGAACCACGGTCTCGACCGCACCGTGCAGATCAAGCTTAACCAGTTTTTGGGTATTCCTTCTTTAGTTCAAGACTGGTTTGCCATGGACCAGGCGGCGGGAGAGTCGGTCGCACAAGTGACGGATCCCGTGGAATGGATTCGCGCGGTAGATTTAACCAAGTCCTATCTAAGCAGGATTAAGGGTAAAGCTCCTGCAACAGATGTGAAGAAAACATGGCTGGAGAGTGTTTCGGACCCGCCGGAAGTAATCATTCGCTCAGAAAAAGAAGCAAGTGAATATTTACGGAATTTCGTCAATGGGAAGTCGGTAGAAATCGAAACTCATACGGTGGGCCAGTATAGGATAATAGATGCACTAGACCGGGATGGCGTTGCTCATGAAGCGAAGTATACAATCAACTCCAAAAATGTTAAGGATCAAATAAAAAAGGATGTCGAACTTATGAAAAGGGGAGAAGTGAAGGGGGTAGTGTGGCACTTTTTCCGGCATGTCAAGACTGGAAAGACAGCCCTCACTCCATCGCTCAGAAGAGAACTGGAACGGAATGGCATCGTTGTGATCGTCCATAACTGAAGGATGGAGGAATGGAATGAAGCTGAAGCGGTTTCTACGTACCAGTGACGGGTCTGTTTCCGTCTATTTGATCGTGATCATCGTACCAATTTTTCTGTTCCATGCCGTTCTGATCGATTTTGTCCGGGTTAAGCTTGCGGAAAGAGAGACGGAGGCCGCTCTTTGGGCCGCCAACCGCTCGATGTTTTCCCGCTTTGATCGAGAGCTGCAATCCTACGGATTATTCGGAATTGCGGGCAATGAGGAAGAAAGCAGGCAAGTATTTCAAACCGTCCTGGATCACAATTTGACGGCTTCCAGCGAAGATTCTATTTTCAATTATTTGGATATCCGCTCCGAGCCGGAGGACAGTTATATACGGCCTCTATTTACACTAGCCAATCATGTCGTGTTTCGGCAGCAGATGCTGGAAGATATGAAGTATCAGGCCCCGATTGAATTTACGATGGAGCTTCTCGACCGGTTCAAAAACTCCGGCTTGACCAAGCAGTTAGCGCAAGCCGCTAAATTCCACGAGCATGCAAATATACTGGAGGAAAAAATAAAGCCATGGAATGAAGCATTGGAGGAGGCATGGGAAGCCGCACAGGACTTCATCGATAGGGGCAAACGGCTGCAACTGAAGTACAGCGGCACTTTGGGCGAGCTTCACGAACGGGCGGACCGCATTGGTCTAAATACAGCGGATAGTGTCAGACAGTCGATTCACGAGGTGGAGGAAGGGTTGGAGAAGGCCGAGGAAGCTTTGGATTCTTTGCAGCAATCTGCGGATTCGCTTGGCAGCACTATCGCCTTATTACTGATGAATCCCGAAGGGAACGCCGAGGCAATAAATTCGCTCTATCAATCCTTGCAATCTACGAAGAAATCCATTTCCGAAACTCAGCGGCAAATTTCCGAGTTTTTACAACGAAAATATGAACTGGAGGAGCTCTTGAAGGATATTTTGGCCTATACTGCTTTATTGGCATCTTCTCAAGTGTCGCTGGAGGAGGATTACGCCGGATTTGCCGAGCAGCATGAGCGCTTGTTGGAGAAGGTAGAGAATGCCAGAGTATTAAATGAGGAGCTCCGCGCGGAAAAGGAAAAGCTGAAGAGCAGCCTGGACAACGACTCATTCCAGGGCTATGACGTGCTGGACAAAATTCCGGTGTACTCCCTCGAATACTTCTCTATTTACAAAACAGAGTCAGCCAAAAGCCTGGCGCAGTTCTTCTGGCTGAAGGAAAAATGGCAATCTACTGTTTTTTTCATCGGGGATGACTACGGAGAAATCTCCAGACAGTTGGAGAAGATGCAAGAGCTGCTTGTCCGATTTGAAAGTGAGCAGGGAGAGAAAGAACGGGAACGTCAGGAGCGGATGAATCAGTTGGAGGTTAGCGATAAGGAACATAAACAAAAGCTCGGGGATGCTCTCAAGGAATTGAATTCTATGTTGGGCCAGTGCGGCATGTGGGGCAGCCAGGACCCTTATACAGCGTTATATCAGAGGCTCGAAGGGGATTCGAACGGGAACCCGGGGCTGTATTCTAAATATTATCAATATAATTCCGATCAACCCCCGGAGATGTCTGAGGTGTACGCGGCCGATCGCCCGGATCAAGCGATCAAGCAGGCTGTAAGCTTCTCGGAACGGATTTCGAATGTGCTTACCGGAATACGTGATGAGATCTATATGAACGAGTATGCATTAACGAAATTCAGTTATCGGACAGCCAAGCTGGAAGCGGGTAAAGGCGGGGTGCCGCCGGCTTCTCATGTGCCGTCTAAGCCGTTGGATCACCCTCTTGCAGATCAGGAAGCGGAGTATATTCTCTATGGAATGAATTCCTGTGCGTCCAATTATTCCGCAGCATATGGCGAGATGTTTGTATTTTTTATGGCGGTCCATATTGTCGAAGGACTTATGGATCCGAAGAAGAGTGTTTTAAATATCGGATCTCCCCTGCTTTTATTTACTGTCGTAGCTGCCCAGGCGGCCATTGAGGCAGTGCAGGATATGCAGAAGCTGGTGAAGGGTGAGGCGGTGCCCGTACTAAAGAAGGTGAAGTCATTAACCGTCTATTATAAAGATTTACTTAGGCTTTTTATGCTGCTCCATAGCAATGACAGTAAAATGATGTCTCGCATGCAGGCTTTAATCGAGTTGAACACGGGGAAGGATCTGACAGAAAGAACGACTTATTTGCAGGCAACCACTTCTTCAACCGTTCGAATCTGGTTTATGCCGGCAGCCATGAGGTTAATGAGTGATCTTGGCTTGCTGGATTGCGGCAATAAAAATAACCGATGCCAAATAACAAAGACAGCGGTGATGTCCTATTAAAGCATTTATTCGGAGGCTGACCCATTGTCAGGAAGGCGGAATAGCCTTGGAAGCGGCGATTGTCATGCCTGTCTTTCTCGTGTTCGCATTAGCGTTAAATATGTTTGTTCAGCTTTCCATTCTCGAGCTATCGTTGAAAACTGCAGTTACCGAATCTACTAAACAAATGGCTGCCTACATGTATCCGGTAGAACTGCTGTATGTGGAGGCCAGGGATAAGGCTGCGGGAACCAAGGCCGCTGCTGTGTGGCGTGATTTGGTGGAGAAGATCGGTCAGGCAAGGGATAAGCTCGTTCAGGCGGAGGAGTGGGTGGAAGACTACGCCGCTTTCTTGCCTGAATCCATCGTAAAGTGGATGCAGTGGGAACAGACGATGAGAGAGAAGGGGGAAGAGATGGGCAGGGAAGCCTATCATCAATATTACAACAATACTATAGCCCCCCTTATCTACGAAGCTTTTAAGCCGATTGTTCTGCACCATGTTAATCAGTCCGTTATTAAACCGGACCGCTTCCGCATTACGGATATGAAGTTTCCGACTCTAGGAGATCCGTCAAAGGCTTATTTGGGGATTGAAGCGGAAGTTGCCTTCAAGCTGCCCATTCCCTTCGTTAATAAAACGGTGTATTTACGCAAAAGAGCTTACGAGAGAATATGGACCGGGGCCTGAGGACAGGGCCCCGGCAATCGTGGAAAGGGGGAAGTCAATGGTACCATGGTCAGTTGCTTCCATACTTATGGCCGCTTCCTTCTATACAGATGCGACGCGGCATAAAATATCGAATTCCATCGTGCTGATAGGTTTGACCGCGGGATTCGGTTACTTTAGCTGGTCGGACGGCTGGTCCGGCTTTCTCTACTCTTTATCTGGAATGGGTGCCGGTTTTGCTTTAATGTTTTTGCTTTACCTGCTCAAGGCAATCGGGGCGGGGGATGTCAAGCTTTTTGCGGCTATAGGTGCACTAACGGGTGCGGAGTTTGTCTGTTATTTCCTCTTTTATTCCCTATTCTACGCCGGAATTATCGGTGTGGTCATCCTGCTGGTCCGCAAGCAGTGGGCGGCCAAGGCAGCCGGTCTCGGTTTTCGGATCATGGATTTTATTATCCTGAAAAACCGGAAAGCAGTTAGGTTTACAGGCAAAGACGTTATTCGATATCCTTTTCTCTATGCCGCATTTCCAGGTTATTTAACAGCACTGTATGAGGTATTTAACCTATAGGATAGAAAGGAAGTGAATCATGACTACCTTGCTGTATGGTTTAAAATGTGAAATGGACAGACAGCATGGCTGTTATCTGGTTTTATCCGGGGAACCGCCGTTGACACCTGATGATGTTGTCCTGTTAGAGCACAAAATGCTGGAAACCTATACCGTTCCCCGGCAGCTTCCAATAGAATTTGAAGAACAGAATCGAAAGATCCGGTTAAGATATGAAACCACCTCATTCATTCCGCTTTCGGAGGCAGTTAAGCAATCCAGACTTTCTGAACAGCAGTTCTATACGTTTCTGTATACGTTGGTTGCGGCTTTGGACGATTGCAAAATCTATATGCTTAGCGAAGACCGCTACGTACTTAAGGAAGAGTTTATCTATATCGGGCAGCGGCATGATGACATTCATTTGCTTTATCTGCCGCTTAAGCAATTATCCGGTAAAGGGAGTGCGCAAGAGGACTTGGTCCGCTTGGCAGATTATTTAGCGAAGCATACATACGTGGAGCAGAGCGAAAATTGGCGCAAGCTGCAAATGCTGCTTAGCGGCGGGCGATTCAGCTTGATGGAGTTGAAGTCCGTTCTGCTCGAAGCCATGGAACGACAGCTGCTACAGGAATCAAAGCCGAATGAAATCGAGCTCCCGGCTCCACAAATAACGGAAAACAGGAAAATTGATAGCCCTGTTGTGCCCGAAGACGATCTGAACTTCGGAACGGAGCGCGCTTTATCCACGTCGTCCGGCAAGCTGATTGTCCTGCTTGGTACGGTCTTTCTGATAGCGGTCTGGGCCTTCTATTGGACGGAACCGTCCGAAGGATTGCTGTATATCGGACTGGGGACCAGCCTGCTGCTGGTGGACGGAATTTATATTTTACATAAAATGGGCAGGCTATCCTTAACTTTCCGATCGAATAAACATCAGGAAGGCAAGGATGCAACAGTGGGCTCGGAGAGTGCAGCCGATATCATGGAGTCTTTCCGTTCAACCGCGTTAGAGCCGGCTGTACCTGGGTTCTCGCGGACCTTATCCAAAGAGAGCCATTGGGAGCTTCGGGCTTCTTCGGGGATGGGAGCGGAACGGGAGGAGCTTACGTTTTCGAGCGTAAGTCCGGGAGGAAATACGGCCGATGACTCGAATCATTCTTCGACTTTGACTGAACAAACTACATTGCTTGTACCGCAGGATGCAACGGTACTGCTTACGCCGGAAGGCATTGAAGCGATTTCGGGCCCGGCCAGACCTTATCTTGAGGTGAAAAGAGAGGACGAGACCGAGAAGGTGCCGATTTCAGACGATGTCTTCCGAATAGGGAGAAGCCAGGAAGCGGTCCATTACGTGGAGGATACGATCGGGGTCTCCAGAATTCATCTGGAAATCAGCCGCAGCGAGGAGCAGGAGGGCTATTTTGTTCAGGATTTGGGCTCGAAGAACGGCAGCTACTTAAATGAAGAACGGCTTATTCCATATCGGAAATACGCAGTGCAGGCAGAGGACCGAATCAAGATCGCCACCGTGGAGATGATCTTTAAAAATCCGTCATAAAACTGGGGCCATATCAATACCCCACGTGACGTAACCTTCGAAGCTTATTCCGTCCGCACTCCAACAAAGTCGGCGTCTAAACCTTCCTCTAAACGCGGTCGCTCTTCATGACTTTACTTCGATAAAGGTTTATACAGTACTTTGAAGGGAGTCCAGGAACTGAAGACGCCCGGCATTAGTAGAAGCTTTTTGTGACAGTAGGAATTACTGTAAAATGTAAAAATTTCTATTGTAAAAAATCTGCCGTCTTTCCTGTCCGATTCAGTTGGTGTTATAATAAACCGACGGGTTAGACCGATGATTAGGAATAGACAGGAGATTTGGAATAGAGTATGAGCCTTTTGACAGTTGAAGATTTAAGTCATAGTTTTGGCGACCGGATGTTGTTCAAGAACGTTTCGTTCCGGCTGCTGGCGGGTGAGCACGTCGGATTGGTCGGTGCCAACGGGGTCGGGAAGTCGACGTTAATGAATATATTAACGGGGCAGCTTCTGAAGGATACGGGCAAGGTGGAGTGGACTCCGAATGTCCGTTACGGTTATTTGGATCAGCATACCAATCTGCAGCCAGGCAAGACGGTCCGCGATGTATTGAAAGAAGCTTTCCTTCCCCTATACGAGCAGGAGAAAGAGATGATGGCCATTACCGAGAAGATGGCCGATGCTTCACCTGAAGAGCTGGAAACCCTGCTTGAGCAGATGGGGGAAATTCAGGAAAGACTGGATCATAGCGGATTTTATATGCTTGATGTGAAAATCGAGGAGACCGCAAACGGCCTTGGCCTGGACGCGATCGGACTCGACCGGGATGTCGCCAGCCTGAGCGGAGGTCAAAGAACGAAGGTGCTTCTGGCCAAGCTGCTTCTGGAGCAGCCGACGGTGCTGCTGCTGGACGAGCCGACCAACTATTTGGATGTCGGTCATATTGAGTGGTTAACGTCCTATTTACAGGAATACCCGTATGCGTTTATCCTCATTTCCCATGATACGGAATTTATGAATAAGGTCGTTAATGTGATTTACCATCTGGAGTTCGCGAAATTAACCCGGTATTCGGCCAACTATGAGAAATTTCTGACGATGGCGGATATCAATAAGAGCCAGCATATCGAAGCCTACGAAAAGCAGCAGGAGTTTATTAAAAAGCAGGAGGATTTCATCCAAAGGAATAAGGCTAGATACTCCACCTCAGGCAGGGCGAAGAGCCGGCAGAAGCAGCTTGACCGATTGGAGAAGATTGACCGTCCCGAGGAGGCGGCGAAGCCGGTTTTCACGATCAAGGAATCGAGGGCCAGTGGAAGAATCGTCTTCGAAGCGGAGGATCTGGAAATTGGCTATACCCGTCCTTTGCTGCCGAAGCTGAATGTGACCATCGAGCGCGGAGACAAGATCGCGATTGTCGGCAGCAACGGGGTAGGAAAGTCGACGCTTCTCAAGACCATTCTTGGCAAGATCGAGCCGTTATCCGGCAGGACCTTCACCGGAGACTATCTGTATCCGGCTTATTTCGAGCAGGAAGTGAAGCCGGGCAATCTAACACCGATCGACGATGTGTGGAACGAATTCTCGCATATGAACCAGCACGAGGTTCGGGCAGCCCTTGCACGGTGCGGTCTGAAGAACGAGCATATTACCCGGCCATTAAATATGCTTAGCGGAGGAGAGCAGGCTAAGGTCCGCTTGTGCAAATTGTTCATGCGGGAGAGCAACTGGATCCTCTTCGATGAGCCGACCAACCACCTTGATGTAGTGGCCAAGGCGGAGCTGCAAAGAGCCCTCAAGGAATACAAAGGCACGGTTCTGTTAGTCTGTCATGAGCCGGACTTCTATGAGAATTGGATTACGAAGGTCTGGAATGTGGAGGAATGGTCTCATCGTCAGGTCATTTCCTGATAACCTTCCGCCATATTTTCCGGCTTCGCGGCTGGGGCTGATCGCCAAGAGTTTAAGCTTCGTCGTGCAGCTTCGGTTTACGGGTTGAAGCAGCACGATGAAATTAACTATATTTTGAGAAGGAGCCATCGGTTATGATTACCCACATTGTATTTTTTAAATTGAAGGAAAGATCGGAAGCGGTAGTATCCGAAACAGTTAACGTCTTAAGAAATATGGAAGGAAAAATCCCGCAGCTGCGCTACATTGAAGTTGGTGTGGACGTTCTCCATACCGAGAGATCGTATGATATCGCCTTGATTACTAAGTTCGACACTCTTGACGATCTGCAGGCGTACCAGGTACATCCTGTCCACCAGGAAGTCATCCGGCATATGAACAACGTGAGGGAATCCTCCGTTGCAGTAGATTACGAGAGCTGATTGTTTGCCTAAGATTAGTATGAGGGAGCCGTTTTATAAGCGGCTCCTTTTTCTAGTTAGACGGCCATTCCGCTTGCACGGCACCATCAGAAAATGAAAATAGACGATTTTCAAGGTAGAGCACGCTTTGCCGGGGAGGGGGATGATTACTACGGATGAGCCCGAATTAATGTTTCTGGTGATTTTGCATACTCTATTTAGCTGAAAAAATATATAGTGATTTGGGCATTGAAGAAACAAAAAAACACTTCCGGTTTTCATTCAATATCCTCCCGGTCGATGCTTTGGACTGTTATCCCCTTTACTCAGAAAGGCGCAATTGCCGAGATTCTCATCGGTCAACCGAGATAATAAGCTTCGACCCTATTTGCCTAATTTTAAAAATCATTTACGCCGGAATCTTGTCCCAGAAAGACACTGAGCCTAAGGGATAACAGTCAGAAGAAAGAGATTGTAGGTCCGAGCTGAAAAGTACTGATTCAATGGGATAATAGTCAGAAGGTCAGTGAGAGCATCCGGTCCGGCACAAAAGAAACTGAGACAAAGGGATAACAGCCAAAAGAACGGAGAAGGGCAACTATTCGCACAAAAGGTACTGATCAATGGGATAACAGTCAGAAGGTCAGTGAGAGCATCCGGTCCGGCACAAAAGAAACTGAGGCAAAGGGATAACAGCCAAAAGAACGGAGAAGGGCAACTATTCGCACAAAAGGTACTGATTCAATGGGATAACAGTCAGAAGATCAATAAGAGCATCCGGTCCGGCTTGAAAGAAACTGAGTCAAAGGGATAGCTGTCAGAAGGGCGGGAAGGAGAACTATTCGCACAAAGGTACTGATTCAATGGGATAACAGTCAGAAGGTCAGTAAGAGCATCCGGTCCGGCACAAAAGAAACTGAGTCGAAGGGATAGCTGTCAGAAGGGCGGGGAGAAAAGAGAGTTGAGGCCCCGTCGGATATTGCAATAATTTTCAATAACCGATAAGCGAGGCCCAATCATGTGATTCCTGGGGTCCTATTACCACAGCTCGGGTTTGGCGACCATGAACCACATCATAAGCAGCATGAGAATGAGATATAGGATCAGGTTCAACCGCAGCTTCGCGGTCAGCGCTTCCTTATCCGCTTCGGGCTCCATAATTTTGCGCAGGGCGGGAGAGAAGGCACGGGCGATAAAAAACAACGAGCCGAACATGACAACCAGCGTCATCACTACCCAAGAGGTCAGCCATGTCCAGTGAGTGATCCAAATAAGAAGAGCCCCTGATATGACAAGCACATGTCCGGCATGCTTGCACAGACGCACGGCATATTTAAACATGGGCACATAGTGAGAAAGGCTCTCTTGCGTAGCCCGGCGCATTTTGGGCAGCAGCGGGAAGAGAATCAGGAAAGGGCCGATGGAAGCAACACCACTTAATATATGTACATACAACAACAATGAATACATTCGGTTTATCCTCCGGAACGTTTGAAAAATACAGTAAAACAGTGTAGTATCCTAAATGGAACTACACTGCAAAGTTGAAAAAGCAGGTTCGCGGGCTGACGGCCATAAGTTGTCAGAAGCTTAAGCGATGGGGCGGAATTCATGCACCCATACTTTCATATTCGCTGACCAGGGCATTCCTGGATGCATGGACAAAATATATTGCTTGTATGCTTCCAGACTCTCGAAGCCTTCCGCTTGAGCTTGGGCATCGGTCAGTTCGCCCAGAGATTGCCTGTAGACATTATAGACTTCGAAGGAACGGCCGTTCAGCTCCATAATCTCTCCCGGATCGGCGTAGCGTCCGTTTCGCCTTTGTGCGGATTTTGTGCCGTTCAGCACTTTTTGAATATCTTCCTCAACAGTGATCAAACGGTCTATTGAACAAGTTTTAGGGGGAAGTGTTTCCGACATAGCTTAGTCCTCCTTCCGTTATCGGCCTTAAGGCCATAAATCAATGCTGGCTGTTCAATCATTTTACCACAATAACTGTAACCACTTCGCGCTGTTTTTACCCGTTATATTAACATTTCGCGAACAATGTATTCCATATTCCAGGAGGGATTTCAATGATGGATCAAATCAACCGTGACTATGTGCTGGATTTTCTGCGGCGTCTGCTGTCTATTCCAAGTCCGAGCGGTTACTGCAAGGAAGCCATGGAACTGATCGCTCAAGAAGCTTTGAAGCTAGGCGGCCAGTTCGAGCCGCTGCCCAAGGGCGGGGGAGTCATCACGGTCCGAGGCCGCAGCGGGCCGCCGATCGGGCTGACGGCTCACGTGGATACCTTGGGGGCGATGGTCCGATCCGTCAAAGATTCCGGGCGTCTCCGCTTATCCCCCGTAGGCGGTTTTGCAATGAGCTCCATTGAAGGAGAGTACTGTACGGTACATACTCGTGACGGGAGACAGTACTCGGGCACCATTCTAACGACCAGTCCTTCCGTTCACGTTTATCCGGATGCCCGGGATTTGAAGCGCGAAGAGGCAAATATGGAGATCCGGCTAGATGAGGAAGTCGCCAACAGGGCAGATGTGGAAGCGCTGGGCATTCGGGCGGGAGACTATGTTTCCTTTGATCCCCGAACCCGTTTTCTGCCTAACGGATGGATCAAGTCCAGGCACTTGGATGATAAAGCGGGAGTAGCCTGCCTGTTCGGATTGTTGGAATGGATTGTTGCGAGAAACATAGAGCTGCCAAAAACAGTTAAAATCTTCATTTCCGTCTATGAAGAGGTCGGCCACGGCTCTTCCTATATCCCGGAAGATATTCGGGAACTGATCGCTGTCGATATGGGGGCCATCGGGGACGATTTGACCTGTACGGAGAAGGACGTGTCCATCTGCGCCAAGGATTCGACCGGTCCCTATGACTATGAAATGACCTCGAAGCTGATTCGTTTGGCCGAACGTGACAAACTGGATTTTGCCGTCGATCTGTATCCCTTCTACGGCTCCGATGCATCTGCTGCGCTGCGCGGCGGCAGCAACATCCGGGCTGCTCTGGTCGGCCCCGGAGTTCAGGCTTCCCATGCGGTAGAAAGAACTCATGAGAAGGCGTTATGGAATACGACAGCTTTATTGGCTGCTTATATAACGGACGAAGCCGGGAGTTGACCGATAATGAACATTTTAACAGCAGAGCATTTATCCAAAAGCTATGGCGATAAAATACTGTTTAACGATATAACCTTCTCGATTGCCGAGAAGCAGCGGATAGGCCTAATAGGGGTGAACGGTACCGGCAAATCGACCTTGCTGAAAATCGTGGCGGGCTTGGAGACCGCGGATCAAGGCGAGGTCATTCATTCGCGGCAATTCCGTGTCGAATATTTGCCGCAAAATCCGGATTTCGAAGAAGGGACGACTGTTCTCGAATACTTGTATAAAGGCGACAGCCCCATCATGCAGGCCGTCCGGGAATACGAGTCGGCCTTACTCGATCTGGAGCGCAGCCCCGAGGATGAGGCCGCTCAACGCCGGCTGTTTCAGGCGCAGGGCAAGATGGATGCAGCGGATGCATGGGAAGCGGGAACACAGGCCAAAACCATTTTGACCCGATTGGGAATTTTCGAATTCGATAAACCGGCCGCTCTATTGTCGGGAGGCCAGCGCAAAAGGGTGGCTTTGGCTGCCGCATTGATCCAACCCGCCGATCTGCTTATTCTGGACGAGCCGACGAACCATATTGATAACGATACGGTGGAATGGCTGGAAGAGCATTTGTCCAAATACAGAGGGGCCCTGCTGCTTGTCACCCATGACCGCTATTTTCTTGACCGTGTTACCGACAGAATTTTCGAAATCAGCAGAGGCCAACTGTACAGCTACGAAGGAAATTACGGCGTCTTTCTGGAGAAGAAGGCGGAGCGGGAGGAGCAGGAGGCTTCAAGTGAGGCCAAGAGACAGAATATGCTTCGCCGGGAATTAGCCTGGCTCAGAAGAGGGGCCAGAGCGAGAACGACGAAACAGAAGGCCCGTGTTCAGCGGGTGGAGGAGCTTAAGGAGAGGGGGCCCGGAGCACAAGCGGAGTCACTGGATCTATCGGTTTCCGCCTCCAGATTGGGCAAGAAAATCATTGAGATCGAGCACCTGTCGAAAGCTTTCGGCGGGCGAACCTTGATTTCAGATTTCAGCTACATCATGCTGCCTAAGGATCGCATCGGAATCATTGGCCGGAATGGCAGCGGCAAAACGACCTTGCTCCAACTGTTGGCCGGCCGTATGCAGCCGGATGAAGGACGGATCGAAATCGGACAAACCGTCAAGCTGGCGTACTATACCCAGGAAAGCCAGGACATGGACGAGCAGATGCGCGTGATCGATTACATTAAAGAAGGGGCGGAGATGATTCGCACCCAAGACGGCCAGACGATTTCCGCAGCACAGATGCTGGAACGCTTCCTCTTCCCGCCGGCCGCCCAATGGAACCGCATTGGCAAGCTGTCGGGAGGCGAACGCAGACGGCTGTATTTGCTGCGGACCTTGATGGGGGAGCCGAATGTTCTGCTGCTGGATGAGCCGACCAATGATCTGGACGTCGAGACATTGACCGTTCTGGAAGATTATTTGGACAGCTTCCCCGGAGTGGTCGTAACGGTCTCTCATGACCGCTATTTCCTTGACCGGACAGCAGATCGGTTGTTTGCTTTCGAAGGGGGAGGCCGTATCCGAAACTTCGAAGGCAGTTATTCCGATTATTTATCCTTGAAGCGGGAAGAAGCCAGAGAAGAGGAAGCGGAGAAGAAAAGGCTGCCGGAAGAATCGCTCCGTTCCGGCGACAACCGCAGGTCGGCCGATTCTTCCTCCAACCGCCCACGAAAGCTCTCTTATAAGGAGCAGAAGGAATGGGAGGAAATTGAAGAGGTTATTGCTGAACTGGAGGAGCGGGTTCAGCAGCTTCAGGAGAAAATCTCCGGGGCCGGAAGTGATTTTACTCAGGTCCAGTCGCTTTATGAAGAGGAGCGAATCGCATCGGAGGAGCTGGAGAGGGCGATGAACCGCTGGGCGGAGCTTTCCGAGCTGGTGGAGCAGATCGAGCAGGAAAAAAGAAAGTGAGCTTAAACCGTCCTCTTATGTTATGATAGAAGTTGCGGCCTTCGCCCTATATTTTCGGCTTGGGACAGGAAGGCTGTTGCGGAATAAGAATGATCCTTGCGAAGGGGGTTCCTATAAATGATCAGCACAAGTAATTTAGGGCTGCGCTTCGGCAGCCGGGCACTTTTTGAAGACGTTAATATTAAATTTACTCCAGGAAACTGCTACGGGTTGATCGGCGCTAACGGCGCGGGCAAATCGACCTTTCTTAAAATATTGTCCGGAGAGATCGAGCCGACGAACGGAGAAGTTCATATAACGCCGGGCGAACGACTCGCTGTTTTGAAGCAGAACCATTTCGAATATGATGAATTTGAAGTGTTAAAGACGGTCATCATGGGGCATACCCGGCTGTACGAAATTATGGAAGAGAAGGATGCTCTGTATGCCAAGCCAGATTTCTCCGACGAGGACGGGATGAGGGCGGCCGAGCTTGAAGGCGAATTTCAGGAATTGAACGGCTGGGAAGCCGAATCGGATGCCGCTGAATTGCTTATGGGTCTCGGGATACCCAAGGAGCTGCACGATCAGAAGATGAAGGAGCTAAGCGGGAACGAGAAGGTTCGCGTACTCCTGGCTCAGGCTTTGTTCGGACGGCCGAATATTTTGCTGCTGGATGAGCCGACCAACCATCTGGATCTCGAGTCGATCCGCTGGCTGCAGAATTTCCTGGACGGCTATGAAGGCACCGTTATTGTCGTATCCCATGACAGGCATTTTCTGAATGAGGTTTGTACGCATATCGCCGATATTGATTTCGGTAAAATTCAGATGTATGTCGGAAACTATGACTTCTGGTATGAATCCAGTCAGCTCGCTCTGAAGCTGGCCAAGGAAGCGAATAAGAAGGTGGAGGAAAAGCGGAAGGAGCTGGAAGCTTTTATCCAGCGCTTTAGCGCCAACGCTTCGAAATCGAAGCAAGCGACCTCCCGGAAGAAGCTGCTGGAGAAGCTGACGCTGGATGACATCAAGCCGTCTTCCCGTAAATACCCGTACATCCATTTCAAGCCGGAGCGGGAAGCAGGCAAGCAGTTGTTGACCGTGGACAGCATTTCGAAGCAGGTCGATGGCGAGAAGCTGTTGAACAAAGTTAGCTTTGTCGTAAATAAAGGGGACAAAATCGCTTTAGTCGGACCCTACGGCAATGCCAAGACGGCGCTGTTCCAAATTTTGATGGGAGAAATGGAAGCGGATGAAGGAAGCTATACTTGGGGGGTCACCACTACCCAGGCGTATTTTCCGAAGGATAACGCCCGCTATTTCGAGAACGACCTGACTTTGGTCGATTGGCTTAGACAGTTTTCCAAGGAGCAGGACGAGTCTTTCATCCGCGGATTCCTTGGAAGGATGCTTTTCTCCGGGGAAGAGGCGTTGAAGAAATCGAGCGTACTGTCCGGAGGAGAGAAGGTGCGCTGCATGTTCTCCAAGATGATGCTGTCGGGGGCCAACGTTCTTCTGATGGATGAGCCGACCAACCACTTGGATTTGGAGTCGATCACCGCGTTAAACAACGGCCTGATTGATTTTGACGGGACGCTTATTTTCGTATCCCACGACCATCAATTCATTCAGACGATCGCGAACCGCATTATCGAAATAACGCCTAATGGCCTGATCGATAAGCAGATGACTTATGATGAGTACCTAGATCATCCCGATGTGAAAAAACAGAGGGAGCAGCTTCTGGGCGTATAATAGGCACGACCGGGTGGTCCCGGTAGGAAGGGCTAAACGGGGAAGCAAAAAGGACCTCAAATCCCACTGTGAGTGGGAACGGGGTCCTTTTTTAGCAGCCAACTTTAACTCTAGGTTGGGCTTGAAAAATCATAAATCGACTTATGAGACAGCCTCGGTTGTCCACCGGATGGTGTAAAAGACAATCAAAACTGCAGGTCTTTTCTGGAAAAAGCCGCGTAGTGCCCTATTCTAAAGCGATAATGCAGGTCTTTGGAGCGATTTTTGCGAAATGGCCGCATTTTGCCGAAAAGACCGGCACATTTGAGCGTCTTTCACCCTCTTTTTGGAAAAAGGCGCGATTTTAATGTATTTTTGCTCGTCTTTGCGATGTATTTACCGACCCGGATGCGACGTGTGGCTTTCCCCTGCATACGTCACAGTAGGTGGATTTTACAGGGCTCATACTCATCCTGCACAAAAAAATGACGTGAAAAGTACTGATCGGCACTCTTCACGTCACGCCCCCCGGTTTGATTATCTAACTTTCGGGGAACATTAACTGCCTCCGGTCCGCCGCCGCTGATTGTTGACTTTCTTGGTCATTTGGCTCTTCAGGACCTGATTTTCTTGCGGGCCGAAGTTTTTGTTGCTCTGGCTCTGGGCCTGCTTCTTCTGAGCGAGCTTATTGCGTACGGCATCCGCCAAGCTGATTTTTTTCGGTTGCTGCGGATTTTCGGATTGGGTGGAGTCCGTCATTGTCGTATCCCTTCCTTGTCTTCTACGTTTTTGTCACCATTTTAATGGTTTTGGTGGCGATCATCAACTATTCTTAACGGATTTTCTTATGTATTTTTATGTTTTGCCCGGATTAGATTCGACGGTTTGTTGCTGGTATAATAGGGAAAACAGTAATTCTGCAAGTATGGATGATATTACATAAACCTTCAGGAGGGATTCTATATGAAAGAGAGTATTTATGATCTGACTGTGAATAGAGCGGACGGACAGCCTGTAAAGATGGCGGAGTATAAAGGAAAGGTGCTGCTTCTTGTCAATGTGGCGTCTCAATGCGGTTTTACACCGCAGTATGAAGGGCTTGAGAAGCTGCATCGGGAATACAAGGACCGCGGTTTAACCGTGCTGGCCTTCCCTTCCAACGATTTTGGCGGACAGGAGCCCGGAACGATGGAGGAAATCATGACCTTCTGCCGGACGAGATACGATGTAACCTTCGAAGTAATGGAGAAGGTACATGCGATAGGAGAGCAGAAGCATCCGCTCTATCAATGGCTTACGGACGCTTCAGAGTCCGGCGAAGAAGTGAAGTGGAATTTCGAGAAATTCCTTATTTCGCGCGATGGCCAACTGCTGGCTCGCTACGACAGCCGGACGGGCCCGGAGGACCCCGTTCTGTTGTCCGATGTCGAGAAGGCGCTGTAATCGTTCGCGCTGCAATGGGACGGCGGTAGTGCTCGCAGTTTCCCGTAGTGTAACGGATATAATCGAATAGACTATGCAATTCAATCACGGGATTAAAGGCAGGTAGAAAAATTGTTTGACCCGACCATTTATGACAATATTAAAGTCGTCCTTGAAGGGGCCGTCTATGATTGGGATTTGGCCGGAAGGATTGCAATTATAGACCGAAGCGACCGCGTAGATTTGGCCGTGCTGGCCCGTTCCTACTCTGTTCGTTTCACTGAACGGGACCGGGATGGAGTTGTCAGCGCAGAAATGGAGCTGCATGCCGGCACGGCCGATCTGGCTTCCGAGATAATGGAAATAGAAACGATGAAACCCGGCTGCAATCTGACGGTCCGGTTCTTCTCCAGAGTGAAGGACGAAGAAGCCTGCCGCGCCATAAGGTCTATTCTGGAAGAGCTGTGGGGCACCGAATACCGTATAACTCAAACCCTTTCCTACGTATACGGTGAGCCCTCCCGGGATTACCGGAATGAGACGGCCATTGATTTCGGAAGGAAGTTCGGGGAAGAAGTGATAGAAGATATTCCGCGTCTGATCGAGAATATTATGCAATCGCTCAGCCAATTAAATGACCTTTGCGGCAGATGAACGGGGGAGACTGGGTTGGCTTTCCGTCCGGGTTAATGTGCTGACAAACATCTGCAAAAGTACAGGTCTTTGGAAAGGACATTGGTTAAAATTGGCTACAGACATGCAATTGTGCAGGTGAATTCTCCATTTATCTGATTTGGCAATTTTTACGGCGATAGACCTGCAGTTTTGCTCGTCTTTTACACAATTTGCCCGGTTTTTGCCAATTGACATGCACTATCTATTGCTTGTATTGGCCGCCATCTTCATATTACTGGCGGAGCAATTGGAGTCCGATTACGGCGCGGATGTTAATAAGCCCCAACACATTTTTAGACAACCGCTGCATAATGAGGGGGACCGGATGTGTATCACAGAGATTATTTGATGCGGCTTATCGGTCAGATGACCCAGATGCTTGGCCGGATGGCCGGGCTGCGAAAGGAGCAGAAGCACGAGCAGGCGGAAGCGATCATGGAGGAGTGGCTGGGACGCTCCCTCGGCATGAGCTTGAAGCTGATCCGGGCATTGTCGTACCAGGATTTGATCCGGCTGTTGACCAGCGGCAACGGGACCGACACCGACAAGCTGTTGATTGTAGCCCGGGTCTTGCGAGAGGACGGTGAGCTGACCGAGAGCAGATACGGGCGGGATGCCGCATATCCGCTGTATGTCAAATCGCTCATGCTGCTGCTGGCGGCTCGCAGATTGGGAATTACCCATTGCGATTATATGGACTTGGCTGAGGAAACCGACGGACTGCTGGGGCGCCTGGACTCCTACTCCTTGGAAGAAGATTGCTTGCAGGCAATATGTCTGTATTACGAGCAAACGGGACGTTATTCGAGGGCGGAGGACCGGTTGTTTGAATGGTTGGAGAATGCTGCCATGGATCAAGCTAAAGCCATCCGATTCGGAAAAGCAATGTATGAGCGTCTCCTGGAGCTTCCGGACGATGCGCTTCAACAAGGCGATCTGCCAAGGGAAGAAGTACTGGAAGCTGTGAGGGAGCTTCAAGCGATCGAAGAGCAGCGGCAGGGTGAGAACGTGGTATCCGTTGCCCTCGCATCTTGTTCTCAATCCGATAGACACAGCGGAGCGAATGGTCATGACTGAGATTACAGAAGAGGAATGGTTTCAGAAGGTAAACGCATCGGAGGATGCATTCGCCGTCTTCCTGTATACCCCGTTCTGCGGGACCTGCAAGCTGGCCGGACGAATGCTTGAGATCGCGTCCGAAGCGCTGCCCGGTCTGCCCGTCTACCGGTGCAACCTGAACTTCGCCCCGATGGCGGTCAGCAGATGGCGGATTGCAACGGTTCCGTGCGTTCTGCTTTTTGACAAATGGCAATGTACCCGGCGGCTGAACCGGATCGAATCGGCAGATACGTTGTACCGGTTTCTCATGCAAGCCAAGGAATAAGAAGCAATTGACGAAAGTAGAAAGGAGATGGTTTTATGGCAGAGGTTTATCCGATTGGAGAAATTGTGCAGGCGGAATATAAAACGGGCCGGTATATCGGCAAGATTATCGACTGGAATCCGCAGGGGACCAAAGCGGCTGTTCAAGTTCTGGCCGTGCTTAAGCATCCTATGCAGGGCAACTTGCATCATCCGATGAGTCCCGATGTTTCGTATTTTCATCAAAGAAGGGCTCTGGCCGACCAGGAAATCGCATTGATGCCGATAGATACTATCCAGCCCTATTCCGGCACAGTCCCTGATTACGAATCTTCTTTGAAAGATGCGCTAAGAGCGGATATGGCCGCTTTGGATAAAACGATCCGTTTCTCGCAGAAATGCTTGGCGGAGCTGGAAGCACTGCAAAAAGAATATTTTCCGGATGAATCATAAACGAAAATCCCGGTCAGTCCGTTCTGACTCGGGATTTTTTTCCTTCTAATGGCCAAATTCATGCATGAATTGCTGAGTCCAATAAGTGCTGCTCGAGCCTTCGTGGCTGCCAATGCCAACATAATCGAAATCTTCCGAAACGATATTGATCAGATGACCGGGACTCTGCTCCCAACCCCAAATGACCTCTTCCGTTGACGGGTAGCCCATAGCTATATTTTCGCCGGCACTCTGAAACTTCAAGCCGAACGACCTCATCATATCAAAGGGACTCCCATAGGAAGGAGAAGTATGATCGAAATATCCGTTGTCGCTCATATCCTTGGATTTCTCCCTTGCGACCTTGCTTAATTCCACGTGAAGCCCAAGGGGGAACGATGCTCCATGCTTGGTTCTGACGCCGTTCGTCAGGAAGAAGGCATCCAGCTCGGCTTCCTTCATCTGTTTAATATCTCCCTTCGCCGGATAGCTGGGGAAGGAGAAAGCTGTGGCTTCCGTTCCATTCGGCGTCAGCTCCGCGGTCAAGGTGGACTCGTCCCAGTTTACGGTATAACCAAGCAGCTCTCCACTTGCCCGGAGAGGAATCATCGTTCGTTCTTCCAGCAGCATGGCCGGCACATCCAATTGAGCCACAAGGGAGAACGCTTCCCCTTGCATCGAGCTTTGAATATATCGGGAATTCAGCATGATCATTACAGAGGTCTCATTCAATGCAACCTCTGCGGACCGGCTCTCATTATTCCATTTCACCTCGGCACCCATAGCTTCCATCACCGGTCGGATTGGCACTAGTACTCTGCCGTCTATCCGGGCCGGCCCCATGTCAGGAAAAGAAACGGGTTGTCCATTAATCTTGATTGTAATTTGCTCTGCCTGGGCTGCTGAGCCTCCGGGATACAGCATGAATGCCGTCAGGCAAAGGGTGAACCAGCAGGTGATCCATTTTCCTATGTTCTTCATTTCTACTCCACCTTCTTATTGCGATCTGGTTGTCCTATAAGATTTCGAAGAAAAAGAGCTTTTTAAGGGAGGTACGTTCACCTATTACTTAAAGCAGTCGCTTTAATCCATTTCTCTTGTTCTGCTTATTTTGGAAATTCACTAAACATATCAGTTTCCGATTTCCGGCCGATAGTTTATCTCATCTGCATTCCGCAAGCAATTCCTTGTAAGCGGCTTCTGCCCAAGGATGGAGAACCTTCAGATTATGCCTTCTGTCCCACAGAAATTCCAAATATACCAATGCAGCATGGGCTATTGAATGATCCAGCTCATCAAGCAGGCTATCCAAATAAGGAGGTATGCCCTGTTGGTCCCATGCAATCTTGTCGGCGACAAAAACGATGCGGTCCATTAGCGAGGAGCCCGGCTTCAAGGTGGTATGGCATTCCACTGCGCTTAAAATCGGCTCGTCCGTTACATGGAACAGTTCTCGTGCCATCACCCGGGACATTTTCTGATGAATAATCATAGGGAAGAGCTCCTCCTCGGGCAGCACCTCGATTCCCAACTGCCGGGAAACTTCTATCCGCTCCTCATTGGGAAATATGGCGCTAATATCATGCAGGTAACCCGCGGCTTCAGCCTGATCGGGGTCGGCACCGAACCGGGCGGCCAGTTCTCTGGCTTTGCGTCCTACGTTTATGGAATGCTCTGCGGTTTTGGGACGCCGGTGCCGGGTGAGAAAGCCGGCGACGTCTTTCTCCAGGCTTCCCGTCATTTCCAGAACAGTGTACGGTTCAAGAACAGGATTCATTGTCATTTTCCTCCTTGCTTTTAATGGATTGGGGGTTTTGGAGACACCGTTGCCTCTATTGAATAATGCACTAATCTGGAAATTCGAGTCCCCTTGTATACAATTTACCACAGGTTTAGCGATCTGTTTGATATTATTTTTTTTGCATTGCCGCCTGCTTGGCAAGCTTGTCCTTTTTCTTGCCGCTCCATTGGCTCTTCGCATCTTCCTCGTCGAAAAATTGTCCATTACTCTTTAGCTCAAAGGAATCTCCGCCCGCATGTCGAAAACTACAAAAGAAAAATGCACTTGTAACCATGGCGTACGGTGCAATAGGGAGGAATAATCATGTCTGCTATAGCCGACTGGCGAGAGGTCCATGCTTCGATGAAACAGGTTTTATCCGAGTTTATTCCAGTGGTTCGCTCCTGGACGACCGAAGAAGATAACCGGGTTCTGGATCCATTCGAAACCCATTACAGTGAAAATTACGCTCCCGGCAATGCGGCCGTTCTCCTGTCTTCCGCATACCGGAATCAGGGACGTGCAGAAGATCTGGAAGCATGCCTGGACATGGTGCGCAGATCGGTCGAGCTGCTTAAGGACCGGGAAGGGGTCTCGCCTTTCTGCCGGGTCTTCTTATTCCATTACAGCTTGATGTCTCTGCTGCTTCTGCCGGAGGAGGAGCGCGAACGCTGTCGGATGGAATTCGAGGGTTTTTATGCAAAATACGAGGATGACTGCTTGCAGATCAATACGAATTGTGCGGCTCTGCAATGGGGGATGGAGCTGTTTCTGGATGCCCTCGGGTTCCGGGAGGCGGATGCTGTTAAGTTGGAAAGCCTTCTCTCTATGGTTGAAATGGCCCAGCTTCCCAGTCATTTCATTAACGATGAACTGACCCATGAGCGAATTTCTCTCGACGGGATGCCGATTGCTTATCATTTGTTCATTGTTTTTATTCTAGCCGGGACGCTCATAGCGATCGAACGGTGGAAGCCGGTTCATGCACAATTCAAAGCCCGGGCGGAATCCGTGATCGCACGGGGGATCGATTGGATGCTCCCCGCGATGGCTTCCGATGGGACATTGGCCATGACGGAACGCAGCAGTCATCAGATGTTTACCTGGGGGGCGCTCACTGTCCTTCTTAGTCTCACCAATTTAAAGAATGAGCCGATTTTCAAAAAAACGTGGGAATATTGGCTGAAATTCCGCAAAGAAGACGGCAGCTACAGCTGCACCCCCAATTATTTGCCTCACGGGCTGAGAGTCGGATTTGAAACCTATACTCACGTTAATATGTATAATAATTTGGGCATGACCGGGATCGCATTGGCGGAGCTTTGGCTTGCCCGGGGCGGGAAGTTTTTTACTCCGGAAATGGGCGGGTACAGGATACACGAAGAGAGTCGTGTGCTCGATTTCCACAGCGGGTTCGCCTTCATCAAGCGGCCGGGCCAATCCTTCGCCAGTACATTGCGGATGCACAGCTGGAAATATACTCCGGCCATGCAAGGCTTTCATTATCGGCTGGACGGTTACCCGCTCCCTCTGGCAGAGCCCAGACTGCCGGCCTACGAAGCCCGGGATCAACGATTCTTTGCAGATGGAGTATGGGAAGGGGTGCTGCTGGTTGACGAGAATGGCGGGTATTGCTTTCCCGATACAGCGGAGAACGTTGAAGCAGAGGTCAATGCAACAGGAATCAGCATGCATTGGCAAACGGAAGCTCTGGATTGTCGGAAAGAAATCGTTATGCTGGACAGAGGGTTTTCTTGGAGATATCGCCTGCACTTAAAGCGAATGATCCATTCCCTTCAACAGAGGCTGCCCCTATTGATTCACGATGGACGGGAAGGCTTGCGGGTAAGGGAGATTTCGAGGCAGCAGTTGGTGTTGTCCTGGGCGGGCCAGACTTATCGCCTTGAATGCGGGCAGGCATCGGGAATCGAAATCGGCCTGGAGAGAAGTCTGCTATCCGCCTCGGGAGTGGCCGCATCCGGCATCATCAATATCCCCATTCCGTCTGCAATCGGTACCGTAATCGAATGGGAAACGAGATTGATAGCGGATTAGTGGAAGGAATTGGGCCGCATAACTCTGAACAATTAATGAATATTTGATAAAATGATTGACATTCGAAACTATGGAAGTCAAAAATGGAATAGTGTCTTGCTTATACGCGGGATTGGCCGTTTAGAAGACTTTGATACATATGAGGTGACAAATTTGAGAAGCAAATCCATGTTGGTGATGGTAGCGGTAGTAGTGGTGATCCTCTGCCTGACCCTCATTAAGGTCAATGTATCGCCTCCAGGCAAAACCAGAATCATATTGGAGCATACCTATAAGACTTACATTGCTCCCTCTTGCTTTGAACAAGCCAAGGTGACCAATAATTTGGCAGATTCCACCTTGAGCAAGGCGCAGGAGCTAAAGTATGAACCGGAATCGGCATGTACGGAGCAAGCTTTGGGCAAGGAGAAAATGTCTCTGCTCGATACCATTCTAGTGAAGGCCGGACTGAAAAGCAGTAAATGGAGCTGGTAGGCAGTAAGTAAGGGTTCCTCCAAGCGGAGGAACCCTTTACGCTATTACCGCGGGACGAATTCCTGCGATTATACATCATTTAGAAGCGATTCAGAATACTCGGGGAGAAAAGCGGAGAGAAAATACATTAATTTCTAAAAAAAATCACCCAATCACCCTTGGACCGAGTAAAAAGATGTATTTTCACAGGTTTTGCTGCGGACACGGGACTCAACGGCTAAAAGCATGGTGTGAACACAACAATAGTGGTCATCGTAAAAAGCCGCCCAATGTAAGATTGCCGCTGGAAGGTCGTAGTAAACGAAGCCGGCACAACGTTAAAATTTTCGCTCCCGATGGTGATCGAAGGCCTAGCGGCACTTCATTGGGTTATTCCAAGTCGCGGACATCCATAACCTGCCCGTTAGGAAAAGATTCGCTCAGCAAAACCTTGAGCAGCTTGGCGGCCGCCTCTTCCGGAGAGTACAGAAGTCCCTGCTTCTTATAATCGATAAACCGCTGCACCTGTTTAAAATCCTCTTCTTTGGAAGCCCGGATTTCCGCCTGCATATCGGTATCTACCACCCCCGGAGCGACGGAAACGATTTTCACCCCGTGCTCCAGCTCCTCTTGCTCGGCTCCCACACATCTAGTGAAATGGTCCAACCCCGCTTTGGAGGTGCAGTATCCGCTCCAGCCGTAGTAAGTTTTCTTGCCTGCTCCCGAGGAAATGTTAAGGATCCGCTTGTCTATTTTGAGATGGCGGGTCTGCTGGATAAAGCTTGATGTAATAATCATCGGCGCGATCAGGTTAATCCGGATATTGTCCGCGATCTGCACGCCGTCGTTGTTTTCCACAGGGCCAATAGGCTGCAGTACGCCGGCATTATTGATCAGATAAATGGAATCCAAGCGGCTCAGATCGATAGAAGCGATGATGTCCCGGATTCGTTCCTCCAGCAGGTCTACCTCATTCAGATCGATAGTCACCCAATCCAATTTGACCTCTTTGTCTGCGGCTTCCCGGGCAAGCGAATCGTTACGGCTTCTGGACAGGCAGATCAAGTGATGGTCCGGTTCCAGCAATTGACTGGCCAAGGCTTGTCCCAACCCTCTGGAAGCGCCTGTCAGTATGATGGCTCTTTGCAAAGCAAGTCCCCCTGTCTATGGATATTCTAAGCACCAGTGTATCAAATTAAGGCGGATTGGGCTATCGCCGCAAAATTGCTGGAACGCTATTCCGTTCCCCTTAAGTACGGGATCATGCTAAAGCAGAAGCGGCCAGAGGCCGCCTCTGCTTATTTTTCCATATGTTCAAAATCGAACCGGTAAAATTCATTATAGTAATGATAAGGGACTTTGGAGAACTTAAAGGCCATCAGAATGCCGGAATCTTCAATTCTAACAAAATGCAGCGCTTTGGTGCGGACGCAGCAGCGAACCAGGCAATCGGCCATCCGGTTGTCATTGCAACGGATAGCTCTCACCAGCTTCGCGGCAAATTTACGATTACAGGCGATTTCCCGGTAAAGGGGAAGGACAGCCCTGGAAATGAAACGATGAATAGGGGTGCTGAAAGTGAATTGGACGTGCCCCGGGCGGATTGAGGTGGCGTTGACATATTCATGGATAGGGGCTTTGGTATTGAAGCCTATCATATACCCGATGCCGTTCGTCGATAGGGACGCCCTTCTTCTTGTCACCGGAGCGGTCTTATAGAACATCTTTTCCAGACGGTCCAGGTCGGCTTTGCGCACGGCGGACGACCAGGTTTTGGCATAACTGCGGCTGGCGGCAATTTTTCGGTAGAAAGGGACCATAGAGGCGGCCATCCGTCTTAAGAGCGGAACCGTGACATAACCGTTCCGTTTGCGGCTGCGGTGTTGTCGGCTCATCGTCGGACCTCCTTGTCATTATGACGTATGCCGTTGCTATAACCTATGCCCCTTCGGGCCAAACGCGCACGGCATTCGCCCGGACGATTGTTTACGGCTTGTCGTTGAAAAGGTACAGCGGAGGCGATCGTGCCGTCTTTATGCGAAACGGTCCGGGAAGCTTGGGCAAATTCCTTGCTGCTAAAGCCAGGGGAATATTATGCCGCCATGCGGCGATGTCGGGAATTAATAAGCCAAATCCATGATACAATTTGAAGAAGGATTGATAGTCGATAATGGGGGAGTGGTTATGCTGAAAGGCTTGCCGCAAGATTGGCGGAGGGGGAAAGAATGTTGAAAATCGGAGGCATTAACCATCTGCTTTTTTCTGTAACTGATTTAGAAAAATCGATCAAGTTTTACAAGGAGGTGTTTAGCGCAAGGCTATTGGTCAAAGGCAGACAATTGGCTTATTTTGATTTGAACGGATTATGGCTGGCATTGAACGTGGAGGACAGCATTCCACGTAATGAGATTCAGTATTCATATACGCATATAGCTTTTACCGTGGAAGAGGAAGATTTTGATTCCATAGTAAAAAAACTTGAAGATCTGGGAGTCCATATTCTCCCAGGCCGTCAACGGGATGAGAGGGATAAAAGGTCCATTTATTTTACGGATCCCGATGGACATAAATTTGAATTTCATACCGGTACATTACAGGATAGGCTTACGTATTACAAAGACGAAAAATCACATATGATCTTTTATGAAGAATAAATCCGGATTCTCGTATGAATAGCGGTTTTCGCTCTTTTTATCATCACTGGTTTCATCCTTCCACCGTTCTTCCCGGTTTCATGCGTTCGCTGTATAGCACTTTGACCATCAGCATAATCGAAAGAACGATCAGCAGCGCCGGAATCCAAAAAATTTGCGGCGTAATGCCTTTGATCAGCAGAGGCAGGAAATATCCGATCAGAGATGCGGTCTGGGAAATAAATACATACAGGCTGGCCCCGAATCCCGTCCTGTGAATGAACATGCGCTGCACATATCCCATACCGACACCGTAAAGCACCGAGACGAAAAAAGAATACAGCGGCTGTACGATGAAAAAGACCGGCAAGGATTCGCTTACCGTATATGTAACATAGGTTCCCAGCGCAAACAGGCTTCCAAGCAAAATAATCGGCTTGCTGCCGTATTTAGCCGCCCAATAGCCGGCCATCGTCATAAATAATAACTCGAAGACCGCCTGGGTGCTCCAAATGTAAGACATCAATTCGGGGTTGCCGAACCGGACGTTAATCACAAGCGGCAGATATAGTCCGCGAATGGCGTCGGCGCAGGACAACAGTAAAATCGCAAACAGCATAACCAGCGAGAAGGGTTCGCCAGCCGCTCTCTTGCCGGCGGAAGAGTCGGCCGTAATTTCCCGGTAAAACAATAACAGCGCAAACAGTGCCGCATACCCCGCCAAATTACCCCACAGCACGCCTTGAAAAGTGGCGATCAGGAACAGATTCGCGCCCAACAGCAGCCCGGTAAAGAAGCCGACGCTGTACGTAGCCCTTAGCCAAATTTGCGAGATTTCCACTACATCCGGAGCGAACTTCGTAAAATGACTGCGGGCCATGGCGAACAGCTGCCCCATGATCATCCCGGACGGAGCCATGGCGAGACACATTCCGATTAAAGCAGGCACATAGCTGGAAGCGCCCATATAGATGATGATTCCGGTCATGCAAAGGACAGCCGCCACGAGCGGAATCGTTTTTTTGCGCTTCATCCGGTCGCTTACTATGCCGACCGAAATCGTCAGCACCATATTCAGAAACAGCGATATGGAGTAAATCGAAGCGATCTCCAGCTTGCCAAGCCCTACCGAATCCTGCAAATATATTGCATTCATAGGAGCGAGAATTCCTGTCCCGATCCCGTAGAACAGCAGGGTCAGCACCAGAACCCAGGCTCCTTTAATTTTTAGAAACGCCCGCAAATCCTGCCATAACCGCATGATGGAGGCTCCTTCCGAGAAATGAATATTCCTTGCGCTACAGTCTATGTTTAATTTTACCACATTAGAAAGTTGAAGTTCATTTAAACATTAAAATGAACCGCTTTCTAATTGGCATAAAAAGTTACCTCTAATACCGGGTTATTCATCTTCGAAAGGGCTTCGTTAAAAGCTTTTTTTACCACATTAGAAAGTTGAAGTTCATTTAAACATTAAAATGAATCACTTTCTAATTGGCATAAAAAGCTACCTCTAAAACCGGGAATTAATTTTTACAGCAAACCATATTGTCCATGAATCTTTTTCAACAATAGGAGCTTTATAACCACTGAGCTTATCTTTTATGAACGATATCAAATCGAGAAGTTCATCATCCGTCAATTCATGAAGAATGGAGCGGCCGGTTCTTAGAAGTAAGTCGGTATTTAATGCTTCGAAATGATCATACACACGTCTTATCTCCCGGATGGAAACCGTTTTGTCCAGACGAAATCCATTCGATTCCAGTGCTTGCTGTACTTGATTTACGTCATACCTGCGAGCTATTTCTTTTTCAATCAATCGGGGGAATTTTTCGAAAAAATAACCTCTTATATGATTTTCATCCCCGGGCAGCAAACAATCTTCGGGAGTTCTGTCCTGAACGATGAGAATGCCGCCAGTTTTCATAATGCGGTTGGCTTCTTTGAAGCAGGCATCCAAGTCGCTCAGGTGGTGGATTAATGCTCTTTCCAACACGATATCGAATTCATTTGCAGTCAGGTTGGAATGATAAGCATTTCCAAGAAGGAATGCAGCGTTGGGAGTATTTTTGCAATTCTCCATCGCGCCTTTTAACATTACTTCCGAGAAATCTACACCGATAGCTTGAGTTGCCCCCATTTCAATCAAAGCTTTCGTGTAAATGCCCCCACCGCAGCCAATATCCGCAACCCGTTTATTCGATACTTCCACCATCTCTTTCATTAAAGAGACCCAGGATTCATCGGAAATTCTTGCTGCATAGGTCCGCCTGTTTTTGTCATCGTGAAAGTTGATCGGCATTTTAAACGAGCTCCTCTCACTATTGGTTTTATTAGGTGAAACTTCGTTTCATATATTATACCATAAAATTCCACGCAGTCTGCAAAAATAAAAGCCTGGCGGTTTGGAGGGACTGTATACAGGCTGGATGAAGGAAGACTGACGAAGCAGTCCTAAGCTTCATTCGTCATAAGATGGTGCCGCATTTTTGGGTCATATCAGGATTGTGCTACAATATAATGGCAACGAATTATCAACCGGAAAGAGGGATTGGATAATGAAGATAGTCGTTGTTGGAGCAAGCGGCACGATCGGACAAGCGGTCATTCAGGAATTAGAAAAAAAGCACGAAATCATTCGTGCCGGAAGAAATGGTCAGGATGTTTCAGTCGATATTACATCCGTTGTTAGTATTAAGAATATGTATGAACAAATCGGTAAAATAGATGCCGTAGTGAGTACAACAGGCGGTGCACATTTTGCACCCATTACGGAATTAACCCCGGAGTTAAATGAAATAGGAATCGAAAGCAAGCTCAAAGGTCAGATTAACCTGGTACTTTTGGGCATGGAGTATATGAATGACGGCGGAAGCTTCACTTTAACAACCGGAATTATGATGGATGATCCGATTCCTCTAGGAGCATCTGCTGCAATGGCTAATGGAGGTGTTAAGGCGTTCGTCAAATCTGCAGCCATTGAAATGCCAAGGGGAATTCGCATCAATAGCGTTAGCCCCAACGTTTTGCAAGAATCATGGGACAAATATGGTGAGTTTTTCCCGGGCTTTGAAGCCGTTCCTGCCAGCCGGGTAGCACTTGCCTATAGAAAAAGTGTAGAGGGAGCTCAAACCGGACAAAACTACGAGGTCTATTAACCGGCCTTAGGTTGAAGGAAAACAACCAAGAAACAAAGATCATTCAGTTATTGGCGCAAGGATAGTAGGGTCCGTCATGCCCTATAAAACAGCTAAGATAAGGATGAAACTGATCATTATGAACCTTAGAGAATTTGATAAAGTTTACGCGATAATGAAAGCCTCATTTCCTGACAGTGAGCGGAGAACTTATGCCGGACAGAAGGAGCTGCTGGCCGATCCGCATTATCGTCTCATTACGGAAACGGATGACAATAACGACATTATTGCTTTCATGGCTGTATGGGAATTTCCCCAGTTCCGCTTCGTGGAACATATCGCCGTCGATCCGGATACTAGAGGGAGCGGTATCGGAAGGAAATTAATGAGCGCATATATCGGAGAGTCCGCAAAGCATGTAATACTGGAGGTGGAACCCCCTGATACAGATTTGGCGCAGCGGAGAATAAGCTTTTACGAGCGATTGGGGTTTCAACACAATTCTTTCGAATATGTGCAGCCGCCTCTTCAGACAGGACAGCCGGATTTGCCGCTTAAAATCATGAGCTATCCTCAATCTCTCACGGAAGCGGAGTTTGTCCGGTATAGAGAAATTTTGTATACAAAGGTTTATAAGGCTGCCGGTGGGCGGCAAGCACCTTAAAGATGCGAACAAGGTGTAAATGGATTGATGTGGAAATTGCTGACTGCTTGTTCGAACATGGCTAATGGGAGGGAAATCATCGGAATGGAGCCGTTTACTAAAACCGGCGGTTGTCCGTCCTACATCCAATCTCCGATCTCATTGAAGGAGTACCAATACGTAATGCAGATTGCATCGGAAGATAAGCCTCGCTTTATGATTGGGGACAACGGCAATTTGTACTTGTACAGATCGCGTACGGATGGGAGTGGTACATGCACTGGGACTGTTATTAGAGATAGAGAGGTTTGTGAGGTGAAAGCTTGAGGGATCGGGAAGAAATTAAACCAACCGCCGTGGAACTGATGGAGCTCCATGTTGAAGCGCTGTTTACCCATGACCGAAATAAGAGGCTGCTTACTATAAACGAGCCTTGGTCAGGAGAGGAGCCCGCCGCCCGCTTTTTCTTGGGTCGAACTATAGAGGGGACGGCTCGCTGCCGATTTCGGTATGATGTCCCGGAGAAGGTTATTGAGCAGCTGGAAGAGTTATGTGCCGATGAACCGATCGTCAGTGATTTTCGGACGAAACCGAAACATTTTGAAGCCTATATGAGCCTTCTCCAAGGAGAAAGGTTTACGATGGGGCCCTGTTATCTGGTTCCGGCCCAGGCCGCGCCGGCCATGCAAGTGATCAATATTACCCGGGATAATATGAAGGAATTTTTGCATGGCGATTTCGAATGGTTAACTTCGGAAATAGACAGCGCGCAGCCTTGTATTGGGCTTGTGCGCGAAGGGCGGGCCGTGTCCATCTGCCGCAGCGTTCGCATCACTTCCAGAGCACATGAAGCAGGGCTTGAGACCTTGGAAGGATATCGTGGTAGGGGATATGCCGCTGCCGTCGTTGCTGGATGGGCGACAGAGGTACGGAGGCTGGGAAGACTCCCTTTATACAGTACATCATGGGACAATTTCGCATCCCAAAGTGTCGCGAGAAAATCAGCCTTATCCTTATATGGAGTCAATTTTACAATTATTTAAAACTAGCCCTGACAAATTAAATACAGATGGGTTGTCGTCATCAACATTGAAAAAGTAAAGCGTCCCATGAAGAAAGGTTCAGGGGACGCTGTTTTGTTTACCATATTTAGAAACGGCGGAACCTGTTAAACGGTCATTTCCTCGTGATGAATTGCAGAAGTTTCAATTTGAATGGTGGTATGCCGAATCTTAAATTTCTCCTCGATGATGTGAATGGCGGCCTGTAAAATTTTTTGACTGTCCATATGATCTTCGATGAGGATATGGCAGCTTAATGAATCCAGTCCCGATGTAATCGTCCAAATGTGCAGATCATGTACATCAACCACTCCGTCGATGCTTCCCAAAGCTTCTTTCACTTCCGTTTGGTCAATAGTAATCGGCGTGCCCTCCATCAAAATATGAACCGTATGTTTAATAATTCCCCAAGCGCTTTTCAAGATCAATAAGGCAACCAGCACGGAAATAATAGGGTCAGCAGCATACCAGCCAAACAACAGCATGATGATTCCGGCAAGGATAGCACCTACAGAGCCCAACGCGTCACCGATAACATGCAGGTAAGCGCTGCGAAGGTTGACGTTGTTTTTGACATCGCCTTTGCGCATCAGTGTCCACGCGCTTAACAAATTGGCGAGAAGCCCGATGGAAGCAATAATCATCATCGAACCGCTGGCAACCGTCGGCGGATCGTAAAAACGCTGAATGGCCTCCCAAGTAATAAATCCGGCAATGACAAATAACGTAACTCCGTTAAACAAAGCGGCTAAAATCTCAAAACGGTAAAACCCGTAAGTTTTGTTGGGAGAGGCCGGCCGGGTCGCAAACCAAATGGCAATCAAGCTTAGCAAAAGCGAACTGGCATCACTCAGCATATGTCCCGAATCAGACAAGAGCGCCAGGCTGTTCGTTATTAACCCACCGAAAAACTCTAGCAGCATAATACCCGAAGTGATGAGCAAAGCAATAGTTAACCCTTTTTTGTTTCCTTCTCTGCTGCGGTCGTGATGATGATGTCCGTGCCCGTGTTGGTGGTGATGGCCATGGTCGTGGGAATGGTTATGATGATGGTGCATTCTAATCTCCTCCTGATAGGTTAATGGCCTGTTAAGAAGTTATTATTCACTCAACTCCAAAATTTAATATATGAGCATATGTTCATATTCACATTATGAGGAGTGGAATGAATTTTGTCAAGGATTAACAATCATTAAAAATAGTTTAAGTTGGAGTAGAGAAATTACCGATTGACAAATATACAATACGGGGGTATCCTAATAACTAGCAAAGGTAAAAAACATGCTTCATCCCATTCTTGTTAAGACACGGGAATGAAAGGGATTGGAATTCCAACAATAAAATGAGTCATTCGGCTTGGTTCGAGCGGCGAAGTGAATAGATATCGGAGGAGAGACAGATGTCAAGAACGAAGTTTGCGATCACTCCCGGTTTTGAAATCGGAGGAACATTATTCAAACCGGAACAGCTGGCTGTGCTCGGTTCCATTGTCGGCGAAGACGCGAGGATCGAATTGACCACCTTTAAACAACTGTATGTGGAACTGGAAGAAGATCACTTGGAAGAAGTAAAACAAAAGCTGAGGGAGACCGGTCTGGAAATTCATCCTGCCGGATTTTTCACCAAAAGCTTGATTGCTTGCAATTTTTGCCGGGGGGCCGAGGATGCGGGGCTTGATGTAGCGAAAGCATTAGGTGACGCCATTGCCGGTTATGAAGTTCCGAGTCCATTGAAGATAGGATATGCTGGCTGTGCTTTGGGGACGAGCGAACCATTGCTGAAGGATATTGGTGTGGTGAAAATGAAAGACAAGTATGACATTTATGTAGGCGGCGAGGGCAAGTCCCTGAAAGCCACCGTTGGCGTTCTGTTTATGTCGGGTCTAGCTGCAGAACAATTGATCCCGGTCATTCTTCAGCTCATTAAGCTTTTTCAGCAAAACGGCAGAAAGAAAGAGAAATTTTCGAAGTTTATTGAGAGAATGACCATGGAGAAGCTGAGAGAAGCGGTAAATTAATTCGGATAGAGGAATGGTAATTTTAGACGGAAAGACTTGCGAAGCGATTGGCGCTCAAGCCCAAGCATGGCATGACTTCTTCGTGGTAACGATGGGCAGGTGGGAAAACCCCGGCACTGCTTTCGGTGTGAAATAGGCCGGGATTACCTGCGAATCGGTTATAATCAATGAAAAGTTATTTCTTGATAATCGATATGATGAATTAGAAGTTCAATGGACCCAAGGCGGTTCGGGCTCAAGCTCTTCAAATAGTGAGTAAAATACGTCTGCCATTCGCTTCCGTTAACTTCCGTATCGTTAATGATCGTTAACAAATGCTTTCGATCATTCCGGATTGATTCGTAGAATACAATTTTGAATAAAACCGCCAGTTCTATATCGCCAAAGGTTTCAAAGAGTGCTTCGTATTCATCTTCATATAGACAATCGGATTCCAGTATATCCAGAAAGTCGTGCAGGGAACGCAGTCGCGATTTGATCAGCTTCGCCTTATCTTCCTTATCCTCCAATTGTCTGATTTCTTCAAGCATTAGGCGAAGCTCGGCATCGCTTATACGGTCCTCTGCGCTAACAGAAAATGCAATGGGCTTCATTGTTTCCTCTTGACGGGTGATGATTACGGCTTCCAGACTGTTATGTTTCGCCGCATGGACGATTCGCTGTATGACTTCCTTCTTGCACCGGTTCATGTAATCCGCTAATGAAGGGTCACAGATTTGCCGCTCTTGCAGCAGACGATGGATCGCTTCTTGAATCATTGAAGAAACTTGTGAAGGGTCCGTCTCCGACAGCAGCCGATTTAATCGCTCGAATGAAGCTGTTGAAATCTGAAGTTGATGGGCACCGGCTCCCGACAGCATCGAAAAAATCGCATTGTTCAGTACCAACTCAAATATATTAAACAATTCAATTCGGTAATCAAATCTGCACACTCTCCCGAAATTCACCAGCAGCTCACGAAGATCCGCCTGACTGAACATGCGGCAAAAGCGGGTTTCGATCTTTAGATGCTCCAAATACTGCTTCATATAAAAGACTCCCTGAACTCGCATATCATCAATCGCTAAGGGATAGTCGATGCTGGCCATCGTCTGATGAGCATCGAAGACAATTTCATATTTCTTGAAAAATACAGGCAAGGATTCATCTATGGTCATGTTATAAGCGTCCACCGGGACATCCAGCTTATTGCGTCTGACTTCCCGATATAGCTGTTTAGTATCTTCGAAGCACTTACGCACCCGTTCAACTCCTGCTTCGTAAATTTTTTGAAGACTTCCGGTTTTTAAACAGGTGATCGCTTGGTCCGGATGTTCGATGCTCTGCATATACGCGTCTATTGCATACATGATGGAGGATAGGAGGCTTTCTGCCGTTTCCGCAGCTACCGAGGAGCTTTCTCCTTGCGTATAGCGTGCTATGAGACTCTGCAAAATAATCATTAGGCGGTTTTGTATGCTGTAAACTTCCTGTTGGTTAAGCAGCCCTGAACGCAACCCATCCTCCATAAGGGATATCGTGTACTGGTTCGGCTTAAGGTTCTTCGGCCTTATCCGTACCGGAGTCATGTGCGATGGCAGCCCGTTTGGACCCTTCAAGCTTATTCCTCCTCCTTTGGCAGAAATTCATTGTGCTGCATTTCTCTTCTATAATGGTAAGCGTACTCTTCCAGATTGCTCTTCAGCAGCTCCAACGAGCCTCCGCTTTCCTCGTCGAAGAGCTGTCTCATGATTTCCACCAGCCTGGCGTCACCGATCTGATCTTCCGTTTCATTCTTTAGATAATAAAAAATCTCTTGCAGCTCATTTAGAGTCGGGACATAATTCTCATCGTTTATATAGGGCGAGGCTGCAAAACCGTCGATTAACGATCGGATGACCTCGAAGCCCAACTCTACTCGGCCATAACTGTAAAGCAGTTGATTTCTGACATGGATCATTTGGGCGGCTTCCTCCGGCGTCAGCATCAAACCGAACGGCGCGGTCTTCTCATTAAGTTCCAGAATCTCCATTACTGCCTGCTCCTGAGCCGTTTGGTTCAAAGAGTGGAATAAGCGTGATAACCGCATGAAATTTCCCTCCCTTGGTCAGGTGAATAAAAAACCAAAACAAAAAAACTATTGACAAAAAGAAATTATTGTGGTATAATATTTAGATTAAATTATCGAATAATTATTTTATCCTTATTTATTCGTTTTGTCAATTGGATGACCGGGCAACAACTTCAGAGGCCGAGATTATCGATCCGCCACACCTATCTGACGCTTGACGGATTGAATTTTAGTTTTCGTCCGATTTCGTCGGGAAAGAACGTCAATAGGTTTGGAAATAGGCCGGACCGTGAATCGGTTGATCAGATTCCAAGGAATATTCAAACGCGGGACGCTGCCCGCGTTTTTTTAGTATGCCTAACGAATCGGACATTTTGGGCATAGATTGCGGCCGGGATAGGCATTCGGTACTACGAAATAACCCCCTTTAGCGGCATGTGGGCCAAAATGGGGCTTAAGGGATAGATTCCCATTTCCGGTGATGTGGTACAATAGACGAGGCGGTGATTCGAAGCTTCATCATTCTGCCGAGGGAGACACTAAGGTTATTCTATTAGGAAGCTATTAATCTATCATTCAAGCACGAGGGGAGATTAGATGAAGTCCAGGAAGGAACAAGCCGAAGCGCTGCTTCGTCAGTATAATCAACAGCATTTATTGAATTTCTATCATGATTTGACAGCCGAGGCTCAGGAGAGCCTGCTGGATCAGATTTTTTCTCTCGATTTCGAGCAAGTAGCTGCGTTATTCGATCAGAGGACGGATAGCCCGGCGCAGATGGAAAATGAATTAACTCCGATAGAAGCGGGAGTCTGGGATGAATTCAGTGAAGAGAGGAAACAGCAGGAGGAGGAGGCCGGCTGGCAGGCGCTTCGTTCAGGCCGGGTGGCCGCTCTGGTGGTAGCGGGAGGACAGGGAAGCCGCTTGGGCCACGACGGGCCTAAGGGAACCTTCAATATTGGCCTTCCTTCCGGAAAATCTTTATTCCAGCTGCAGGCCGAGAGACTACTAAATTTGAGCTCGCAAGCGGGGCGAACTATTCCTTGGTATGTGATGACCAGCCCCGAAAACGATGGGGAAACAACGGAATTTTTCCGGAAAGCGGATTATTTCGGTTATCCCCGGGAAGCGATTTTCTTCTTCGAGCAGAGCGTACTGCCCGCCATAGATGCCGAGGGCAAAATATTGCTGGCTGACAAAGACCGGATCAGTCTGGCCCCGGCCGGCAATGGGGATTGCTTCGCAGCCATCAAGCGTTCCGGCGCATTGGCGGATATGAAAGCACGGGGCGTGGAATGGGTATTTTATTACAATGTCGACAATGCTCTGGTGAAGGTAGCGGACCCGAAATTTATCGGATACACCATCTCCAGCGGGGCTTCTGCAGCCTGCAAAGTCGTTCCGAAATCCCATCCGGAAGAGAAGGTGGGAATCGTCTGCCTCAACCGGGGGCGGCCCGCAGTCATCGAATATTCCGATATGCCGCGCGAGATGATGACGGCACAGAATGAGGAAGGGCGTCTGTTGTATGACCAGGCCAACATTTCGATGCATCTGTTCCGCCTCGATTTCGTCGAGAAGGGCGCTGATTATCCGCTGCCATATCATGCCGCTCATAAGAAGATAGCCGCTATCGATGAGCAAGGTAATCCGCTCAAGCCTTCCGAGCCTAATGCGTATAAGTTCGAGCGGTTCATCTTTGACCTGTTTCCGCTGGCAGATAAACTGGCGGTGCTGCAGGTTAACCGCAGCGAGGAATTCGCACCGGTCAAGAACAAGGAAGGGGAAGACAGTCCGGAGACAGCGAGGAAGCTTGTCCTGGAGCTGCACCGCAAATGGCTTCTGGAAGCCGGGGCAGCAGAGGAGCGGCTGGAGGGCCGGACCGTGGAAATCTCTCCGCTTATATCCTATGCCGGTGAAGGGCTTCATTCGAAAATTTCCGAACTGCTGGAGCAAGAACGGAGCATCTAGCTGGATAGTCAAGCAAATCCTTGTCAAAGCATGACTCCTTGGACCGGAAATCGGGCCAAGGAGTTTTTTGGGTTTGGGACGGGGCAGAATAGAAGACCTGCCTGACGAAAGTACTGCCGCCCAGCTAATCTTCATTGGCCGAGGGATAGATCCCGATACTTCTTCAGCTCTTCATCCTTCCCAAGACATGAGTGACAACATCCTCGTAACCGATGACTTCCGCAGCGGCCTGCCCTCGTTCTTTAATTTCCACCAAGCCTTCGCCGGCTTGTTTGCCGACTACGATCCTTATAGGAATACCGATCAGATCGGAGTCTTTGAATTTGACCCCGGGCCGCTCCTCCCGGTCATCCATCAACACTTCCATGCCCTCTGCCTGCAGACGATAGTAAAGCTTTTCCGCAAGACCTCGCTGTACCGGATCTTGAACGGAAACCGGAATCAAATGCACATGGAAAGGGGCGATCGCCATCGGCCACAGAATTCCGCCATCATCATGATTCTGCTCGATGACCGCGGACAGAATGCGTGAGACGCCAATTCCATAGCAGCCCATGATTACCGGGTTCTCCCGGCCTGCGGCATTCAAGAAGCCAGCCCCTAGAGCCGCGCTGTATTTGGTCCCCAGTTTGAAAACATGGCCGACTTCGATCCCGCGATAAAATTTGAAAGTCCCTTCGCAATGCGGGCAAGAATCTCCCTCCGTTACATTACGGTAATCGCCTATATGCTCCAAGGGGAAATCCCGCCCGGGAACGACATAGCGAAGATGATAATCCGGTTCATTCGCACCTGCGACTCCGGATTCAATAATAGCGGCTTCCTGATCGATCCATAGGGGCAGGCTCAAGCCGACAGGTCAGGCAAATCCTATCGGGGCCCCCGTATGTTGACGGACTATTTCCTCATTTGCCAGCTCGATATGATCCGCTCGGAGAGCATTCTTAAGCTTGGTTTCGTTCACTTCATGGTCGCCTCGCACAATCACGGCGACAGGGCGGCCGTCCGCCATGTAAATGAGCGTCTTCAGAATATGCCCGGCCTCGATGTCCAACGAAGCTGTCAGCTGATCGATGGTGCGGACCCCCGGTGTATGAATCTTCTCGGGCTTGGGGACAGTCCTTGCTTCCGCAGGTGACGCTCCATGCCTCGTATAGGCCGTCTCCAGATTGGCGGAATAGCTGCAATTCGCGCAGACTGCGACCGTATCCTCGCCAATGTCGGCCAGAGCCATAAATTCATGGGTTTCGCCTTCTCCGCCGATAGTCCCGGCATCGGCTTCCACCACCCGGTAGGTGAGCCCGCAGCGGTCAAAGATACGGGTATAGGCATAGTATACGTTCCGATACGTTTCGTCCAAGCTTTCCCAATCCGCGTCGAATGAATAAGCATCCTTCATCATAAATTCCCGGCCTCTCAGCAGGCCGTATCGCGGCCGGCGTTCGTCCCGGAATTTAGTCTGGATTTGATACAGGATCATCGGCAGCTTGCGATAAGAATTGACTTCATCCCGGATTAATGAAGTAATCACTTCCTCATGAGTCGGGCCGAGTGCAAATTCACGATTATGGCGGTCGTATAGCCGCACAAGCTCGGGACCGTACAGAGAGTAGCGCCCCGATTGCTGCCATAGCTCCGCAGGCTGCATTGCCGGCATCAGCATTTCCTGCGCGCCTATTCGATCCATCTCTTCCCGGATGATGGAGGAGACTTTCCTCAGCACTCGCCATCCTAACGGCAAGTAAGTGTAGATGCCGGCGGCCAGCGGCCGGATCAATCCCGCCCGAAGCATAAGCTGATGGCTCACGACATCCGCCTCTGACGGCGCATCACGCAAGGTGGGGATTAGAAGCTTGCTTTGAAGCATAGATATAACCTCCCAAGATACAAATTTGGATTGGAAGCAAATAAGAAGGATGCAAAAAAGCGCATCCGTCAGGGACGAATGCGCCGTGGTACCACCCTTATTTAACCGTTAATTGTATATTTAACGGTCCTTCTGCCTGATAACGGATAGGTTCCGGTAACGGTTGCTGATTCCCCGTTACAGCTCGCAAGGCGGGGAGATTCCTTCGAATCGGGAAACCTTCCAGCCGCGGATTTCCTCTCTGAACCATCGAATCGTGGAATCCCATGTCCTGGGTCATGGCTTTTCCTGCAATAATGATTTTATATAGAATACTATCAGAATCTTCAAGATTCAAGTGTTAAGTTCCGGGGCCTCCCCGCAAAGTATCCGGAATATACTTCGAAGGTTACGCGTCACTTTGTGGGGGATTTACACCAGATGGCAGGCGACGTGGTGGCCGGGGGCCACTTCCCGGTACTTCGGGATCTCGGATTTGCACTGATCCACCGCCATGGGACAGCGGGTATGAAACTTGCAGCCCGATGGCGGGTTGGCCGGGCTCGGGATATCGCCCTTCAGCACAATCCGTTCTCTCCGCATGACAGGGTCGGGAATAGGAACCGCCGACAGGAGAGCCTTCGTATACGGATGGAGAGGGTTGCGGAAGAGCTCCTCTCTGGATGCCTGCTCGACCATCGAACCAAGGTACATGACAGCAACATGGGTACACAGATGCTCTACGACGCTAAGATCGTGTGAGATAAACAGATATGTGAGTCCTTTCGTCTCTTGCAGATCGCTAAGCAGATTAATGATTTGGGCCTGGATAGAAACGTCCAGAGCCGACACCGGTTCATCCGCGACGATGAATTCGGGATTCAGAATCAGCGCCCGTGCTATTCCGATCCGCTGTCTCTGTCCGCCGGAAAACTCATGCGGGAAACGATCGATATGATATGGCGCCAGCCCGCAAATATTCAGTACCTCCAGCACCTGCTCCCGAGCCTCTTTCCGGTCTGCGATTCCGTGGTCAATCAGTGCTTCGCCAATGGCTTCGCCAATTTTCATCCGCGGGTTCAAAGAGCTGTAGGGGTCCTGAAACACCAACTGCATCCTCGGGCGCAGCTTCCTCAGCTCTTTCCTCGGGAGCCCATGAATGTCCGTCCCCTGAAACAGCACCTGTCCTTCTGTTTTATCATTCAGGCGGAGGATGGTGCGGCCGACCGTGCTTTTGCCGCAGCCGGACTCACCGACCAGGCCGAGGGTTTCCCCCTTCTTCAGGGTGAAGGAAACGTCGTCTACCGCTTTGACGTGACCGACCGTTCTTTGCAAAATCCCGCCGCGGATCGGAAAATATTTTTTTAACCGTTGAACCTCCAACAATACCTCACCCATGGGCAGCCCCTCCCTCGTAAAGCCAACAGGCTACTTTATGCTCCTTGTTTTCGACCAGTAGATCAGGGTGGGCCTCTTTGCAAACCGGCATGCAGCGATCGCAGCGATCGCTGAAATAGCAGTTATTTCCCAGCGAGATCGGGTTTGGCACCTGTCCGGGAATGGAATAGAGCCGCTTTTGCTTTTTGTACAAAATAGGTTTCGCTTTAAGCAGCCCTTGGGTATAAGGATGCTTGGGGTTGTGAAAAAGCTCGACAACCGGCGCTTCCTCGATCACTTTGCCGGCGTACATAACGACGACATAATCGGCCATTTCAGCGACCACCCCAAGGTCATGGGTAATCAGCATAAGAGAGGTATTCAACTGCTCCTTGATTTTTCTCATTAAATCAAGAATTTGGGCTTGGATTGTCACATCCAGCGCAGTCGTCGGCTCGTCTGCGATCAGCAGCTTGGGATCACAGCTTAGCGCAATGGCGATCATGATTCTCTGCCTCATACCGCCGCTTAACTCATGGGGGTATGAGTCCATGATTTGCTCCGCGCGCGGAATGCCGACCAAACGGATCATGTCTATCGCTTTTTCGCGGGCCTCTTTCTTGGAGAGCCGCTTATGCTCTATCAGCGGTTCCATGATTTGCTCTCCGATCTTGAGGACCGGGTTCAAGGATGACATGGGCTCCTGGAAGATCATCGCGATCTCGTTGCCGCGTATGGCCCGCATTTCATGCTCCTTCAGCTTGAGCAAATCCTGGCCCCGGAACAGGATTTCGCCGCTTTCGATTTTCCCGGGGGGAGAGGCGATGAGCCTCATTAAAGACATGGCGGTGACGCTTTTGCCGCAGCCGGATTCACCGACGACACATAACGTTTCCCCTTCTTTTATTTTAAAGCTGACATCATTGACCGCTTGGACGACGCCGGCCTCGGTGTAGAAGGATGTTTTTAAATTGCGAAACTCCACCAAATTTTCTGCCATATTCGTTTCTCCTATCTTTTCATTTTAGGGTCTAAGGCGTCTCGTAATCCGTCCCCGATCAGATTGATGGAGATGACGGTGACAAAGATGCAGATTCCGGGTGGAATCCATAGCCAAGGCCGTAATTGAAAATCGACGAGATTGTTGGCCACCTGGATCATATTTCCCCATGACGGTGTAGGGGGAATGACACCAATTCCAAGATAGCTCAAGGCGGACTCGGCCAGAATGGCCGAAGCTACCGTCAACGTAGCCGATACGATGATAATCGGAACGGTGTTGGGCAGCAGATGGCGGAAAATTTTTCGATGATCTCTTAATCCGAGCACCTCGGCAGCCTGCATGAATTCCTGCTCCCTGAGGCTTAAGACCTGACTTCGGACCAAGCGGGACAGGGTGGCCCAGCCTAACATACCGAGAATGAACATGACGACATAGATTCGCGCTCCGGCCGGAATTTTCAAATCGGATAGAACGGCCCCCAACAAAATAAGCAAGGGCAGGTTGGGGACGGAATAAATAATATCGGCCAATCTCATTATGATAGAATCCGCCCAGCCACGGTAATAACCGGCAATGGCACCCAACACACTGCCGATCAGGACCGAAATGAACATGGCCGCAATGCCGACGGTCAGCGAAATCCGCCCGGCCAGCATCGTGCGTGTCAGCACATCTCTGCCCAACTTGTCAGTTCCCAGCCAATGAGTGGAGTTAGGAGCTTTGTTGCCGTTAGCTACACTGACCTTCTCCATCAGGTGGGAGGAGATGAGGGGGCCGACGAAACAGAATACAACCATGAAGGCGAGCACGGTCAGTCCGATCATCGCCATCCGGTTTTTGCGCAATCTCCGAAGTGCAAGCCTCCAGGGAGAAGAAGGGTGGGATCGTTTGGCAACGCTTACTTGAGTATTTGTTGAAGGTACCGGTTTCATGTCCATCTCCTCCTATTTCAGACGTATTCTGGGATCGGCCGTTCCGTATAACAGATCTGCCAGGAAGTTGCCCAGAACGGTCAGCAGCGCCAGAAACATTGTAAAACCCATCAGAAACGGGTAGTCCCTCAACCCCACTGCTTCCAGATTGATCCGGCCGATTCCGGGCCAGTTATAGATTTTCTCCAGGATGATGGCTCCGGCAAATAAACCGGGAAGCTCCAGACCGAACAAAGTAATGGCGGGAAGCAAGGCGTTCCTCAAGGCATGCTTGTAGATGACCATCTTCTCTTTCAGTCCCTTTGCTCTTGCGGTGCGGATATAGTCCTGCCTGATAACCTCCAGCATACTGGTTCTGATGTACCGGGTCAGTGATCCGGCGTGAATCATCGTAAGCACCATAACGGGAAGGAACATATGCTTGGCCAGATCCCAGAGCCGGGCGAATCCGCTCAAATTGCTTCCGGTTGTGTACATTCCGCCGACAGGGAAAATATTAAAGTCAACGGCAAATAATTTGATCAGCAAGAGACCGATAAAAAAGGAAGGAAGCGACATGGCGGCAAACACAAAAAAAGTGGCGCCCGCATCGAACAGGGAATATTGCCTTGTTGCGGAGAAAATGCCGACAAAAACGGCAATCATCCAATACAGAACGAGAGCGACGACAGCCAGCAGGAAGGAGTTCCACATATAATCATTCAAAACTTTCGTCACCGGCTGTTTGTACATCAGAGAATCGCCGAATTCGCCTTTCAGAACATTGCCTATCCATGTGAAATAGCGTTCCATCAGAGGCTTGTCTAAGCCGTAGATTTCCCTGAGCTCTTGAGCTCTTTCCGCAGTCAAATTCGGGTTGGAATTGGCATCTACGAAATCGCCCGGGGCGAGGGTGAGGACGAAAAAGATAAGAAGAGAGATTCCGATCAAGGTAGGAATCATGTTAAACAATCTGCGAATGACATACTGCTTCATTCCGTTCCTCCTCGTAGTTAGTCCATATGCCCAGCCCGAAGGCTGAGCATATGGACTTTCGGGTAATGTGTTGCATACTTACTACAGCAAATCAAACCCTTTTTATTAATTGATGGACACATGATAAAGGCTGTACGGAAATCTCTTGAACGAAGACACATCCCAGCCCTGCGCCCGGGCATTGATCGGCAAGATGTCTGTACGCTGATACAAGTAAATATAAGGCGGATCTTCATTAAGCTCTTTATACAGCTCGTGGTAAATCGGCTTCCGCTTCTCGATATCCAGTTCCAGGAGCCCTTTAGCCAGCAATTCATCGACCTTCGGATTGGAATATCCGATTTCATTCTGAGAGCCGTTCGTTCCGAACACGTTCGTGGAATCCGGATCCGGTGTCAGCTGCCATGCCAGGAAGAACATGTCGAAATCGCCTTTCTTCTGCTTCTCCTTCACCGCGTTGAAATCCAGCATATCCGGCTCAAATGCGATTCCCAATTCTTTATAGTTCTCTTGGGCAACCGGGATGATAACATCATTGACCGGGTTGGGGGTGGTTGCCAGGAAATGGATTTTGAATTTCACTCCATCCTTCTCACGAATGCCGTCGGCTCCGACCTTCCAACCGGCTTCATCCAGCAATTGAGCGGCCTTCTCCAGATTGAATTCATATTTATTAACGTCATCGGTATATGCCCAGGATACATTGGATTGCGGAACATTAATGACCTTAGCATTGCCCTGGTAAACCGCTTCCACAATTTCCTCCCGGTTCAAGCCGTAGGTCAGCGCCTGCCGAACACGCTTATCCTTGAATTTCGGATCATTATGATTGAACCCGATGTAACCGTATCCGTTCGTCGGGAACAGGTTAATATCCAGGAATCCCAATGATTTAAGCAGCTCGACATTGTCCTTGCTGACGGTCACTTGAGTTTCGGAATCCGTCTCGCCGGCTTGCAGCGACTGGATATTCGTATCACTCGAGGTTACCTTGTAAATCAGCTTGGGAATTTTCGGCTTTCCTTTAAAATAATTTTCATTCGCGACGAAGCGAACCTCTTGCCCGGGAACGTAAGCTTCCATAATATAAGGGCCGGAGCCCAGCGGCTTCTGGTGAAGTTCCTTCATATAGTCCAGACTGCCCTGCTTATAATCTTTACCGTAATAATGCTTGGGAATGATCACATCCCCTATATTGGCCAGAGTGGATGCGCTTACTTCTGTAGTCGTAATTTCAATCGTATGCTCATCGATGACCTTGATGCCTTCGACTTCGGAGGCGGTTCCTTCCTTGTATTCTTTACCTCCCTTGATCTTGGCCTTCATAATGTCGGAAGGGCCGTCATAGGACTTGTCGTGCAAGACCGTCAAGGTAAAGGCGACATCCTCTGCGGTTAACGGCGTCCCGTCGGTAAACTTCACGTCATCCCGCAAATGAAAGGTGTAAACCAACTTGTCGTCGGAAACTTCCCATTTCTTGGCGACGCTGGGCTCGTATGTGCCGTCTTTCTTGACTTGAATCAAGGAATCGAAAATCGCAGAGTTAACATAATTGTCGTAAGCGGTTTCGCCGTATATTCCGTTAAACAAACCTTTGAAGTCTTGCATCCCGATAATGAGCGTGTCTGTTCTGCTTTGTGCCGCAGCAGGGCTCTTGGATTTGTCGGACGCAGGGATGAAACTGTCACTGGCTTTACTCTGTTCAGGAGTTGGAGCGGCAGAGGGCGCCGTGGATGGGGCGGTGCTCGCGCTCGGCTGTGGACTTGAGGTATCTGGCGGCGGATCGGCTGATTTTGTGCTGCAGGCTGAGAGAACTAAGGTGCCAGATAAGAGCAAGCTAAGTACAACATTTAATTTTTTTGACATGTTGCAACCTCCCTTAAATGGTTAAATTTAACACACTATCACTAAACTATCAGAATATTCTTGAAAAGTTTGTCGAATTATGTAGTAAGAAAGAAATATTTTTTTGCGCATATGGACAAAAAGAAAAATTTTATTACTTTAAAGCGTAGACCCTTCAAAGCGGTTTAGTACTATTTTGCTGCAGTTATTTTGCTCTGTATGGCAAAGTGAAGTTTGTCGAGATATGGTAAAATAAGGTGAGCAATACGGATCGGGAACAAGCTTCAAAATCTATTAATTTATTAATTAAAGGGAGGGACTCCTATGAAAATAGCAGTGACAGGAGGAACCGGCTTTATCGGAGGGCATTTGGTGAAGCATTTAATTAATCAGGGTCATGAAGTCCTGGTCATTTCCCGTTCCGCCGAAAGCAAGGTTTCTGGCGCGGCTGTGGTGTCTTGGGATGAAATAGAAAGGGAGCCCGCAAGGCTGGAAGGAGTGGATGCCATCGTCAATCTGGCCGGGGAAACGATCAATCAGAGATGGACCCGGCCGGCCAAAGAGAGAATTCTTCAATCGCGGCTGAAGGCAGCTTCTCGGATAGCCGATGCGGTATCCCGTCTGGAGCGGAAGCCCGAAGTCATAGTGAACGGATCAGGGATGTCGATCTACGGCACCTCGGAGGAAGACTCTTTCGATGAGCAAAGTCCTGCCCGATTAACGGATTTTCTGGCAGCCGTGGTCGAACGGTGGGAAGAAGCGGCGGAAGCCATTCAAGTTCCTCGTTTAATCAAGCTGCGTGTAGGATTGGTGCTGGGTGCGGATGGCGGAGCCTTCCCTCTGATGAAGCTGCCCTATCAACTCGGAGTAGGGGGGCGCCTGGGCAGCGGCAGGCAGTGGATGTCCTGGATCCATATTGAAGATATGGTGCGGCTGATTGATTATTGCATCCGGAATTCGCAACTTTCGGGCCCGGTGAATGCAACGGCCCCTCATCCGGTAACTAACGATGATTTCGGACGGACTTTAGGGCGCGTTATGAAGAGGGGCCACTATTTTCCGGTTCCGTCCTTCGTATTCAAGCTGCTCCTGGGAGAACTGTCCGTTTTGCTGCTGGAAGGGCAGAGAGTCCTCCCGCGGCGGGCGATGGAGTGCGGGTTTAAATTCAAGTATCCTAATTTGCAGGAAGCTTTGGAGAATCTGACCGCCAAGAAACGGAGGGAATGAGCTTACGAATTCTTCTAGCAAGCAGGCTGCGGGAAGCGTTAGAGGATGTACAGGTTATACGGGATGAAATGTGATCGGCATGGGTGGAATCATCCGGTTACAATTATCATTTGTCGACGAGCTGCGTCCGGGCGTTTACACGAGACGGGTCAGGCCGCTGCCGGCGGCTTCGGACATTCAAGCTGACTCTTGCATATTTAAGGACGATTTAAAGACTTGTCTTTATATAAATGGACGAATACAATTAAGTTATAAATAAGCGAAAGATGAAGGGAGATCTGTTATGAAAACGGTCGAAGAACTGGAAGCGAAGCTGGCCGAGCCTTCTGCGGCATTGGTTAAAGAGATTGCAGAGCTGGACGGCGATATCATGCTGCTGGGTGTCGGAGGCAAGATGGGGCCGAGCTTGGCGCGGTTGGCCATGAATGCCATTAAGGAAGCCGGAGTGAACAAGAAGGTAATCGGAGCCTCCCGTTTCTCCTCGGGTACGCTTAGACAGGAGTTGGAGAACGACGGAGTGGAAACGATTGCAGTCGACCTTCTTAATGATTCGGAACTGCAAGCGCTGCCAGATGTCAAAAACATTATTTATATGGCGGGAAATAAATTCGGTACGACCGGCAATGAGCATTTTACCTGGGCGATGAACTCCTACCTGCCCGGGCGGGTGGCGGAGAAATACAGAAATTCCCGGATCGTCGCCTTCTCGACCGGGAACGTCTATCCTCTGACGCCTGTCATCGATGGCGGAGCCACTGAATTAACTCCTCCGAATCCGAACGGGGAATACGGCCAGTCGAGCTTGGGCCGCGAGCGGGTATTCGAATATTTCTCTCATAAATATGGGACTCCGCTGACTGTATTTCGCTTGAATTATGCTATAGACTTGAGATACGGGGTCTTGCTTGAAATTGCCAAGGCAATCAAGGAAGGAAGAGAAATCGATGTAACGATGGGCCATGCCAACGTGATCTGGCAGGGAGACGCCAATGAGATGGCCATCCGCTCTTTGACCGTCGCCAGCAATCCGCCGACTGTGTTGAACGTAACCGGTCCCGAGACGATTTCGCTGCGCTGGGTGGCCAAGGAATTCGCCAACCGTCTTGGTACCGAGGCCAAGATTATCGGCAAGGAAGCAGAGACGGCTCTGCTCAGCAACTCTTCGAAAGCGATCCAAACCTTCGGTTATCCGAGAGTTTCCTTGCTGCAGATGATCGATTGGATTGCCGATTGGGTCCAAATAGATGGAGCTACCTGGAACAAGCCGACTCATTTCCAGGAAAGGGAGGGGAAATATTGATATGGCCAAGCGTAAAGAATTAACTCCCGAACAGCTGCGGGCGCTGCACGACGGTTTGGCGATTCCCGCTCACCCGCTGGCCCTGGATGAGAACCGGAAGCTGGATGAGCGGCGTCAGCGGGCACTGACACGCTACTATATGGCAGCCGGTGCCGGAGGAGTAGCGGTTGGGGTCCATTCGACACAATTTGAAATCCGCGATAAGGACGTGAACTTGCTGGAGCCTGTGCTGCGTCTGGCTGCCGAAGAAGTGGACCGGGCCAATCTGGACCGTCCCTTCCTGAAAATAGCCGGGATTTGCGGGCCGACAGAGCAAGCGATAGCCGAAGCAGAGCTTGCCGTGCGTCTCGGCTATGACATGGGGCTGCTCAGCATGGGCGGTCTTCAGAACTGGACGGAAGAGCAGATTCTCGACAGAACCCGGGCGGTTGCCGAGATTATTCCGGTGTTCGGCTTCTATCTGCAGCCTTCCGTCGGAGGGCGGATCTTCAGCTTCCGGTTCTGGGAGCAGTTCGCGAACATTACCGGCGTTATGGCTATCAAGATGGCTCCGTTCAATCGCTACCAGACGATCGACGTAGCCAGGGCGGTCTGCTATTCCGAGCGCAGAGACGAAATCGCTCTGTATACCGGCAACGATGATAACATTGTCAACGATTTGTTGACAGTCTACCGGTTCCAGGTGAACGGACAGCCGGTGGAAAAAAGAATTGTAGGCGGTCTGCTCGGACATTGGGCGGTCTGGACCCGTAAAGCCGTGGAATTGCTCGAGGAAATCAAGCAGGTCCGAAATAATGAGCAGTTGTCTGCCGAGTGGCTTACCCGGAATATCGAGGTGACAGAGACGAATGCCGCTTTCTTCGATCCTGCCAACCATTTTGCAGGCTGCATTCCGGGAATTCATGAAGTGCTGAGACGCCAAGGGCTGCTGGCCGGCCGCTGGTGCCTTAACCCGAAGGAGGAGTTGTCTCCGGGGCAGATGGAAGAGATTGACCGGATGTATCGGGATTATCCGCATTTGAACGATGATGAGTTTGTCAAGCAACACTTAAATGAGTGGCTGGAGCAGTAAGGTAACGCCCACCATGAGCGGAGGGGTATTCCATGCGGTTTAAAGATGTGTTTTCCATAATAGGACCGGCGATGATCGGTCCTTCCAGCTCACATACGGCGGGGGCTATTCGTCTGGGACGGGTAGCCCGTCAGCTGTTTGGCGAGCTTCCGGAACAAGCGGAGATTACGCTGTTCGGTTCATTTGCCGAAACCTATCAGGGGCATGGGACAGACTTGGCCCTGGTGGGTGGCTTGCTGGATTACGAGCCGGACGATTCGCGGATTCCTCATTCACTGGATGATGCGGAACAGGCCGGCATGAAGGTCAGTTTCCTGCCGAGCTCCCTGCCTGCCTTCCATCCGAATACAGCGAAAATTGCCTTGTCCGGCAAGGGAAAGACGCTGTCGGTGACGGGGGCATCCATTGGGGGAGGCAACATTGAGATTGTCAACGTCAATCAGTTCGACATCAAATTCACCGGCATATATCCAACCTTGGTAATCGCTCATCAGGACCGGCCCGGAATGATCGCGGAGATTACGGCGATTCTCAAGTCGGAGCAGGTGAATATCGGGTATATGGATCTGGACAGAAAGTCCCGCAACGGCGAAGCGATGACGGTCATTGAAGTGGACTCGCCGATTTCCCGCGAGCTGATCGATCAGCTTCTTAAGGTGGACATGATTCATACAGTGGGGACGGTTGACCTCACGGAAAGAGGATGAACAATGAGATTTCGGACGCTGAAGGAATTGGCGGAGTTATGTGAGCAGGAAGGATTATCTATAGCCCGTCTGATGATTGAGGAGCAATCTAAGGAATCGGGCCGGACTCCGGAGCAGGAATTTAATAAGATGAAACAGTATTATGAAGTGATGAAGGAAGCGGTTCATAAAGGGCTGACGGAGGATACGACTTCGCGCAGCGGTCTGACCGGACGGGATGCCCAGCGGGTGAACAGCTTCATGCAGGATCAAGAGCCGTCCTTGGGGAGAGAGGCCTGCCTCGCCATGACGTATGCGCTTGCGGTTTCAGAAGTGAACGCTTCCATGGGGCGAATCATCGCTACGCCGACGGCGGGGTCCTGCGGAATCATTCCGGGTGTCTTCGTCAGCAGCCAACAGAGATTCGGTTGGACCGACGACCATATGGTGGAGGGACTGTTCTGTGCAGGGGCGATCGGCTACGTTATAGCGAACAATTCGTTTGTCTCCGGAGCCGAGGGTGGCTGTCAGGCCGAGGTGGGATCCGCGATCGGAATGGCGGCCGGCGCTATGACGGAACTACGGGGAGGAACCCCGGCTCAAGCGGTACACGCCGTTGGGTTGGCGCTCAAAAATACGCTTGGCCTGATCTGCGACCCGGTCGGCGGCCTAGTTGAAATTCCGTGCATCGTCCGAAACGGCTTCGGCGCAGTGAATGCGCTGGCCGCAGCGGATATGGCACTGGCCGGCGTGAGAAGTGTGATACCGTCCGATGAAGTGGTCAATGTTATGTACGAAGTAGGCAGCGCCATGCCGTCGAAACATCGCGAAACGGCTCAAGGCGGGCTCGCTCAGACTCCGACAGGCAAGCAGATCATGAGCGAGCTGAACTTGCGAAGGGGGAAGAAGCAATGAGCATGGCGGATCGGAAATGGTTGGATGACGGGAAACGGTTGGAGACGGAACTGGTCGAATTTCGTCGCGATTTGCACCGTCATCCCGAGCTTAGCCTGCAGGAATCGAGGACAGCGGGCAAAGTTGCGGAGGCGTTAAGCGGGTTGGGGCTGACCATACGTACGCAAGTAGGGGGCCACGGAATTGTCGCCGACCTGGTTGGGGAAGCCCCCGGGCCCAGGATTGCTCTGCGCGCCGATATGGATGCGCTGCCGATAGAAGAAGAGAGTGGACTTCCTTTCTCTTCCGAAGTCCCGGGTGTTATGCATGCCTGCGGTCATGACGCCCATACGGCCATTCTTCTGGGGGCCGCCCATATTCTGTCTGCGAGACGCCAGAGCCTGAAGGGCACGGTCCGCTTTCTGTTTCAGGCAGCCGAGGAAATCAATGCCGGAGCGAAGGCTATGATCGCAGATGGGGCTCTTAACGGAGTAGACGAAATCTACGGGCTGCATAATTTGCCCACGCTGTCGGCCGGTAAGGTGGCGACCCGCTATGGTTCCTTGATGGGATCGGTTGACCGATTGGAAATCAAGCTGGAGGGGCGCGGGGGGCATGGTGCGATTCCCGATCAGAGCATCGACCCCGTCGTAGCCGCATCGGCCATCGTCATGGGGCTGCAGACGGCAGTGAGCCGCGAAATCTCTCCGTTCGAGCCGGCTGTCGTCACTATTGGGAGCATTCACGCCGGGGAGGCGAATAATGTAATTCCCCATCGGGCCATCCTGACCGGGACCGTGCGTACTTTCTCTCCTCAAGTGCAGAGCGGAATGAAGGAGCGTCTGACAAGAATTATCCAGCAAATTAGCGAAGCCTATCGCTGCCGCGCAACGGTAAACTATATCGAACAGACACCGGTGCTGGTCAGTACGGATGAATGTGTCAGCCATGTCGAACAGACTACGGATCGTCTTATCGGACGGGAAAATCGGGTTGAGGCGGCTCCCACTATGGCCGGAGAAGATTTCTCCGTTTACCTTAACCATGTACCGGGTTGTTTCTTCTGGCTCGGATCGGGGCCTGCGGAAAATGCTGAACAGGCGTATGGTCTTCACCATCCGAAGTTTGCAATAGATGAACAGTGTATTGCTCTAGGTGCTTCATTGCTGTCAGCCATTGCAAATGATCGGCTGAACGGGTATAAATGAGAGGGAAGCCATCATCTTTAACTTGAAGCTGGAGGCACATTGCTCATGATTTCTAATTGGAATACCAATGAATTGGACAATATCAAAATCGGTGTGATTGGTTCCGAAGTACTTATAAAAAAGATCAGCAAAGTGATGAAAGGATTCCCTTCCTTTCAGCCGATTTATTCTGCGTTTAAAAGTGAACAGGAAGTACCGTCATTGGCCCAAAAATTGATGGACGAGGTGGAGGTCCTTCTATTTTCAGGGCCTCTTCCTTATCAGCGAGCTAAGGACAAGCTCAAATTTACCGTTCCGGTTCATTATTTGCCGCTGACCGGGACAGGCTTGTATCGGGCATTATTCCGTGCATATAAGCGATTTGCCGCCGCCACACTATCGGTCGACACCTTAAAGATGCAGATGATTGAATCCCCGTTGAACGAATTAGGGGAGGTCGGGCTGCAAACCTTCGTCTATAATGGCAAGGATCCGTATTCCAGAGAGGCCCTTATTCAATTTCACCGACAAATCTACGAGGAAACGCAAGGGAAGTCGTGTGCCTTAACCGGATTGAAATCGGTTGCAGCCGCACTGACGGAACTTAACATCCCGAACGAGTGGGTCGTGCCGACCGAGCAGGATATCATCGTTACCCTGGAAAGAGCCTTGTTATCGACAGAGTCCCGCAAGAGTAAGGAATCTCAGATTGTGCTGGGATTTATCGTCATTGACGATTCGGCCAGGTTATATGAAATGAAAACGACCGAACACGAGGTGCAGAAGCTAAAGCTGGAAATTCACCGAATGCTTCTGGAATATGTTGAGTCATTGGATGGCCATCTGACCCATCTGGGCGGGGATGAATATTTGTTCACAACGACTCGCGGTATTTTTGAACGGGAAACCGGGGGGTACAAATATATTCCGCTCGGAAGAGAAGCGGAAAAATCACTTGGCTTTACCATCAGCATGGGGGTTGGCTTCGGCCAGTCCGCAGGAGAAGCGGGGACGCATGCGCGCATCGCTCTGCGGCAAGCCCGGGAAGCCGGGGGCAATATCAGCTTCATCGTCCGCGAGGATCGAAGCGTCATCGGTCCGCTAGAGATGTCCCAGCCACTGGAGATGAATTTGTCGCTGATCGATTCGAATCTGATCAAGAAAGCGGAGAATAATGGAATGACACTGGCTTACTTGAGCAAGCTGGCGGCTCAGGTGGCGCGTAAAGGGCAGACGGATTATACGGCCAAGGAGCTGGCGGAGATTCTGGGTGTAACCATCCGGAGTGTGCACCGGTTTCTGCTGCAATGGACCGATAGCGGTTTGGTGGACATTGTAGGCGAGCAGCGAAGTCCGTCCAAGGGGCGGCCCAAACAAATTTATCGGCTTTTGTTTATCGATAATCAACAAGAAAACTAAGCCATAGTCCAAAAAAATGATTAAAACAACAATAATAATGATTGAATCTTTCAAAAATAAGACATATAATTTCATTAAGATTTCTTATTTTATAAAAGGAGCGACCATTCATGAACTATGGCAAGTTTACTTATCCGGAAATTTCTTCCCAGTCTGAAGCGATTCAGGCGGCTCTCCAGATTGTTGAGCAAAATCAAGGATGGATTGACCGTTATTTGAAAAACAATCAATGTGACGAAGTTATTTTTATCGGGTCCGGATCGTCTTATTATCAAGCCCAGACGATGGCCTCGACGTATCGAAAGTGGCTCGGTAAAGATGCCTCGGCATGGCCATCCTCTGAAATTTTCTTGTTTAGAGATCAGGCGGCAGCGGCAGGACGTCAGTATCTGTTGGTAGGTGTATCCCGTTCAGGAGAATCCACAGAGGTTATCCTTGCTCTGGAATCCGTGAAAGATTTGGCCAACTGGACGACCTGCGGAATTACATGCTATGCTGACAGTAAAATGGCTCAAATGACGGAGTGTCTTGTATCCGAACGGGGTCAGGAGAAGAGCACGGTCATGACCAAATCGTTCAGCAGCATGACTTTCATGATGCAAGCTGCAATCGCTTCCGCTTCCGGCAAGGCGGAGCTATGGGATGATATTCGCAAGGTGGCGGAAATGGATGAGCAGGTAGTCAAAGCGGCAGATCCCGTAGCCAAAGAATTAGCTTCAAACAAGTTCAGCAAATATATTTATTTGGGGATGGGAGCGTATTTCGGGTTGGCTCAGGAAGCCTGTCTGAAAATTAAAGAGATGTCTTATGTCTGGACGGAAAGCTTCGGCACATTGGAGTTTCGTCATGGTCCCAAATCTGTCGTTGACAAAGATACCTTCGTGTGTGTTATGGTCTCCGAGCAGGCCAGAAGCTACGAGTTGAAGGTAGCCGAAGAGATGAAGGCTTACGGAGCTCATGTTATGCTGATTACAGCCCGCAAAGGGGACGATACGGCTTTTGCCGATACGGTTTTTGAAGTGGGTGGAGCTGACTTATCCGATGAAGCCAGAAGTGTTCTTAATCTTCCAGTCCTGCAGTATCTTGGTTTATATACAGCTATTGAATTGGGTGTCGATCCGGATAGCCCGCGCAACTTGACGCAAGTCGTTAAAATCTAAAGAACTAGTATTACATTGCCACATTTATTCAAATTTGTACTAAAGTCTAACATTTGGAGTGAGCAGAAATCATGGTCGGAAAGGGTTCATCCAAAGGTGAGCAACGGCGCGCCAACATTCTGAATATGCTTAAACAAAATGGACGGATAACCGTGCAGGAAATAGTGGGCAGATTCGCATGCTCGGAAGCGACGGCCCGCCGCGACCTGGATCTGCTCGAGAAGACGGAACCGATCATTCGTACGATAGGCGGAGCTTTGTATGACGGCTTTAGTGCCACCCGGGAAATATCGTTCACCGAGCGCAAGCATTATTCCTGGATAGAGAAGGAAGCTATTGCTGAGAAGGCGGCTTCTCTTATCGGGGAAGGTGATATTATAGGTTTGACCGGGGGGACCACCACCTTTTTGATTGCCAGAGCGCTAAAGACGCGCAGAGGGATTACCGTGGTGACCAACGCAGTCAATATTGCCATGGAGTTAGCCGATAACGACGAGATTCAGATCGTCGTTATCGGCGGAATCATGCGGAACAAAAGCTTCGAGCTATGCGGTCCCCTGGCCGAGAAGATGGTCGACAGCTTGAACATAGGCAAGATGTTTATCGGAATTGATGGGATTTCCTTGCAGGGCGTGACCACCTATTCGGAATCGGAAGCGGAGATCGCCAAAGCGCTGATCAAAAGATCCGGGCAAACCTATGCCGTATTCGATCACTCCAAAGTGGGAAAAAGCTCGCTGTTTTCCATCGCTCCATTGTCATCCCTGCACGCTTGCATTACCGATGCGAAGAATATGGGGGCCGAACTTCATGAGCAATTGGTGAAGCTTGGCGTTAAGCAGTATTTAGTTGATTCCAGTGGAAAAAGAGAGGGAAGCGTATGAAATATTATGCCGGTATCGACTTGGGGGGAACGAATATTGTCTGCGGCCTCCTGGATGAACAGTTTCAACTGCTCCGCAAACTCAAGCTTCCAACGGAAGCAGCCAAAGGCGGGGAACACGTGATTGCCAAAATTGCCGGGATGGTGGATGAACTGATCGGCCAGCAAGGGATTACCCGCAAGGATGTCCGCGCCATCGGCGCTGGAATTCCCGGTTTAATTAATCCGGCGGAAGGAATTTGCAATTTCGCGGCCAACCTGTCCTGGAGAGATTTCAAAGTCAGTGAGAAACTCAATCAATTGCTGGGCATTCCTGTGTTTATCGATAATGATGTGCGCATGTATGTCCAAGGTGAAGCAGCCAAAGGAGCCGGGCAAGGCTATCCGGTAGTATTCGGCATAACCATCGGAACCGGTGTAGCGGCCGCTTTAGTTGAGAATGGCAAGCTGTATTACGGCGGATCCTACATTGCCGGTGAGATCGGCCATATTCGGATGGACGGGGAAGAGAGTTTGTGCGGATGCGGGCTAACGGGTTGTTTGGAAACGGTTGCTTCTGCGACAGGTCTGGCAAGACAAGCGCGAGAAGCGGTCGAGAAGGGGACCTCCACGATCATGTCCTCTATGGTTTCCAGTCCGGCAGAGCTAACCGCGACGCATCTTTCTCAAGCTTATGATCAAGGAGACCAGGTTGCAATCGATATTATGACGCATACCGGCAAGCAGTTAGGCAGAGGGCTTTCTTATGCGGTTACATTACTTAACCCGGACGTCATCGTTATCGGCGGCGGAGGCGCGAACGCGGGAGAACGTCTGCTGGGTCCGATGAAGCAGGAGCTTCAGCGTTTAGTTCTGCCTATGTATTGGGACCGTTTGGAGATCAAAACAGCAGAACTGCTGGATGATGCCGGAGTCATCGGCAGCGCGGTTAACGCCTCCAACCGGGTAGCGGAGTAGAAGAAGGGACTCGCTTCCAGCAATCTTCTTGCGTCTTTCTATCTCCCTAAATAACATCCATATCACTAAGCCGTTCCATCTTTTGATAAAAACTGCCCAAACTGAACTGCACCTCTTATGTTAGAGGGTCTCTAACTTTCGAGGGTCTCTTCAAAAATAGGGGCAGTTTTTATTTTTTTACCGCATCAGAAGGTTAAAGTTTATTAAGGCAACAAATGAATACCTTTCAAACTGGCATAAAAAAGCTACCGCGTAAAATCTTCACACGATCAGACACCCTGGCAAGCGACCGCGCCGGGGCAGGCTAATGCCATATTACTCCACGTCCTTGCCTCGACCAAGATGGCCGACCAATTTCTTCAAACTTGCCTGTTTTTCTTAGCTTATTTTGCTTACCTGTAGCTTGCCTATTTACTTACTTATACACAAAACGTATACACTTATCTACCAATTGCCTATATGCTTACTGCTGTAAGACGTATACATTTATCTACCTTGCCTATATGCTTACCGCTGTAAGACGTATACATTATCTACCGTGCCTATGAGCTTGCCGATGACAAGACGAATATCTCTGTCTATACTTTCCTATTTACTTACTTATACACAAAACGTATACACTTATCTATCAATTGCCTATATGCCACCCCTGTACAAGACGTATACACTTAACTGCCATTTGGTTATGCTGTGCAAGACGTATACACTCGTTTCTACCACTTGCCTATGCACTTACCGATGCACTAGATGTAACCGCTATTTATCGCTTGCCTATGTGCTTATCTTAGTACTCACGTATTCACTTAATGTATATCTTTTATCTCTTTGCGCAGCCTTTTGACTGTTATCCCCTTTGCTCAGAAAAAGTACATGGCTTGATGGATTAAATGTCAGATAAATAGTCAATTTAAAAGATGTTTATTAGTCATGCTCAGAAAAGAGAAGCAATCTGAAGTGTCGCCCGTTATTCAATAATTAATAGATGTTCAATTCGGTTACAGTTATCCAGATGTCCGCAAACAAGCACGGGCGAGATGATCAAAAATTGGGACTTTCTGCAATTGTAAATTCAGACGAAAACAGAATTCATCCAGGTAATGCTGTAAATACTTCGGTCCGATCCCGTTAAATACTCGATTAGTCCAGGCTCTCGCTTTGCGCAAATAATTCCGCAGGGAAGGAACGCGTTGATAATGGTAGCGCCTCGTCTCGATATCCACGTCGATTGCATCCGGGCTGACATGCTCCTTGATGAAGTGCTCGCCCGCAGACCGATAGATTCTGCCATCCTCCATATCTTCCGGACGAACGGTTTTGATTTTGACCTGCTGAGGTACAGCTCCTTTGTCCAAGGAAGCAACGACGAATACAGGCCTCTGTTCGGGATAGAGCCCTAAGACCGATGCAGCGCTGCGGAAAGGGCGATGAAAGGCTGTGCCCCCCTTCACCACACCGGTAAGCGGCTGCTTATGATCTGCTTGAGACAAAGCTTGGCGAATCTTGTGAAGGATCGCCCAGGCGGTTTTATAAGTGACCTGCAGGAACGAACTGAGCTGAACGGCATTCGTGCCTTGCTCGGTATTGGCAACGAGATGAAAAGCGAGAAACCATTTGCACAGTGAAGTCCGGCTTCCTTCCATCACTGTACCAGCGATCAGGGAAGTCTGATGTCGGCAGCTTCGGCACTCATAGAGCGGCAGCCGGCGGGAACGGATGACATACGCCTGCCTATGTTCGCAACGAGGACAGGAAAAGCCATCCGGCCATTTCGCTTGATAGATGAATTGTACACAATCCTCCTCGGTTTTAAAGCGATTCCGAAAAGCTTTTTCCTCTTGCTTGAAGGCACTTTCGTCCCATTTGGAGTACCGATCCATAGACAGATTTAACAAAACATCTTGAATTATTTTCGAATCTACACTTCGACCCGCATCCATTTCTGGCTTTCGGTGCACATCCGAACGGCAATCTTTATCCGCGTTTCTAGACAAAAATGGCCCCAAGCCAAAACTCTTGTCCGACTCTTCATCCCACTTCGAACTGAAACTTTCAGTCCATTTTCGATACAAACCTGAATGAAAGCCAGTACGCCGCTCTAACTCCATAGCCTCCGAAGCAAAAGAGGACATTGCGCTCACCTCAATAATACGAACACATGTTTGTTTTTATTATATCGAATATACGTTCTCGTATCAAGAAGTATTTATAAAAAGAGTAGAGGTTTAGATCGAGTCTGGACGTAATTTTTAAGAGCAACTATGGTAAATCTTAAAGACAAATCACCTCTGAATTTTCACAAATAAAAACTGTATTTTTAAGAGTCAAAGAAACAAGAAAAGAGGGGAGGTACTGAGTGAATGGGATAACAGTCAAAGAGCCGGGAAAGAGATAATGACACAACCAAACGGAACTGAGTGAACGGGGTAGCAATCAAAAGGGGGCGATGTATGAAGCTGCTGCAGATAAGAAACTGAGTGAACGGGATAACAGTCAAAGGGCCTGTAAAGAGATAATGACACAACCAAACGGAACTGAGTGAACGGGGTAGCAATCAAAAGGGGGCGATGTATGAAGCTGCTG